>SHVV01000027.1 GCA_009694095.1 Alphaproteobacteria bacterium | reverse complement strand
TTGGCGGAGCGCCCTTTGTAACGAGACGCCCCTCCAGGGCGCTGATCAAGAGATCAGCGTTTCGAGAACTGGAAGCTCCGGCGCGCCTTGCGACGACCGTATTTCTTGCGCTCGACCACACGGCTGTCGCGCGTGAGAAAACCGTCCTTCTTGAGAATGCCGCGCAAGCCCGGCTCGTAATAGGTCAGAGCCCGCGAAATACCATGTCGCAATGCTCCAGCTTGACCGGAAAGACCGCCGCCGTTCACCGTCGACCACACATCGTACTGACCGGTGCGCTGCGCAACCACGAAGGGTTGGTTGATCAGCATCCGCAGCACCGGGCGAGCAAAATAAACCTCGAAATCCTTGCCGTTGACGATGATCTTACCGCTGCCGGCCTTGACCCAAACTCGTGCAATCGCGTTCTTGCGCCGGCCGGTTGCGTAGGACCGTCCTTTGACGTCGCGCTTCCGTTCCGGGCGTCCTTGCGTCGTCGCAGCGGCTGCTGCCGGCGGAGGCGTTTGACCGCGCCCGAGGTCCTTGAGGTCAGACAGCTTTCTCAAATCGGACATATCAATTGGCTCGCTTGTTCTTCGGGTTGAGTTTGGCGACGTCGAGCGTCTCGGGCTGCTGCGCCTCGTGCGGATGCACGATGCCGGCGTACACATGCAATTTGCGCATCACCTGGCGCGCGAGCGGACCTTTCGGAATCATCCGCTCGACAGCTTTCTTGATAACGCGGCCTGGCTCCTTGCCATCGAGCCACTGACGCGCCGTTCGCTCCTTTATGCCGCCGGCGAACCCGGTGTGGTAGTAGTAGATCTTGTCGTTGAGTTTGCGCCCGGTGAGGCGAACTTTCTCGGCGTTTATGACAACGATGTTGTCCCCGGTATCGATGTGCCGAGTCCAAATCGCTTTGTGTTTACCACGAAGCCGATTGGCGATGATCACCGCGAGGCGACCTAGGACGACGCCTTCGGCGTCGATCAGGAGCCACTTTCGCGTGACGTCGGCCGGTCTAGCGGAATACGTGCGCACGGCCTTTTCCCTTCCTTTGAATTCCGAACGAAGCGGCGGAGTATAGGAGTCCTCAGCTCGCCGTCAACGTTAAAGATACCGTTATTTCATAAGGTTATGAAACGGTATCAGATTACCCCATTGATGGAATCGAGTAGCACACCGTCGCATGAGCCACGGGTTCGCCCTCGCCTTCAGAGCACATCGTGACTTCGCCAAAGGCAAGGCGGCGGCCCAGCCGCAAGATCCGGGCTTCGGCGAGTACGTCTCGTTTACCGGGTCGCCGAAGGAAGTTGATGTTCAAATTGACGGTCAGGGCCATCTCGACGCGGCCGATCAAGGTTAGGACTGCGGCGAACATCGCCAGGTCCGCGGCTCCCATCAATGCTGGACCAATGATTGAGCCGCCCGGACGAAGGAGATGAGGTGTGTAGGGAAGTCGGTAGACTGCCCGGCCAGCCGAGACGTTCTCGAGGCGCCCGCCCATCGCCGACGCAAATGGAATCTGGGTGCGAGCCAGTTCTTCGAATTCTTCGATCGTGATCTTGCTCTCTTTCGATGTCGGCATGCGGCCTGGCTCTCAATGGCGGGGTCCATGGTATATGCTCGGCGATTCAGTACCAATGTTCGTCGTTTTTTTGGTCACGGGACTTTTTGGGCGTTATGTTTCGGGCGCGACATCGGAGGTAACCGAGATGACAGTGTGGGGCACCACCAAAGAAAAATCTGTCACAGGAGCAGGTACGGCTCGGGCGATCGTGGAGCGCAGCGATATCGACGGCATCGCGACGATCACGCTCAACCGGCCCGAGGCGCGCAATACTCTCTCTCGCGGCATGATGGCGGCGCTGCAAAAAGCGATCGACGCGATTGCCGAGGACAGTTCGGTCAAAGTCGTCGTGATCGCCGCCGGTGGCCCCGCGTTCTGCGCCGGACACGACCTTAAGGAAATGCGCTTGGCACGGTCACGCGAGGTCTATGAGCAACTGTTCAACCAATGCAGCGCTTTGATGCAATCGATCATCGCGCTGCCGAAGCCGGTGATCGCGCGCGTTCACGCCACGGCGACTGCTGCAGGGCTACAACTCGTCGCCACCTGTGACCTTGCAGTCGCAGCGAATTCGGCGAAATTCGCGACACCCGGCGTCAACATCGGATTATTTTGCTCGACGCCGATGGTCGCCCTTTCACGTAACGTCAGCCGGAAGCACGCGATGGAATTGCTTCTGACCGGTGACATGATCGATGCCTCAACCGCCGCAGCCTACGGCTTGGTCAACCGCGCCGTCGCCGATAGCGAACTCGACGCCGTCGTATACGGGCTGGCCAGAAAGATCGCGTCAAAGTCGCCGTTGACCCTCAAGATCGGGAAGAAAGCCTTCTACCAACAAATCGAACTTCCGATCGCCGACGCCTACCGGCACGCCAGCCGAGTCATGACCGAGAACATGCTGGCGCGCGATGCGGACGAGGGAATCGACGCATTCATCGAGAAACGCGCGCCGACGTGGGAAGGACGATGAACGACGAAGCGCCGACGGCGTTAAACCTCGCCCACCACGACGCTTACGACGACGAACTCATCCGCGCCATCTTGCGCAACGTGCGGACGATCGCGATGGTCGGCGCCAGCGCGAACTGGAACCGCCCGAGCTATTTCGCTATGAAATACCTGCAAGCCAAACGCTTCCGGGTCATTCCAATCAATCCAAAAGAAGTTGGGAAAAGAATATTGAACGAAACTGTTTACGCTGATCTCAAAGACGTTCCGGTCAAGATCGACATGGTGCAAGTTTTCCGGCGCTCGGAGGCGGTCGGGCCGGTCGCCGACGAAGCGATCGGGGTTGGGGCCAAGGTGCTTTGGATGCAACTCGGCGTCCGGAACGACCAGGCGGCGCAGAGAGCCGAAGCGGCCGGCCTTAAGGTGGTGATGAACCGCTGCCCCAAGATCGAGTACGGCCGGCTCTCAGGCGAGATCGGCTGGCTCGGGGTCAACACCAAGATCATCAGCTCGAAACGCGGCCGACGCGTCTGACGCACCACCTGTCCACAGCGGTATTCCCTCCCCTCTTACGGAAGGGTAAGGGAAGGGACCATAGCTCGCAGGTGCCTTGATGACCGACGCTCCAGCTTACGGTTTCGAAACCCTCGCCATTCACGCTGGAGCTGCGCCCGATCCGACGACCGGAGCCCGCGCAACCCCGATCTATCAGACGACGTCCTATGTGTTCGAGGACGCCGATCACGCCGCGACCCTTTTCAACCTTCAGACCTTCGGCAACATCTACTCGCGGATTACCAATCCAACGGTATCGGTGCTGGAAGAACGCATCGCTGGGCTCGAAGGCGGCGCCGCCGGCCTGTGTGCCGCTTCGGGCCACGCGGCCCAATTGTTGATCTTCCACATGTTGATGGAACCGGGCGATGAGTTTCTCGCCTCGCGCCGCCTTTATGGTGGCTCGATCACTCAGTTCAGTTGGTCTTTCAAGAAGATGGGCTGGACCGCACACTTTGTTGATCCGGATGACCCGGAAAACTTCCGCAAAGCGCTGACACCCAAATGCAAGGCGATCTTCATCGAGAACCTCGCCAACCCTGGTGGTGTCGTCGTCGACATGGAAGCGATCGCGAAAATCGCGCATGAGGCGGGGATTCCGCTGATCGTCGACAATACGCTGGCGACCCCTTACCTCTGCCGCCCGTTCGAATGGGGTGCCGACTTGATCGTCCATTCGATGACGAAGTTCTTGGGCGGTCACGGCAACTCGTTGGGTGGCGCGATCGTCGAATCGGGCAAGTTCGACTGGTTCCAGAACGACAAATTTCCAACGCTCAGCAAGCCGATGCCGTCGTATCACGACCTCACGTTCTACGAGACCTTCGGCACAATGGCGTTCTGCGTCGCGGCGCGCGCCCTTTCGCTGCGCGACCTAGGGCCCTGCATGAGCCCGTTCAACGCGTTCTTGATCCTCACCGGGATCGAGACACTGCCGCTCCGCATGGCGCGGCACACCGAGAACGCGCAGAAAGTCGCCGAGTTTCTCGATGGTCACAAGAAGGTGGCGTGGGTTTCCTACCCTGGGCTCCGATCGAGCCCGTATCACAATCTGGCCAAGAAATACCTGCCGAAGGGCTCTGGTGCCGTGTTCACGTTCGGCGTTAAAGGCGGCTATGATGCCGGTATCAAGATGGTCGAGGGTGTTCAGATTTTTTCGCACCTCGCCAACATCGGCGACACCCGCAGCCTCATCATTCATCCGGCCTCGACCACGCACCGGCAATTGTCGGAAGAACAAAGGGTGGCGGCCGGCGCCGGACCCGATGTCGTTCGCTTGTCGGTCGGACTCGAAACCGTGGACGATATCATCCACGACCTCGATCAGGCGCTGAACGCATCCTAACCGCGAGCAAGTCCACCCGCGGTTACGACGCCCGATCGGCTTCTCGCTGATGGCGGCGGCGTTGCTGGGCGGCGATATTGAGCCCTTCGACCAACGCCGAGAAAGCGATCGCGAAGTAAAGGTAATCGCGCGGAACGTGGAAATGGAAACCGTCGGCGATCAATGCGGTGCCGACCAGCAACAAGAACGACAGTCCGAGCATTTTTGTCGTCGGGTGGCGCTGGATGAAGTCGCCGACCGGCCCGGCGGCGAACATCATGACCGCGATCGACACGACGACGGCGGCAACCATGATGGGTAGATTTTGCGTCATGCCGACGGCGGTAATGATCGAGTCGATCGAAAACACGAGATCGAGCACCAGGATCTGAAGGATTACGCTGGCGTAGCTCGGCTTGCGCGACCACCGCTCTTCTTCATCGTCGGCCTTGCCTTCGACATCGCGGTGGATTTCGACCGTACCCTTGTAGAGCAGAAAAATACCCCCACCGGCCAACACGACATCGCGCCACGAAATGGCGAACCCGCCAATGGTAACGAACGGCGCCGTCAATCCGACGATCCAGACGATCGTCGCCAGAAAAACGACGCGCAGGATCAGCGCCAACATGAGCCCAAGTCGCTGCGCCGACCGCCTCCGTTCGGCGGGAAGCGAGGCGGTCACGATCGACAAGAAGATGATGTTGTCGATGCCAAGGACGATCTCGAGCGCGGTGAGCGTCAGGAAACCCGCCCAGATGTCCGGGTTGAGCAGCCAGTCCATGATAAAAACCTGCCCCGTTATTCAGCGACGGCCGCGGCGGCCCAGCGTTGACGCTCGACGGCGGCCAGAGCCGGATCGCGCGGCAGTAACAAAGCGACCAGAGCCGCCAACCCCGCGAAGATCAGGAAGCTCGCATCGAGTGAGCCAGTCGTGTCGTAAATGATGGCGACCAGCGCGACGCCGCCGGAAGCAATGCCCTGACTGATGACGAACTTGATGCCGAAGACCCGGTTGCGCCACCGCAATGGCGTATAGCGAGCAAGGATCGCGTTCTCGGCCGGTGACAACGCAGAGTGCAAGCCGACCGTCAGCACGGTGCGCGGCACCACGAGCCAACTATGGATCGCGAAAACCAATAGCAACGCCGGGACCTGTAGTAGCTGGCACATGAAAAAACGTTACGCTGGGGGTAACGGTCAGTCAATTCGCCGCCGTGCCCTTTCGCCACAGCCGACAGCACGTAAATCAGCGAGACTAATGCGCCGACGCCCATCGCGCTCCCTTCCGAGGCAAACAAACGTTCGCTGAAAAGTTTGGGCAGCGCTACCGATGTCGCCTGAAAAATGAACCGGACCGAGACGATCGTAACGACGAGAGTGCCGAAAACGCGTTTCATCGCCCTGACACTGGTCTCTTCGAGCGGGCGCGCTTGACCCTCTCGATCACGTACGATCCCGAGTGCGATGCAAACGACTAACGCGATACCCACCAGAATCGCGAGTATTCCGGAAACGATGTAGGCGGTGCGCCACCCCCAAAGGTCGGCGAGCGTCCCCGCGACAATCGCCGCACCAGCGGTTCCGACCGAGCCAAAAATGCCATTTAAGTCCAAGCGCTCGTCCCTGGTTGACCGTGTTCTTAACCAACCACGCCATGCCGACCAGATGATAGATCGCGCCGAAAACGCTGATCAACGAAAGACCGACCAGGAGCCCGAGCTTGCCGGTAGCCAGTCCGGTCAGCACCGAGGCGGCGCCGATGCCGAGAAAAAAACCGCCGTCATGCGCGACTCGCTCCAACGGTCTCTGAGCCATCCGGCTAGCAACGACGCGACGCCAAACAGGATGAACCCGGGCAGTGACAACCATTGCAGATCGGAAAAAGAGAGCCCCATCTCGCGTTCCAGCACGAGCACGAGGGTCGCGTAGAGCAAGATGAAGAGGTGTGAGAAGGCTTGCCCCGTCGCCAAAAAAGCCTGGGTCACGCCGCCAGCGTCGAGGCGCATCATTGGTTACGGTTATCGATCACGATGATATGCGGCCGCGTCGACCGCGGCAACGTTTTTTCGGCAGCCTTTTGACCGGAAGATCTCGTATTTCGCTCATGATCCATTCCGAATAGCTCGGGCTGGCGTTGCCAATCCGCCATTCGACGATGCAAGGTACGGAGTAGCTATGGAGCTTCTTCACCTCTGCGATGAGCGCTCGTACGGGTCGTTTTTTCGTCTTGAGGATCAGTACGGCTTCGACTTCCTGCGCCACCTGCCCCTGTCACCGATATATCGAGGTCACGCCATCGAAGATATTGGCGCACGCCGCGAGCCGCAGATCGACGACCGCTTTGCCGATCACGATCGCCTCGCTCCGACTGGCGGTCGTGACGTACACCGAGCTTAGGTTCATGAACGGCTCTTCCGGCGCCATAGGGTGTGCACCAACAAAAGCGCCACGGCAAAAAGCAGCGCGGCGTTCGCCTGATGGAGCGCCGCGACCGGCACCGGAACGGCGAGCATCAGCGTCGCGATGCCGATCCCACTTTGAACGATGGCCAGTCCCGCCACCGCGCCTGCCAGCCTCTTTGGCTGACCGACCGTACGCCGAAACTTCGACCAGACGAAAATCGTTAGCGCAACGGTCAGCACGGCGAGACAACGGTGGTTGAACTGAACCGTCAGTCGATTCTCGAACAAGTTGAGATACCACGGTTCATCGGCAAACAGACCGCGCGGAACCAGTTTCCCGTCCATCAGCGGAAACGTGTTGTAGACCAGACCGGCATCCAACCCGGCCACCAAGGCGCCGGACAACATGGTGAGGAATATCATCGCCAGCGCCACGATCGCCAATCGACGCCGACCAACTTCTCTCAGCGTCGGTTGGTCGAAACCCGGGGCGGCGCCGATACCGCGAACGTCGAGCGCAACCCAAAGCAAGGCGCCAAAGAGGATCACCGCCAGCCCGAGATGCCCCGTCAGCCGATAGTGGCTGACATCGGGACGATCGACTAGTCCGGACGCCACCATGAACCAACCGAGCGCGCCCTGCAGTCCACCGACAACGAACAGCCCGCTAAGTCGAAGAACGAGAGCTAGACCGAGCCGCTTCGTGAATAAGAAATACGCCAACGGCAGAACGAACGCGGCTCCGACCACGCGCCCCAATAGCCGGTGAGCGTACTCGAACCAAAATATCGCCTTGAACTCGGCGATCTCCATGCCGCGATTGAGCTGCTGATACTCTGGGAAACGCTTGTAGGCGTCGAACGCCTGCTGCCAAGCAGCATCGTCGAGTGGCGGCAAGACGCCTGAAATCAGATTCCATTCGACGATCGAAAGTCCAGCATGGGTCAGCCGCGTCACGCCGCCCAAAACGATCATCGCGAAGACCAACGACGTGCATGCGAACAGCCACCACGCCACCGGGCTCAGGTCGTCGGCGCTCGCTCGTGCGCGCCCGGTTGACGAACCCCTGGCGGCGATCACAGCGCCAGGCGCGAACGCGCTCGCCGTGCGGGCACGAACGAGATCACGGCAACAGCTCCCGCTTCGCGTTGAACGCAATCGAAATCCGCGGCCGTTCGCCCCCGTACGGCTGCACATCGTGCGCGAGGTAGCTCGGAAACACGATGATCATTCCGGCGCGCGGCCGAAACGCGTGGTGGTCCGGGTTGAGGCCGGCAAAAAAACCCATCATCACCGCAACGTTCGGATGCTGCAGAACGAGCAAACCGCTTCCCGGATCGGCGTCGTCGCTGTCGACTTCGTCGACATAGTAAACGCCCGACCACTGCACGTTTGGTTGAATGTGGCCGCGGTTGTAGTTACCGCGGCGATTGACATTGGCCCAGATCGTCGAGCGCCATCGAATCGGATCTCGTCCTTTATAAAGCTCGTAGCACGCGCGAGTTGCGGCGTTGACCGCCTCGCCGATCCCGCGAATCAGCTCGTGGCCCGGCTGGCCGGCCCACCGTTCGAAATCGCCGGTCGAATGCCAACCGCCGGCATTCGAGCGCTGTTCGCCCGTCGATTCGCTCTCGTTCTTGATGATGATCGCCGCGAGATTGCGGTTGAGCTCTTCGGCGTCGGTCCACTGGTGAACCAACACGGGCGTCGTAAAAAGGTGCGAAAACCGTCGGGACGCGAGATCGGTCACGTGGTCGGCTTCGGACGTCGGATCTCGGTTGGCGATCGACGAACGCGCCTGATCCCGGTACGAAGGCCGGCTGACTGCAGGCGGCTACTTTGCGCCGGCCTTGGCCGAGCCGCAGGGGGCGACATTGAGCGTCGAGAGCAGTTGTCCCATCGAGGCGAGAACCCGGTAGTAGTTGGTGAGCAGCGCAAATTCGCCATTCACCAAATTCGAACGCGCGCCGATCGCTTCCAACTCAGAGTTGAGCGCATCGAGAAGCGTACGATTACAGGCCTTGAATTGCTCATAATAGGCATTAAGCGCCCGTTCGCTCACGTCGCGGTGGGCTTTGAGGACTGGAATTCTCGAGTAACCGTTGTAGGCTTCGCGCGCCGTTCGCTCCACGCTGCGCCGCGCTTCGGCGTGCCGATGCACCGCTTCCGATCGAAGCGCCAACGCCGCGCTGTATCGGCGCCACCGCGATGAACGCGCCCTGCACCACCGAGAACACTGAATTGCCGGTCTGCGCGTTCGGGGCGTATACCAACTCGTCGATCACCATCCGCGCGCTGTCGCCAAGCGAGAACGTCGAGTCGTCCAAGAACACCAAGCCGATCGCGGTGCGGACTTCGGTCGGAACCCGGTTGCCGTCGGCCCGCAGGATCGTGACGCTGCCTTCGGCGGTTTCGACCCGGCCGATCGGTTGCGCTTGTCCGGCGCCTTGCGCCTGCGCGTACTGTCCCGGGCTATCGGAGCCGCCGAGGCTGGTCGCCAGGCTGCCGGCGATCCGCGTGCCCCCGCTCGCGGTCACCAGATTGGGCGTGCCGCTCGTGAAATGGTCGCGGATCAGAACCTGCTGGCCGTCGGGCCCGATTAAAAGAAGATCGGCGCCTTCACCCACATACGTCGCCGCCACCAGCAGCGCCGCGTCGACCACCACCGCGCCCGCGTCGATGACTTGCATGGCCGCGGATGACGACTGGTTCGAGTTTATATCGGACACGATCCACCCCATGTGTGGCGTTAAAAGTCTACTCGTTAACAATCCTTAGGAGAACAGCAAACGGCTTACCCAAAAGGATTAGTCCGAAAAATCCATGACCGTATTAACCAATACGGCAACAAGGCGCGACGAGAGAGAAGCCGAATAGGAGCGAGCGAGCCGCGCCCCAGCACGATGTGCAGACTGTCATAGACTTCGAGCATCGCTGCGCCCGGAAACGCGAACGGCGAAGACGAATTCTCGAACAAACGCACCAGCGGGTGAATGGCCTCGGGCGCAACTCCGGGCAGCGCCCCATACGCGACGCCGAGCGTCAGCCCGTCGTTGTCGAGCCCAGGATTCCAGAGGCGCCATGGAGCGGCGTCTCCTTGGACGGAGCGAAAGATTTTCCTCGGCGTTCACTTTCGATGAAAATGTGGTTACGGCCGCGCTCAATCGTAATCGGAGACGCAGCCGAACCCCATAATCGTACCGGAGCGACGCCGGAATCTTTGGCGACGCAACAAAACAATAGCTCTGCCGACGGGGGCGCAATATTGTTCGGCCGCCCGAGCCTCCATCGATGATCCCCTATCTCCGCCGCAACTCTTCTGCGCCTCGGTCGCGCACCGACGCAACCGGGCTCGGCATCGCTTTCGCCGTCATCAACGGCGTGTTCATTGTCTGCAACGACGTGGCGATCAAACTCGTCACGGCTGACGTCACCCTCGGCCAGATCATCGCCGTGCGCGGCGTGGTCTCGGTTGTCGCCATCCTTGTTTACGTCGCTGCGTTCGGTCGATTGACCGACCTTCGGGTCGTCAACTTCGGTGGCCAGGCCGCTCGCGCCGGCCTGATGGTCAGCGCGACATTCCTGTATTTCTTCGGCTTGCGGCAGATGCCGATCGCCGACCTCACGACCTTCACCTTCATTGCGCCGATTGTCGTTGCGGCCGCTTCGCCGTTTTTCCTCGGCGAGCCGGTGGGGTGGCGGCGCTGGACTGCGATCGTCGTCGGCTTCGGCGGCGTCATCGTCATGCTGCGGCCTTCGCCCGATTCGTTCTATTGGATCGCTTTGTTTCCTCTTGCATCCTCGATGCTAGGCGGCATGCGCGACATCGTGACGCGCAAGATCAACGTCACCGAAACCTCGATGGCAATGCTGTTCTATACGATGCTGTTCGAAGCGGTTGCCGGCGCAGCGACAATCCCGTTCGGCTGGACGTCGCTCGATCTCGGCGACATTGCGTTACTCGCCGGCGCGGGGCTGTTGTTCGCGCTGGCGCAGTTTCTTTCGATCGAAGCCTTTCGCCTCGCCGAAGCGGCTACCATCTCGCCGTTTCGTTACGTCAGCTTGATTTGGGCGATGATCGCCGGCTTCGTGATCTGGGGCCATCTGCCCGATGGCTGGACCCTCGCCGGCGGCTCAATTATCGTCGGCTCGGGTCTCTACATCTTCCACCGTCAAGCGGTGGTCGCGCGCGCTCTCCGGGCCGCGCGGGCTCAACCGACGCGAAGGTCGGAGTAGGAAATCTTCAGTACCGAACGGGCAAACCAAACCACTGCGATCATCGCCGCCGCCATGATCACCGATGCGGCCGCCATCGGCGGCAGTTCACCGGACGAGTAGTAATCGAAGATCACAACGGACGCGACCGGATTGCCGGTGCCGGCGAGAATGATCGACATCGAAAGCTCGCGCATGAACAACAGAAACATGATGAGCCACGCCGCCGCGAGCGTCGGCCGCATCAACGGCAGGATGATGCGGCGAAAGCCATAGAGCCAGGAGGCTCCCGACATTTTCGAGGCCGATTCGAGTTCGTCGCTGATCTGCATGATACCGCCGGAAACCGTTCGAAGCCCGATCGGCACGTAGCGCGTGATATAGGCGACGGCGAGGATCAGGATGGTGCCGTAAATCGGCACCGGCACGCCAACCCACGCCCACACCAGACCGATGCCGAGAACGGTTGCCGGATACGCGACCGGAATCATCGCAACGCCGTCGAGAAGACCGCGCCCGGTCATGCGCGTTCGGATGGTGATGAAGCCCACGACGGCCGCCATCAGGACGCAGACCGCGCCGGCGATCACCGCGAGACCGAGCGAGTTGAGAAAGCCGTTGACAAGCGCCGGATGGGCGAGCACCCGAATGTAGTTCTCGTACGTCATGCGGTTGAAGATTTCCATGTCGAACTTGCCGAAGAACCGCAAGAACGACCCGAGTAGAACGATCGCCAAAGGCAAGACGACCGTGAAGAAGAAGTAGACGACGCAGATCGCAAACGTGAGCCATCGCCACCGCCCGATGTCGGCGGCCCCGACCCGATAACCCTTGCCTTTGATGGTTTCGAACCGCGAGATCTGCCGGACCGAACGGCGATAGAAATAGATCAGGACCGCCGCTGCTGCGAGCAGGACCGACGAGAGCGCCGTGGCCTGGCCGTAGTCCGGCGGATACTGCACGCAACACGTGGTGTAAATCTGGGTGACGAACACGTAAATCCCGTACGGCGCTCCAAGCATCTGCGGGATATCGAACGACTCGAGCCCGATGATGAACATGAAAAGCGCGGTCGACAGAATTGCCGGACGCGTGAGAGGCAACGTGATGCGCCAAAACGTCTTGAAAACGCCCGATCCGGACATGCGGGCCGATTCCTCAAGTCCGGAATCGATCGACACGAACGACGGGGTGATCATCAGGTAGGTGAACGGCGCGAGATAAACGCCGTGCAGGAAGATCATACCGCCCATCGAGTAGATGTTGAACGGCGCCTTCTCGAGCCCGAACGCCCACATCAGGAGCTGATTGATGATCCCTTTCGAGGGCGAGAGCAGCATCGTCCAGGCCAGAACGGCGAGAAGCCCGGGGATCAGGAATACGATGAGCGAAAGAAGTTCGAACGTCCTCCGCCCGGGCGTGTTGGTGCGGGCGATGATCCAGCCCAGACCGGCGCCGATCGCGACCGCCACAACCATTTGGCCGAACGAAAAAATGATCGTGTTCCAAAACGTACCGCGGATCAGCGGATTGCTCGCCGCATTGATGTAATTTTGAATCGTCAGGAAGCCGCCCTGCCGCGGCGGCGCCGACGAGAAACTCCCATAGACGAGCCAGCCCACAGGATAGAGCGCCAGGAAAGCGACCAGGAGCGTCATGCCGATCAAGACCGCGCTGCTCGGCGTCAACCCCGAGCGCGGCGGACGGAGTGCGACGCTGTCGGCGGTCGCAGCGATCGGTTCTGACGCCGCCATGTTAAATCTTGAGGACGCGGACCGCGTCCGGCTGGAACCGCACCATGACCCGCTGTCCGATCTTGAGGTTGGAGTTTAGGTCGGCATACGCCTGAACGAGGTTCGCACCGATCGCAACTTCGCAAATCAAATACTTGCCCATGTAGATCGACGTGCGCAGCTCGCCGGCGATTTCGTTGTCACCCGGCCGTTTCTCATCACCGATCCGGAAGTCAACCGGACGAACGGTGACCTCGGCTTTCGCGCCACGGCTGAGATCGGCTGTATCCCTGCATCTGATGGCGCTCCCCTCGATGTCGACAGTGGTGCCGTCGCTGATCGTTCCGCGGAGAAAATTGGTCCACCCGACGAAATCGGCGACGAATTTGTTGGCGGGAGACTCGTAGATCGACTGCGGCCTGTCGAGTTGAACGATCTTGCCTTGATCCATTACCGCGACCTGGTCGGAGATCGCGAGCGCTTCCTGCTGGTCGTGCGTGACATAAAGCGTCGTAACGCCCAGACGTTGCTGCAACTCGCGCAACTCGATTCGCATCGCTTCGCGGAGCTTGGCGTCGAGGTTCGAGAGCGGCTCATCAAACAAGAGAATACGCGGCTGGAAGACGATCGCGCGCGCCACCGCGACGCGCTGTTGCTGCCCGCCAGAGAGCTGCGCCGGATAGCGTTCGGCTAAGTCGGTCATGCGAACGGTGGCGAGCGCTTGCATGGTGCGTTCGCGTATTTCCTTGCGCGGCCGGCGCCGAACCTGGAGCGGATACGCCACGTTGTTGAAGACAGTCATGTGCGGCCAAATGGCGTAGGACTGGAACACCATGCCGATGTTGCGTCGTTCGGGCGCAATCGAGGCGCCCCCGCGATAAACGACTTCGTTACCGATGGCGATTTCGCCCTCGGTGGGTGTTTCCAGACCGGCGATCATGCGCAACGTCGTCGTTTTTCCGCAGCCCGAAGGTCCAAGGAACGTCGTCAGACTGCCTTCCGGCACGTGCAGGTTCATGGCGTCGACGGCAACGACGTCGCCGAAGCGCTTGGTTAGACCCGTGATCTTTACGTCAGGCACATTCCCCCCATTGCGCCGATCGCCGTCTTCCGTGCGATTCGGCCCCCACCTCCAAGTGCGAGAAAACTATCGCGCTCCTGTCAAAAAAAATCGCCCGGAGGTTTTCTCCGGGCGCTTCGTTAGCATGCATTACTGCGGGGGAGCGAACAAAGTCTTCATTTCCTGGTCGAACCACGCCTTGTCCCGCTTGGCGTAAATCGTGTCGTAATCGGTGTCGACGAGCTTGCCCTGCTCGAATTTCTTGAACGCCGCCGGCCGATCCTCGGGGCGGGACGGGATCCGTCCGCTGGCGCCGAGAATCTGTTGCACCTCGGAACCGAGCATGTGCTCGACCAAGAGGCGCGCGGTATTCGGGTGCGGGGCAAACTTGTTGATCTGCACGGTGAGCCCCAGATACAGCACGTAGTCGGAGGTCGGAACGACCCACTCAACCGGCGCGCCCTTTTGCTTGGCGGGTTCGATAAAATCGGGATAGGCCGCCATGTGGATGGAGATTTCGCCGGCCGCCAACGCTTCCTGGATCGGGAAATACGTGCCGTACCGCCCGATCTGCTTGCCGAGCTTGGTCATATAGTCCTTCCACTTCTGCTCGCCGTAGGCGCGGTGGTAGGCCATGATCCAGGTGTGCGCTCCGCCGCCGCCCGATTTCGGGTCTTGCATCCCGATCTTGCCCTTCCACTTGGGATCGAGCAGTTCGTCAAAAGTCTTGGGAGCCTCTTCCGGCTTCACCAATTTAGGATTGTAGGCCCAGCTGGTCGTATTGAGCGCGTAGTTGTACCAGAGCCCGCTTTCCGGCTGGATGCCCTTGGGAAAGGACTTGGCCGTTTCAGCTTTGTACTCGGCCAGCCAACCTTTCTTCGCGAAGTCCGAGGACCGATTTGAGGTCGACGTGAACATATCGACGCTGTGCCGGCTGGCGGCGATTTCGCTCTCGATGCGGGTGACCACCTGCGTCGTGTCGCCGCGGAAAAAGTCGAACTCGATGCCGGGGTATTTTTTCTTGAATGAGTCGCCGACTTGCTGAATGAACTCGGCGGCAAGATCGGTATACACCGTGACCTTGCCCTCTTTCTTTGCCGCCTCGTAGAGCTTTGAAAGATCTTGAGCGTTTGCGCTCGATCCCACCACGCCGATCGCCAGCGCCGCAGCGGAAATCCAAGCGAGCTTCGATTGTCTAAGAAACCACATAAACACCTCCCACGTGTCGGATGAATGGGGCGGAAGGTGCGGTTTCGGCATGCCGCTGTCAAGACTTCGTCCGAGAGCGGCGCCGCAGGACCCGCGCCGACATAGATCGAACTGCCCGATGAAGCTGGATCGGTGGGGCCGAAATGAGAATGGGTTCACCGCCGTTTCGGGTTAATGTGCGAACGAATGAGCCCGGCCAGCCCGCTAAGCCTGCTTTGATTGACCCACCGTGACCGATAACTTACCCGAACCGACGACCCCCGGTTTCGTCAGCGACGCGATCGCGGAGCTATTGCGCCGGCTCGGCATTCAGTTCGTCGCACTCAATCCAGGCGCGAGCTACCGCGGCCTGCACGACAGCCTGGTCAACTACCTCGGCAACGAGCGACCAGAGATTGTCGTCGCTTTGCACGAAGAACACGCTGTTGCGATCGCCCATGGCTATGCCAAAGTGACCGACCGTCCGATGGCGGCTGCGCTTCATTCGAACGTCGGCCTCATGCACGCCTCGATGGCGATCTTCAACGCTTGGTGCGATCGGATGCCGATCGTCATACTGGGGGCGACCGGACCAGTCGACGCCAACAAGCGCCGGCCGTGGATCGATTGGATTCACACCGCGCAGGACCAAGGCGCGCTGGTGCGCAATTTCACCAAGTGGGACGATCAACCTGCTTCGTTGCCGGCTGCAATCGAGTCGGTTCTGCGCGCCTATCAGGTCGCGGCAACCGCGCCGCGCGGCCCGACCTACGTGTGCTTCGATGCCGAGCTTCAGGAAAGTCCGATCGAAGGAACTCTCGATCTGCCCGACCCAGCGCGCTTCGCGCCGCCCTCGCCGCCGCCGGGCGCCGCGTCCGAACTCGATACGGCCGCGACCAGGCTTGCCGAAGCAAACGCCCCCGCACTACTCGTCGGCCGTGTATCGCGCGACCCTTTCGCGTGGCAACAGCGGGTCGAACTGGCCGAACTCCTCAACGCCGGAGTTGCGACCGATCTCAAGGTCGCGGCGGCGTTTCCAACCGCCCACCCGCTTCATGTCGTGCCGCCCGCGTTCTTCGCCGACGACGCCCTGCGCAAGCTGCTCGCCTCAGCCGACGTCATCCTGAGCCTCGATTGGTTCGACCTCGCCGGAACGCTCAAGTCCGCGCTCGGAACCACCAGCCCGAACGCGACCATCATTCAATGCTCGCTCGATTCTTACAGCCATCGCGGTTGGAGCAAGGACCAACAGGCGCTTCCGGCCGCCGATGTGGCTCTCCTCGGTCACCCCGATGCGACCGTTATCGAGCTGCTCGAACGATTGCGCCGCCGACCGATCAAGCCGAAGCGAGCCCCGGATCGGCCGCCCGCGGGAAAGAGACGAAGCGGCGGCGAAGGCACGCTCTCGCTCGATGACCTCGCCGATGCGATCGAAGTCGCCCGCGGGGACCGGGTCCTATCCTGGGTCCGGCTGCCGGGCGGATGGCCCACGACCCGATGCCGCTTCGAGCATCCGCTCGACTATCTCGGCCACGACGGCGGCGCCGGGTTGGCGTCGGGGCCCGGTATCGCCGTCGGCGCGGCGCTGGCTCTCAAAGGCACTGGGCGCATCCCGATCGCCGTGCTGGGCGATGGCGATTTCGCGATGGGCGCCATGGCGCTCTGGACCGCCTCGCGCCATCGCCTCCCGCTCATCATTGTCATCGCCAACAATCGTGCGTACATGAACGACGTGCGACACCAAGAAGCGGTGGCGCTCCGCCGCAATCGCGCCGTCGAGAACAAGTGGATCGGCCAAACCATGGACGACCCCCCGCTCGATTTCGGCGAGCTCGCCCGAGCTCAAGGTGCGGAAGGGTTCGGCCCGATCAACGCGCGGCCGTCACTCGACGCTGCGTTGAGCGCGGGATTTGCAGCCGTCGCGCGTGATCGTCCGGTGGTTATCGATGCGATCGTCGCGCGCGAGTAGATCGGTATCGATCGCGCTCAAGGCCGGGTTCTGGCTCGCGCTCGGAGCGATCGGGTTCATGTCGCTCGTGCCGCAACAACCGCTCCCCGATACCGGGCTAATCGACAAGTGGTAACATGCTGTCAGTTATTTCGCTCTGATGGTGCTCGGCTCGATCGCCTACCCAGGGCGGCGGATAAGCAGCCGACTCGCGATTGGACTTATTCTGTACGGAGGGGCAATGGAGCTCCTACAGGGGCTCACCCCTGACCGTAGCCCGAGTTGGTACGACGCGATCGCCAACACCGCGGGCGTGGCGGCCGCCGCGGCGATCGTTTTCGTCTTTCGCTTGGTTCTAAATCGATTGGCCCCGCGCTGAGCGGTACTCCGCCGACCGGCTTGTCTTCGTCCAGACCGCGCGGAAGAAGTCAGAGGGACGACAGACCGTCCCGGACGCGAGTCTCGATCCAAGCGGCGCGGCGCGCGCGCGGTTGTTCAGTGGAGGAGACGACCGAGGCGTGTACCAGCCTTGCGATCGCGTCGAGCCGCGCGCCCTCGTCGCCGCCCGACGGCGGTATCCGCAGCACCGTATCGTTGCCATATGTCGGGAGAATGCCATCCGCCCAGGGACTTTCCGGCGGCTTTATGCGCTCGCCAGCCGCGACGGCGCGGACGAGCTGCCGCAGACGCCGGCGGAGCGCCTGCACACCGCGATCGGAGGTGCCCAGGTGCTCAGCCGCGTGCACAGCGATTTCACCCTGGCCAACGAGCGCCTCGATATCCCCGGGGTCGCGCTGTGCCTCGACCGGGTCGCGGCCTATTTCTTGACCCGGAAAATCGATCATGTTCTTGCCGCAGCGAGCCGGATCGCCCTTGCCGAGAGGATCCAAGGTCGCGCTGAAAGAGCGCCAGCCGATGAAGATGTTGTGGGTATCGTCAACTGGCACGACCCAGCGCGTAAATGCGGCGCGGCCGAACATACGTTCAGTCTCCCCGGTCTCGAACGGCATCGGAATATGCGCCAGATTCGGGATCACGATTTCGGAGCCGCGCGTCCACACTTTGTCCTTCCAGCGCCGCGTCGTCAGCACAATGAACCCGCCCGGGGTCTCCATGAGGTCCATTCGGGGTACCACCGCGAAAACGCTGCCGAAACTATCGGCGCCCGGCCGGGCATGGAGAAACGCCGCGTGCATCGGGTCGATCCCGTTCTCATGCGTCTGCAGCCAATTGCAGTCGATCGTGATGGAGAAGGTAGCGACCGTCGTCTCCGGTTGGCCCGTGATATCGAAGATCGGCAACGCCGGTTGCTCCGCGGGCGGCCCCATGTAGGCGAAGACCAGCCCGTCGAGCTCGTGCACCGGATACGCGCCTTGGAACACGGATTCCTTCAGCCGGCTTTGCGGCGGTTCGCCGGGCGTGTCGAGACAACGGCCATCCGCGTCCCAGGTCCAGCCGTGATAACAACAGCGTAGCCCGCGCTCCATCGGGATGCCGTACCCGAGCGACGTTCCACGGTGAGCGCAGAGGCGGTGCAACAGGCCGATTCGACCGCCGCGGTCGCGAAATAGCACCAGGTCCTCGCCCAAGATGCGCAGGGGCAGCGGCGCGGTGCCGAGTTCGGACGTCATCGCCACCGGATGCCAGTAGCGACGCAAATATTCTCCAGCCGGAGTCCCGGGCCCGACCCGCGTGAGCTCGGGATCGGGAACGAGATTCCGAGGCCAGAAGTATCCGCCAAACGGGCGCCGCCAGGGTCGATGTTCCGTATTCATCGCCAAGCCCTCTTCGCAGGGGGAAGCAGGAAGATATCGGCCGGACTTATGAACACCGCGTCCATTCGCGCTGCCCGGCCAAAATTGGTCGGAGCGAGTGGATTTGAACCACCGACCCCCAGACCCCCAGTCTGGTGCGCTAACCAGGCTGCGCCACGCTCCGACCCCCGGCCTACCGGCGCGCGGACTATAGCGAGCCGAAATCGGACCAGCAACGTTAGGCTAGCGAGGGATGTTTTTCAGCACCTTGCGCAGCGACCCAAGTTCTTCGATCGCCGCCTCGATGCGCTGGCGTTGACGCGGGGAGAGGTGCGTGGGCGGCGCGCCGGCGTCCTCGCGTACCCGGTGCGCGGGACGTACGATTTCACGGGCCGCCGGCGTCCGACGAGTCTCCTCGCGCCCGCCGTTACGGTCTTTGAGGACCTTCTGCACGCCCTTGATGGTGTAACCTTCGTCGTACAGAAGGCTACGGATTCGTCTCAACAAATCGACGTCTTCCGGGCGATAGTAGCGGCGTCCGCCGCCGCGCTTCATCGGTTTGACTTGGTTGAATTTACTCTCCCAAAACCGAAGAACATGCTGTGGAACGTCGAGTTCGGACGCAACCTCGCTAATGGTGCGAAACGCTCCGGGTGATTTGGCGCCGCGGCTAATCGCGACCGAACGGGGCAGTTCTTCGCTCATCGTTTACCGCCGAGTCCTTGCTGATCAACGCTTGTTAATTCGGTCTTTCAAGACATGGGACGGGCGAAACACCAGAACGCGGCGTGGAAGGATTGGCACTTCCTCTCCGGTCTTCGGATTGCGCCCAACGCGCTGACCCTTTTCCCGCACGTAAAAGCTTCCAAACGAAGAGATTTTAACCGTTTCCCCTTCGATAAGGCTCTTCGCGATTTCATCGAGGACGAACTCGACCAAATCGGCCGACTCGTTCCGCGAGAGCCCCACTTCCTGGTACACCGCTTCGCTCAGTTGAGCACGCGTGACGGTCTTGCCTTCGGCCACGAGAATCTCCCCCATTTTTTTATGAATAACCGTAACGTCGGAACAGAAACCCGTCAATATCAACGGGATGGAGGGGGAAATTTAAGTTGTTGGTCGACTGGGGTCCTGCTACCAGCGCGCAACGCAAGACCCCCAGGTAAACCCTCCTCCCATGGCCTCCATCAAGACCAGTTGGCCCTGCTTGATGCGCCCGTCGCCGACTGCCTCGGCCAACGCGAGCGGTACCGAAGCGGCAGAGGTATTGGCGTGCCGGGCGATCGTCGAGACTACCTTGGACAGCGGAAAACCGAGCCGCTTGGCCGTCGCCTCTAGGATACGTTGATTGGCTTGATGCGGAACGAGCCAGTCGAGGTCGGTCGGTGTCAAGCCGAGGCCGTTGAGCGCTTCGGTGATAACTGCGCTTAGATTGACGACGGCATGCCGGAACACCTCGCGCCCGTTCATGCGGAGAAAGCCGGTCGTTTGGGTTGAAGATGGTCCGCCGTCGACATAAAGGGCATCGTGCATGCGCCCATCGGAATGGATGCAAGTGCTGTGGATACCTCGATCGGTTATTTCGCCTTTGGCCTCAGCCGCGCGCAGGACCACCGCCCCCGCGCCATCGCCGAAGAGAACGCAGGTCGTGCGGTCTTTCCAGTCGAGAATCCGCGAAAAAGTTTCGGCGCCGACGACGAGCACAGTGTCAGCCGATCCGGCTCGAATGAAATTGTCGGCGATTGAGAGGGCGTAGATGAATCCAGAGCAGACCGCCTGGACATCGAAGGCGGCACCACGGGTCATCCCCAACCCGGACTGGACCGTCGTCGCCGTGGCCGGGAACGTCTCGTCAGGCGTCGCGGTCGCCACGATGATGAGATCGATCTCATTGGCCTCGATCGCGGCGACCGTCAGCGCCGATCGCGCGGCCGCAATCGCCAAGTCCGACGTTTTCTCGCCAGATGCCGCAATATGGCGTTCGCGAATACCGGTCCGCTCGACGATCCACTCATCCGACGTGTCGACACTCGCGGCGAGCTCAGAGTTGGTAACGACGCGCTCGGGTAAGTACGAGCCGCAGCCAATAAAAACGGAACGCCGCATTTTAGTTGACGGCAACGGAAGCAGGGGCCTCGGCCCCGGTACTCCCGAACTGCTTTAGATCGGCGACGATGCGAGCACTGATATCGCCGCGCACCATATCGACCGCCACGCCGATGGCGCTGGCGAATCCCATCGCGTCGCTCGATCCGTGGCTCTTCACGACAACGCCGTTGAGGCCGACGAACATTGCTCCGTTGTAGGCGCGGGGATCGACGCGGGCGCGCAGCGCATTGAGCGCGGGCCGCGCCAATAAATATCCGAGCCGCGACAATAGCGACTGGCGGAACGCCTTGGCGAGAAACGTCGAATAGAGTTTGGCGGTGCCTTCGACGGTCTTGAGGGCGACATTGCCGGTGAATCCGTCGGTTACGACGACATCGGCAGCGCCGGCAAGGACATCGTTGCCCTCGACATAACCGATGAACTCGAGCGGTAGCTGGCGTTCGCGCAGAACTTGTGCCGCCGACCGCAAAGCTTCATGACCCTTCAACTCCTCCGATCCGACGTTGAGGAGAGCAACACGCGGCCGCTCGATACCCCCCAAGGCACGCGCGAACGCGGCCCCCATCACCGCGAACTGGACCAAGGTCGTCGCACTGCAATCGATATTGGCGCCGAGGTCGAGCATCGTGCACTCGCCCTTGACGGTCGGAAAGAGACCGGCGATCGCCGGGCGATCGATGTTGGGAAGGGTCTTAAGGACGAATTTGGCCATCGCCATGAGCGCGCCGGTATTGCCACCCGACACAGCACCCTGGGCTTCTGCGTCACGCACGGAGTCGATTGCGAGCCGCATGCTCGACCGGGCGCCGCGCCGAAGCGCTCGGGACGGCTTGTCGGCGTCGGCAATTATTTCCGCGGTGTGACGAATGGTGCTGCACGCGCCAACCGTTGGATGACGATTGAGAAGCGGACTAATCCGCGCTTCGTCGCCAAAGAAGACGAAGCGGATCTCAGGAAACCGTTCTCGCGCTAGCGCCGCGCCGCGCACAACCTGATCGGGGGCGTTGTCGCCCCCCATAGCATCGAGGGCCAGCGTTATCGCGGGCGCCAAGGACTATGCTCCGCAGACCGGTTAGGGCGTCGGAGTGTTCGCCGGCACGACTTCGCGTCCGTCGTAGTAACCGCATGAGCGGCATACGTGGTGCGGTCGTTTGAGTTCGCCACAATTCGGGCACTCGGCCCGGTTGGAAGGCGTCAACGCGTGGTGCGCACGGCGCTTGTCACGGGCAGACTTCGAAACCTTTTTCTTTGGAACAGCCATGGGTCTTCTCGCGTTTTTTTGGAGATTCGAGGATACGTGGTTCGATCGGTCTATGCTTCGTTCATCGGTTTCTTAAGCGCCGCCAACGCTGCAAACGCGCCCGTCGTCGCCCGGTCTTCATAACCCGGAAACGACGCTCCCGGCTTGCGCGGGTACGGATCAAGCGCGAGCGCGAGCTGCTGGGCTGCGAGTTCGCCAATGTCGAAGGCATCTCCGTACACGAATTCGGGCTCCTCTTCCAGGACGACATCAACTTCGCGCTCGATCCCGTCCACGGCGGCCGCGGGCGCATCGCTAAAAATAAAGTCTTGGGAGAACGTCTCGACGACCCGAGCATCGATTAGGTCGAGCGTGACGACGCAAGATTGTACCACATCTGCGGCGAAATCCACATGGGCCCGCGTACGCTTTGCCGAGCCGAGTGTTTCGATCACCACCTTGACCGAGAACCGTCTTATCGCGACGAGCCCAAAACGGCGCGCGAGCGTCGCGCACTCCTCCGGGCCGGCGGCAAACTCTTTCTTGAAGCCGTCGCGGCCGAACTCTTCGCGCGACACCAGGCGGCTGAATTCGACACCGCTCGCTTGCACCATAACTTCCTCAGCGCGAAATTCGGCGTTGATTTAGAAGGCGCTTCGCGAAAGGTCAATGTGCCACATCTTGACGAGAGCTCATGCCGGCACGTCGGCAAAAGGCAGTAGATCGAGCCGCCCTGCCAGAAGGTGCTTGCGGTTCGCCTGAATGAGTCCGGCAAATTGCGCCCTGACGTACGCCTCGACTGCGGCGAGCGCAGGAGGCGGTGGCGGGGAGTCCCGGTAAAGGTTGCGCTCCAACACCAAGCGGAGCACATTTCCACCGACCGCTGGGTCGAGCGCGCCACCGTACGCTTGGAGACGACCATAAAATGCGGCCACCATCGTCTTTACCCGCTTGCCAACCCGCAGGTCGCCCAAACCGGCTAATCGCAACCCGTGGTCGAGGTTGTCGACCATAACCTCGAACAGCGCTTGGCCAAGCTCCACCAACTCGAGATCCCCCTGGAGGCGGTGGATGACGAGGGCGACATGAAGCGCCAGTACCTCGAACCGACCGTCGACGGTATCGGCTACCCCGGCATGGCGATAAAAGCCCGGGGAACGGGCGCGAGCGACGATCGCGCCATGGATCGCGTGGGCTGCGTCGGCGTGAGGCGCCTTCTTGAAGAGCGAGAACACGTTCAGCTCTCCGAATTGACAGCGTTGCAGACGGGTGCGATGTATCCGCTCACTCGAGACCGGCACCACTTTATTGAACGCCGCTTGGCATTTATGGAACCGCGATGAGATGGAGCATTCGAAACGGTGCGATGATTGGCACCATCGTGCTCGCGGCCGCTTGTGCGCCGATCGTCGATATTCATGGCTTTATTCCCGACAACGAACTCCTCGACCGCGTCAAGGTAGGAGAATTCACGCGCGCGCAGCTCACCGAACTTCTGGGCGCGCCGTCGAGCGTCGCGCAGTTCGACGGCGAGACATGGTACTATATATCGCGTCGAACCGAAGCGATCGCGTTTCTCAAACCGAAAATCGTCGACCAACGCGTGGTTGGAGTGTCGTTCAGCAAGGATACCGGCGTCGTGACGGAAGTTAAGCGGTTCGAGATCGATGACGCACGCGAAATCGCCCTGGTCGAACGCGAAACGCCGACGCAC
>SHVV01000026.1 GCA_009694095.1 Alphaproteobacteria bacterium | reverse complement strand
GGGACGATGTGAATCACCTCGCGGGCGAAGGTAATGGTGAGAAAGACCATCGCGAGCACCAGGCCGAGGTAGAGCGAGGCAAGCAGCCAGCGGCTGTAGAAAAGCGTTTTTTCGATCAGACGCTCCACGGTGATACCCAATGTTGACCGACGACGGAATTTGAACTGGCGAGGCTAACGTTCGACCCGGATGACGATGCGCCGATTCTCGGCCTGGTGGGCCGCCAGGATCTTGCCCTGGGTATCGCGATTTGGGACTTTGGGCCGGGCCTCGGCGTACGCGATCGCGCGCAATCGCTGCGGATCGACGCCGCGACCGATTAGAAATTTGACGACATTGGAGGCGCGCGAGGCCGAGAGCTCCCAATTCGACGGGTATGGTCCGCTTCCGGCCAAGGGTGTGTCGTCGGTGTGGCCTTCGACGTGATCTTGTAATTCGTGTTGCCCATGAAGGAGATGAGCTGGGCGACGCGGTCGAGCTGCGGCACTCCCTCGGGGAGGATCTCCGCCGAGGCGCCCTTAAAAATACTCGCCGCCTTGAAATCGAACGTGACGCCGCGCTGCGAACCGGTCACCTCGTTCTTGGCATCCTTGTCCCACGTCGAGAGCGAGGACGGCGCTTGCTGGACGATCGACATGAACGGCTGGACTTGCTGTGTAGCCTTGCCGCCGAGAGCGTTCGAAAAACTTTCGGCGACCTCGCTGAGTTTCGCCTGAGTGGGGTCGGACACCGAATACATCGGCACGAAAAAGCCCACCAAGACAGTGACGAAATCGGCGTAAGACATCAACCAGTCTTCGCCACCTTCGTGGCTGCTGCCACTCAAGGACGGCATGCTGCCGATATTGTCAGCCATAAGCGGCCTTGGGCGCAGCGCTTTTGACCTCGTTGCCGACGTAGGACTCGAACTGGGTGAAATTGGCGTGGAATTGGCTAACCAGGGTGCGCGCGACCGCATCGTAGGCCGCTTTGTCGCGCCATGTCTCGCGCGGCGACATGATTTCGATCGGAACGTCAGGACACGCCTCAGGGACCCTAAAACCGAAGGCCCGGTCCTGACGCATCGTCGCGCCAGCCAAGGTGCCGTCGATGGCGGCCCGGAGGAGGGCGCGCGTATGGTTTATCGGCATACGGTGCCCGACGCCGTACGAACCGCTCGTCCAGCCGGTGTTGACCAACCAGCACTTTGCGCCGTGCCTTGCAATGCGCTCGCCCAACATTTTCGCATACACGGTCGGGTGGCGTGGCATGAACGGCGCGCCGAAGCAGGTCGAGAACGTCGCTTGCGGTTCCTTGGCAAGCCCCTTCTCGGTACCGGCGACCTTGGCCGTGTAGCCGGAAAGGAAGTGGTACATTGCCTGCGCGGCCGAAAGCTGCGCGATCGGCGGCAACACACCAAACGCATCCGCCGTCAGCATAACCACGTGATCGGGGTGACCGGCGACCGAGGGGATCACCGTCCGCGGAATGAACGAAAGCGGGTAGGAAGCGCGTGTATTTTCCGTGAGGCGTCCGTCGGCAAGGTTGAGCTTGCGCGTTACTGGATCGACGGCGACGTTTTCGAGAACCGTGCCGAACATATGGGTGGCGGCGAAGATTTCCGGCTCTTGCTCGGGGCTCAGGTTGATGACTTTCGCGTAGCAGCCGCCCTCGAAATTGAACAATCCACGGTCGCTCCAGCCGTGCTCGTCATCGCCGACCAAACGTCGAGTCGGATCGGCCGAGAGCGTTGTCTTTCCAGTTCCTGAGAGGCCGAAAAAGAGCGCCGCGTCGCCTTTCTCGCCCAGGTTGACCGAGCAGTGCATCGGCAGGACGCTTTGCGCTGGAAGGAGGTAGTTGAGGAGCGTGAACACCGACTTCTTGATCTCGCCGGCATAAGAGGTGCCGCCGATCAGGACCACGCGTTCGGCGAAATTCATCAGGATGAAGACTTCCGATCGCGTGCCATCGGTCTTGGGATCGGCCTTGAAGCCCGGGGCGTGAACGATCGTGAACTTTGGCGTGAAATCTGCATGCTCGTCGGCTGTCGGACGAATGAACATGTTGCGCGAGAACAGGCAATGCCAAGCGCTTTCGGTAATGAGCCGGACCGGTAGGCGATAAGTCGGATCGGCGCCGGCCCAAGAATCAAGGACGAAAACTTCGCGGCCTTGTAAATAGGCGAGCATCCGTCGATAGATGGACGCGAATTTGTCGGCGGCAAAGGGCTGGTTAACCTTTCCCCACCAGATGTTGCCTTCATTCGCCGGCTCCTTGACGACGAACTTGTCGTTGACCGATCGCCCGGTGTGCTCGCCGGTCTCGACCGAAATGGCGCCGCCGTCACCGACGATGCCTTCCTCGGCGCGAATGGAGTACTCATAGAGCTGCGGAACGGTCAGGTTCCAATGCTCTTTGGCGACGTTTGTCAGCCCGTTCTGATCTAGTCCGAACTTGCTGCGTAGCGCTTGAATCGGTTCCACGAAGTCCTCCAGCAAAGGCACCGGCCGGCGGTAACGGCCCCTACAAGTTATTGAACTATTCTAGATTCGACCGCTAGATATGGTGTCAGGTCTACAAGGATTGCGTAATAGCGTCACCTGCGACGATCCCTGCTCCATCGATGAAGTCGCGAAGATTAAGCCTGCGCCTGGAACGCCGCAACAGCTAAAGGGTAATAGCTGGCGGCACAAAAGGCGTATTCGACGCCGAATTAACCAAGGTTTCGCGCGACTATAGCCAAGTCTACAAACTCGGCTCGAAGCGCCGCGAGATCATGAACCGGCCGCGAAAACTCGAGTCGCGCGGCTCGCCCTTCGAGGATCAAATCGCACCCTTCGGCGTCGCAGCCCGAAAGTTGCCACTTTCCCGGCGCAAGCTTGAGAAGTTTAGTGGCGTAGAGCGCGATCGCGTCGGCATGGTCTTCGTTCATGTGCTTGACCACGTCGGCATCGTCGGTTGGGAAATCGCCGGGCGAAAGCACGATTTCGGGGGCTTCAACCCAATGAATGCGACCAAATCCGGCGACGAGATGCGCTCGTTCGACGACGACGCGGTAGCAGGAAAAATCGCCAAAATCGGCATACGCCGCTGCTTCCGGGTGGCGGGCCAAAAACCGACGACGGTCTTCGGGATCCTTTGTCATCGCTGCGCGGCCAAGCAAGGTTGCGCGAGCGCCGGCCAACCGGTCGGCGCCTGGATCGGTACCGTCGAACAACAGCGAAACGCGTGGATCGCGAGTAGTATTCTGCGTGTGTTGCGCCAAGCCCGACAACAGCAGCAGCGGCGTTCCGTCGAGCCGGGTCGCGCTCAAGACCAGCGACGTGTAAGGCCAGGCATCGGTCATCGCCGTTCCAAGCGCTCCAGTCATCGAGCGCCGCAGCAATGCGCGGACGAGACGCCCCGGTGGCGAAGCGACGGTATTCATGAGGGCAGTTTAGGACATTGCCGGTCGGCGTACGACTGCCGCCAACAACAATTGATTGTACGGCTCGGATTTAGGATAGATTTTTCTCCTTGTCGTGCCCTCGGCACGTTAATGGAACCACGTTAAGGACATCCATGGCTTCGACCATTGCTCTTGTCGACGATGATCGCAACATCTTGACGTCGGTCACGATGGCCCTTGAGGCTGAAGGCTTCAAGGTCAGCGCCTACTCGAACGGTGCCGACGCGCTGCGCGCCCTGAGCGGGCGGCCCGTCGACCTCGTCGTGCTCGACATCAAGATGCCCAACATGGATGGCATGGAGCTCCTGAGAAAACTTCGGCGCACCTCTAACGTGCCGGCGATTTTTCTTACCTCAAAAGACGATGAGGTCGACGAGGTGCTCGGGCTGAAAATTGGTGCCGACGATTACATCCGCAAGCCGTTTTCGCAACGTCTGCTGATCGAGCGCGTCCGTGCCGTGATCCGGCGCTCCGATGGCACGGCCGAAGGTCAAGAGGATACCAAGCGGATCGTGCGCGGTAGCCTCGCGCTCGATCCGGCGCGCCACACCTGTACTTGGAAAGGCAGGGGCGTCAGCCTGACTGTGACGGAGTTCCTGATCTTGCAATTGCTCGCGCATCGCCCGGGGCTGGTCAAGACGCGCAATCAATTGATGGACGCGGCCTACGACGACGATGTTTACGTCGACGACCGGACGATCGACAGCCATATCAAGCGCCTGCGTAAAAAATTCAAAGCGCTCGACGAGTCCTTCACCAGCATCGAAACGCTCTATGGCCTTGGCTACCGCTATAGCGAAGCCTAAGTCTTTGCCGCTGGCGCCGAGTCGCGCCGCGGCGGCCCGCGAGCTTGACGAAGTGGCGGCGATCATCGGCCAGCCTACCGTTTCGCGCTGGCGCCGGCGGCCGTTTCGATCGCTGACGTGGCGCATTCTCGCCGTCAATATCCTCGCGCTCGCCACGCTCGTCGCCGGCCTTCTCTATCTCGATGAGTTTCGGCGTGGCCTCGTCGATGCGAAAACCGATTCGCTTTTTGTTCAGGCGGAGATGATCGCCGGCGCGCTCGGCGAAGGTACCGTCAAGGTTGATGGCGACCGTTTGACGCTCGATCTCGACGCGGTTGCACAAATGCTGCCGCGCTTGGTCGCCCCGGCCGACGCGCGCGCCCGCATCTTTGATTCGCGTGGCAGTCTGATTGTCGACAGCCGCCGGCTCGCGGCCGCCGCCCGCGGCGTGGAAAGCCGTGCCTTGCCGCCGCCCGAGCCAGAAGAATGGCTTGCCGTCTGGTTCTCGGCAACGGTTGGTGCGCTCAGACTTTTTCTACCGGCGGCGCCTGGACTGCCACGCTATTTCGAGCGGGTTGAACAAGGCGCGACCGACTATGCCGAAGTGATCGACGCTTTGACCGGCGAGCGCGGTTATGCACACCGCGTCAATGAAGACGGCCACTTGGTCGTCAGCGTGGCGCTGCCGGTGCAGCGTTTCAAGCAGGTTACGGCGGCGCTTCTTCTATCGACGACCGCTCCCGATATCGAGCGTAACGTTCGCGAGGTGCGGGTCGCGATCCTTCGCGTGTCCGCCGCGACGCTCGCGATTACGGTGCTGCTTTCGCTTTACCTTGCCGGCACGATCGCCAGGCCGATTCGCGCTCTTGCCGCCGCCGCCGATCGCGTGCGGCGTGGCTCCGGTCGGAGCGCCAGCATCCCTAATTTCGCCGGTCGTGGCGACGAGATCGAACATCTCTCGCGCGCGTTCATCGAAATGACTGAGGCTCTCCATCGGCGGCTGTACGCCATTGAGTCGTTTGCCGCCGACGTGGCGCACGAGCTACGCAATCCCCTGACGTCGGTAAAAAGCGCGACCGAGACGTTTGCGCGCACCGCCGATCCGGACAAGCAGCGCCATCTGCTCGGCATCATCGCCAGCGACCTCAAGCGACTCGATCGTCTCATCAGCGATATTTCCGACGCCTCGCGACTGGATACCGAGTTGCAGCGCGAGGCCTACGAGCCGGTCGATATGGCCGCGCTCGTGCGCGTTTACGCCGAAATATATGCCGCAACGATCGATCCGAACTCGCCATCGCTCGAGGTCGAGGTCGCTTCCAACCAGACTCTTTTGGTCGCCGGCATCGAGGATCGCCTCGGGCAGGTGGTGCGAAATTTGGTGACCAATGCCGTGTCTTTCAGCCCGAGCGGTGGGACGATCATGCTCCGCGTCGCCGCGAGTGACGATTGCGTTGAACTCGTGGTCGCGGACTGCGGCCCGGGAGTCCCCAACGAGCAGCTCGAGCGAATTTTCGAGCGTTTCTATTCGTCTCGACCGGCCAGCGAGATGTTCGGCAAACACTCTGGCCTAGGCCTCAGCATCTCCCGCCAGATCGTCGAGGCGCATGGCGGCGTAATCCGCGCTGAAAACCGCGGTGACTCTGATATGCATACTGTCGGAGCGCGTTTTGTCGTGACAATACCGAAGTATCGGCCAAACTGATGCAAGAGAAGACAAAGGTCGTTCTCATCACCGGCATGTCGGGAGCTGGCCGTTCGAGCGCGCTGCATATCCTCGAAGACATCGGCTACGAGGCGATTGATAACCTGCCGGTCGCATTGTTGATCCGACTTCTGGTGCCCGATGCCGCTGCGGACGAGAGCAATGCCAAGCCGTACGCGATCGACGTCGATATCAGGAGCCGCGGTTTTCACGCCGCGACGTTCGCGGCCGAGCTCGCTCAGCTGCGTCAGCGTCCCAACCTTCAGGTCCGACTGGTTTTTTTTGACTGCGACGATTTCGTCCTTCGGCGTCGGTTCACCGAAACCCGACGCCGCCATCCGCTGGCGGCGGATCGCCCGCTCGTCGACGGCATCCGCCACGAACGCGAGCTGATGGCCGAGCTGCGCGATACCGCCGACCTTGTGATCGACACCTCTGATCTAGGGATCGGCGCGCTCCGCGAACTCATGATCGGCTATTTTCGGCTGGAGCACGGTCCGGCGCTTACCCTCGCCGTCACGTCCTTCGCCTACCGTCGAGGGTTGCCCCGCGAAGCCGATCTCGTGATTGACGTTCGATTCCTCGCCAATCCGCACTACGACGATGCGCTGCGTCCGCTCACCGGTCGCGACGCGGCGGTTGCCGCTCATATCGCTAAAGACCCGGTCTATGCCGAATTCTTCGATCGCCTATCGGAGCTATTGCGGTCGCTGGTGCCGCACTACATCCGCGAGGGTAAGACCTACCTTACCGTGGCGATCGGCTGCACGGGCGGTCGCCATCGTTCGGTGTTCGTCGCCGAGCGAATCGCGGCCATCTTGCGCGCCGAAGGGCACGCAGTGATTCTTCGGCATCGCGACCTCGATGGCGGGGTCGACGGCGCGGGCAGCTGGAAGGGTGAATTCGATCTTTAAGTCGGGGCCGTTTTCCGGTTGAGGACTGGGACGGCGCACTGCTACCCTCCGCCGCCCTCAATCATTAGATGACCAATGGCGCAAGCGAACGACTACAAAGTCAAAGACATGAGCCTTGCGGAGTGGGGTCGGCGAGAGATCGCGATCGCCGAGACCGAAATGCCGGGGCTGATGGCGATCCGCCGTGAATTCGGCCACAGCAAACCGCTGCAAGGCGCCCGCGTCGCGGGCTGCTTGCACATGACGATCCAAACCGCGGTGTTGATTGAGACCTTGCTTGAACTCGGCGCCTCGGTGCGTTGGAGCAGTTGCAATATTTTCTCGACCCAGGATCATGCCGCAGCCGGCGTCGCCGCGCGCGGCGTTCCGGTATTTGCCTGGAAGGGCATGAACGAGGAAGAATTTTGGTGGTGCATCGATCAGACCATCGAGGGACCAGGCAATTGGCGGCCAAACATGCTGCTCGACGATGGCGGCGATCTAACCCAGGTGATGCACGAGCGCTATCCCAAGCTTCTGGCCGACGTGAAGGGGCTGTCCGAAGAAACCACGACCGGCGTTCACCGCCTCTATGAGATGGCGAAGGAGGGGCGACTCAAAGTACCCGCGATCAATGTCAACGATTCGGTCACCAAGTCGAAATTCGACAACCTCTATGGCTGCCGCGAAAGCCTAGTCGACGGCATCAAGCGCGCGACCTCGGTGATGATCGCCGGTAAAGTCGCGGTAGTCTGCGGCTACGGCGATGTCGGCAAGGGTTCGTCCGAGAGCCTGCGCGGCCAGGGCGCGCGCGTACTCGTCACCGAGATCGACCCGATCTGCGCTTTGCAGGCGGCGATGGAGGGCTACGAGGTTGTGACCATGGACGACGCCGCGGCCATAGGCGATATCTTCGTGACGGCGACCGGCAATGTCGACGTCATCACGCTCGATCACATGCGGCAGATGCGCGACCGGGCGATCGTCTGCAACATTGGTCACTTCGATTCCGAGATCCAGATCGCCGCGTTGCGTAACTACCGCTGGCATCGAGTCAAGGATCAAGTTGACGAGGTTGAGTTTCCCGACGGCAAGCGAATTATCGTTTTGGCCGAGGGCCGTCTCGTCAATTTGGGCTGTGCAAACGGGCACCCGAGCTTCGTCATGAGCGCTTCGTTTTCGAACCAGGTCCTGGCGCAGATGGAGCTTTGGCACAACGCTAGCAAATACGAAAAGAAAGTCTACGTACTGCCGAAACACCTCGATGAAAAAGTCGCGGCACTCCATCTCGAAAAGCTCGGCGTCAAACTCACTAAGCTGACCGACAAGCAGGCAACGTACCTCGGCATCAAGAACACCGGCCCCTACAAGCCCGAGCACTACCGGTACTAGGTAGAGGGCCCCGCCCGCGTTCGAGCCGCCAGCTCTACGGTAGACCAACCACCCCAGTTGCGGTCGAGTACTCGAAGTGGAGCTCGCGCTCGGGATAAACGAGCGGGTAGATTGCGCGCATTGCCATCGCCGCTTCGGTAAATCCGGTCAAGATGAGCTTGAGTTTGCCCGGGTAGTGCGCGATGTCGCCGATCGCATACAGACCGGCGCGGTTCGGCGCGCAGGTCGCCGGATCGACCTCGATGCGATTGTGATCGAGCGCCAGCCCCCAGCCGGCGGTCGGTCCCAGATTCATCGTAGCCCATAGAACCCGAGCAGCATGTCGGCGGCCAGCGTGAGCTCGACGCCATCAAGCGTTGCCAGTCGCACCGCGGTTAATTGGCCGTCGCTACCCTCCAAGCCGGTAAGCTGGTATGGAATCGCGAGTTCAATTGCCCTCGCCCGCGCGAGCGCCTTGAGCTTATGTTGGCTCTCAGGTGCGGCTCGGAACTTCTCCCGTCGGTGAAGGACGGTCACTTTGGCCGCGACGTCATGGAGTGCGAGTGCCCAATCGACCGCCGAATCGCCGCCACCGGCAATGACAACGCGTTTACCGCGAAACCGGTCGCGCCGCGTCACGTTATAAAAAACGCTTTACCCCTCATAGGCTTCGAAGCCGGCAATGGGCGGCCGGTTGGGTCCGAAAGCGCCCACCCCAGCGGCGATCATGATTGACTTGGTTTCGATCGCGAGGCCTTTATCGGTGCCGGCGCGAAAGCCTCCTCCGCCTTCCTGCCCCTCGATTGCGGTGACCTGATGGCTGAGAGAAAAGGTCGGATGGAATGGGCTGCTTGGGCGTCAAGCTTTTCGACTAGCTCGTGCGCTTGAATTTCTAGGTATCCGGGGATGTCGTAGATCGGGTTTTCCGGGTAGAGCGCGGAACACTGGCCGCCCTTTATCTCGAGCGCGTCGACGACGTGGCACTTCATTCGCAACATGCCGGCGGCGAATACGGCGAACAGTCCGACGGGGCCGGCGCCGATGACGAGGATATCGGCGGTCGTTGCTGGATTGGACATGGAGCGGAAGGAAACTCCTGAATGCAATTCCAGTAACATGGCGGTGCGCAGCCGCCGCGGCAAGTTGGTCGGCCCATACCATATTGCGAACGTGGTGGGCCATCGCTACAACAACGACATGCCCCGGCCTCTGTCACCGGCGCGGCGCGAGATCGTGCTTTCGGATATCCAGGCCACGCAAACGCTCGCCACGTCCATCGCGCTACTCGCGCTACCAGGCGACGTCGTTGCCCTTCGCGGCAACCTTGGAAGCGGCAAAACCACCTTCGCCCGGTTTTTCATCGCTGCCCGCGGCGGCGCGGGCGAGGTGCCGAGCCCGACCTTTACGTTGCTTCAAGTTTATTTGCTACCCGCGGGAGAAATTTGGCATTTCGATCTCTATCGAATCGAAAACGAGCGCGACGTTCTCGAACTTGGAATCGACGAAGCTTTTCGCGACGCCATCAGTCTGATTGAGTGGCCCGAGCGGCTCGGGTCGTTGTTGCCGAACGACCGCCTCGACATCGCGCTCGACTTTGCCGATCGGGCCGACGCGCGTCGTGCGCTGTTGACTGGGCAGGGCTCATGGGTTGAGCGCGTGGTCGCGCTTGCGATATGAGCGCGGGCAACGACGGCGATCGTCGCAAAGCGATCGAAGCGCAACTTGCGGCTTGGAGCTGGTCGAGTGCGCTCATCGCACCGCTCGCCGCCGACGCCTCGTTCCGGCGCTACTGGCGGGTTTCTTGCAATGGGAAGGCTGCCGTCCTGATGGATGCACCGCCGCAGCAGGAAGACGTGCGCCCGTTCGTCGCCGTGGCCCGCCATTTGGCCGCGCTTGGATTGAGCGCGCCGACCGTACTCGCGGTAGCCGAAGACGCGGGTTTCGTGTTGCTCGAGGATTTGGGCGAACAAAAGTTCACGCCGCTTCTTGCCAATGGGTTCGATGCGATGCTCCTATACGGCGCCGCTGTCGACCTTCTCGCCGAGCTGCGCCAGAGCCCGCCTCCGTCGTTCGTTCCGGCTTATGATCAGGCACGTTTGCTCGCCGAAGCGCGGCTGTTGATCGATTGGTACCTCCCCGCGGTTACCGGCCATGAGACAAGCGACGACGTTGCCGCATTGTTCGTCGAAGCTTGGACCAAAGTACTGGCGCCGGTGGCCCGCGAGCGCAGCGTGCTCGTGCTGCGCGACTATCACGCCGACAATCTTATGTGGCTGCCGGCGCGTCACGGCCTCAAACGCGTCGGTCTGCTCGATTTTCAGGACGGCGTCGCCGGCCATCCGGCCTACGATCTGGTGTCGCTCCTCGAGGATGCGAGGCGCGACGTCGAGTGCGAGCTTGCGGAAAAGATGATCCTGCGCTACCTCGCCCACAGCCATGACGATGTGTCGTCGTTCCGCGCTGCTTACGCGATCTTAGGAGCGCAGCGCAACACCAAGATTGTTGGTATTTTCTCTCGCTTGTCCCGCCGCGATGGCAAAGTTCACTATCTCGACATGATCCCGCGTGTATTCGGCTATCTCGATCGCGACTTGAGCCATCCGGCTTTAGCGCCGGTCAGGGCGTGGTTCGCCCGTCATTTACCCGCGGCGCTTCGCGCGCGGCGGCCCGACGGTGCTGGTTTTTTTCCAGCCCGAGACGTCGAATGACGAACCTTCTCCCGGCGGCGGCGATCGTCTTGGCGGCCGGCCTCGGCACCCGCATGCAGCCATTCACTAATGATCGACCGAAGGCACTGGTCGGAATCGCCGGCCGCACCTTGATCGATCGCGCGCTCGATCGGATTCGCGACGCCGGGGTCGAGACGATCGTCGTCAACGTTCACCATAAAGCTGAAATGCTGAAGGCGCACATTGCCGAGTGGCCGCGCGCGCGTCCGATCATCAGCGACGAGACCGACCTTCTGCGCGAGACCGGCGGCGGCGTCGCCAAGGCGCTACCGCTTCTCGGCGACGGACCATTCTACGTCATCAACAGTGACATTATCTGGTTCGACGGCGCGCTCAACACGCTGCAGCGCCTCAGTGCACGCTGGGACGACTCCCGAATGGACGCCCTGCTCCTGGTGCACCCGGCGACGACCGCGACCGGGTACGAGGGCCGCGGCGATTTCGTTATGGATCCGGAAGGACGATTGGCGCGACGCGAAGAGCAGCGGGTCGCGCCATTTGTGTTCACCGGGATCCAGATCCTTCATCCGAGGCTGTTTGCCGGTGGACCGAGTGGCGTGTTCTCGCTCAACCTCGTTTATGATCGGGCGCTGGCAACCGGTCGTCTGTACGGCCTCCGTCATGACGGAATATGGATGAATGTAGGAACGCCGCAAAATGCAATTCTCGCCGAGCGCGTGGTGTCGGCATTGTGACCGATGCAGCCGTCTATTCGATTGCCGCCGGTCTTCCGTTTCTCGACACGTTGGTCGATGGCATCCGCGCCCGCTACGGCTCGACACCCTTCGGCCTAAGCGAAACGGTGGTGCTGCTGCCGACGCGGCGCGCTTGTCGGGCGCTCCGCGACGCGTTCCTGCGCCGGACCGACGGCGAAGCGCTGCTGCTGCCGCGTATTCAACCGTTGGGGGACCTCGATCATGACGAAACCGCCGCCGAGGCGATATTCGCGGCGGACGCGGGTGACTGGTTCGCGCTACCGACGGCGATCGATCCAACTCGACGACGACTGGCGCTCGCTCGGCTCATCCTTGCGAAAACAACGGCCGAGACGCCGCTATCGCCGTCGCATGCGCTTGCTCTAGCCGAAGCGTTGGGCCGGTTGTTTGACGAGATCGCGACCGAGAAAGCCGACCTTAAGTCTCTGATCAATCTCGTGCCGGCGGACTTCGCCGTCCATTGGCAGGTCACTATCGACTTCCTCGCCGTTGTGACGCACGACTGGCCGCTTGAACTCGAAGGTCTCGGCCTGATCGACCCGATCGATCGCCGCAACCGCCTCATCGAGGCGCGCGCGGCGCGTTGGCGCGAGTCGCCGCCGTTGACGCCCGTTATTGCCGCCGGGTCGACTGGCAGCATCCCGGCTACAGCGATGCTGCTCGCGACGATCGCGCGCCTGCCGCAAGGAGCTGTCGTTCTCCCCGGGCTCGACGCCGCGCTCGACGACGAAGCGTGGGGCGCGCTCGAGCCGAGCCACCCGCAGTACGGCTTGAAGCAGTTGATCGAGCGTATCGAGATCGAGCGCGGCGCCGTCAAGCCGTGGGTAGAGGTGAAAATTCCAGTCGATCGAGGAAGCATTTTTCGTGCCGCGATGTTGCCGGCGGCGGTGGTAGGCATGCCGGTGGCTATCAATGCAGAAACATTCGCAGGTCTGCGTTGGATCGAGGGGTCGGGACCGCAAGAGGAAGCGACTGCCATTGCCGTCCTACTCCGCGAAGCGGTCGAGTTACCGGGGCAAACCGCGGCTCTGGTGACGCCGGATCGCAGACTCGCGCGACGCGTAGCGACCGAACTCAAGCGTTGGAATATCGAGATCGACGATTCGGCCGGAACTCCGCTCGGTGCCACGCCACCCGGGGTTTTTTTCCGTTTGATCGCGGATGTCATCGCCAGCGAGGCGGCGCCAGTTCCGCTGCTCGCTCTCCTCAAGCATCCGCTCGCAGCTGGCGGATTCGCGACGGTTGCGTTCCGCTCCAACGTTCGGGCGCTCGAGCGCGAAGCGCTTCGGGGTGCTCGTCCGGCGCCCGGATTTGCTGGCATCGCCAAAGCCCTTGGTGCCGAAACGCCGCACCATATCTTCATCCGCCGGATCGGCGACGCGTTCGCATCCTTGACGGCGCTGGCGGCGGCGCCCCGCGTGCTATTAGGCGACCTTCTGCGGGCGCACATCGAGACCGCCGAATGGCTCGCTGCCACCGATGTCGCCGGCGGCGCAGAGCGACTGTGGTCAGGCGACACCGGCGCAGCCGCCGCAGATTTTTTCGCCGATGCGCTGACGGCTGCTAACGCCTTCCCGCCATTCGCCGGATCGGCGTACGCCGGCGTTTTTGAGGCCTTGCTGAACGGACGGACGGTTCGCCCGAGCCATGGCCTTCACCCGCGGCTGTTCATTTGGGGGCCGCTCGAGGCACGCCTTCAGTGCGCCGATCTGTTCGTGTTGGGTGGCCTCAACGAAGGTACCTGGCCGCCAGCCTTGGCGGCTGATCCGTGGCTCAGTCGCCCGATGCGTGCCAAGCTCGGTTTGACCCCTACCGAGCGCCGGATCGGGCAGTCGGCGCACGACTTCGCGCAAACCGCTTCGGCGCCGCGCGTCGTATTGTCGCGTGCGACCAAGGTCGACGGCGTGCCGACCGTTCCGGCGCGTTGGCTCTCGCGTCTCGCCGCTGTCGCTAAGGCCGGCGCAGTGGATTGGGGCCGTTCGTTCCAGAGCGACGTTCAATCGTGGGCGCAAGCGTTGGACACACCGGCCCGGATCGAGCCGACACCGCCGCCGGCGCCCCGCCCGCCGGTGAAGGCGCGGCCAAAGAAATTGTCGGTGACTCGAATTGAAACGTGGCTTCGCGATCCCTACGCCATCTACGCCCGCTATGTGCTGGGCCTCAAGCGGCTCGATCCGATCGACGCCAATCCCGGTGGCGCGGAGCGCGGCATCGTCATTCACCGCGCGCTGGATCGTTTTCTCGCCGCGGCGCGGGCGATGCCGGAGGGCGCGACCGTCGATCGATTGCTGGCGATTGGGATCGAAGTTTTCGCCGAGCAAAGGGTGCCGCCGGCCGTTGCCGGCTTCTGGTGGCCTCGCTTCGAGCGCATCGCGTACTGGTTCATCGAAAACGAACGGACGCGCAGCAAACGCTCGAAGCTTGCAGCATCGGAGGCGATGGGATCGCTCAGGATTTCCAGCCCGGCCGGAGCGTTCGAGTTGACGGCCAAGGCTGACCGTATCGACCGCATGGCCGACGGCTCGCTCGAGATCATCGACTACAAGACCGGCACCGTGCCGAGCCAGAAGGAGGTCTCGTCCGGACGTTCCTTGCAACTCCCCCTTGAGGCATTGATCGCTGAAGCGGGTGGTTTTGCCGGCGTCGATAAGGCGCTGGTTACGACACTCGCTTATTGGCGTCTCACCGGAGCCGATCCGCCGGGCGAGGAAAAAATCATCGCGGCAGATTTGCGGGAGCTCTTCGCGGCGACGCGCAATGCACTCGATCATTTGATCGCCGCCTATGCCCGTCCGGAAACCGCCTTTCACGCGCTGCCGCGTCCGCATCCGAAGATTGTGCCGCGGCTCAACGACTACGATCACCTCGCTCGTGTCGAGGAGTGGTCGGACCTTGCACCCGAGGATGTCGTCTGATGGTGGCGGTTATCACTGACCGCCTGCTTTCGGCCCTCACGCCCAGCGAACAGCATCGTGCGGCCGATCCCAACGCGTCAGTGTGGGTATCGGCCTCGGCCGGTACCGGCAAGACGCGCGTTCTCACCGATCGGGTGCTGCGTCTCTTGCTCGGCGGTACGCCGCCCGCACGTATTCTCTGTCTCACGTTCACGAATGCGGCCGCCGCCGAAATGGCGAATCGGGTCAACGAAAACCTGTCGGCGTGGGCGACGGTCAAAGAGCACGAACTCGAAACCGCGCTGCTCGAACTAACGGGCGCGCCGCCGACGCCCGCCGATCGTCTCACCGCGCGCCGCTTGTTTGCGACCGTGCTCGATGCACCTCAAGGCGTTCGCATTCAGACCATTCACGCCTTTTGTCAGTCGTTGCTTGCTCGATTTCCGCTTGAAGCCGGCATCGCGCCACAGTTTGCGGTCATGGACGAGCGGACCGCGCGCGAGCTCTTTCGCGAAGCTGAGGACGCCATTCTCAGCCGCGCCCGCAGCACCGACGATCCGAAACTCCACGGCGCTCTCGCCGAGGTCAGCACATATCTCCGCGAAGATGCGTTCTTCGAGTTGATGGGCGAGCTCTCGCTCGAACGCCGACGGCTCGACGATGCGATCGAGCGTCGCGGCGGTCTCGAGTCGACGCTGGCGCAAACGCGCGTGTTGCTCGGCGTCGGCGACGAGCTCGACGAGGGAGCCATGTTAACAGCCGCCTGCGCCGATGCTTCAATCGATGCCGCCGGGTTGCGCGCGGCTGCGAGCGCACTGCTGCGCGGGACTGGGGGCGACCGGGCGCGCGGAGAGGCTGTGGGGCGTTGGCTGGACGATCCGGCCGGCCGTGGTGCCCGGTTCGACGAGTACCTGGCCCTTTTCTTCAAGGACCGCGGTCATGGCGAGCGCTACGCCAACCTCGCGACGAAAAAGGTCGCCGCTGCGGCACCGACGGCGTTCGCAGCGCTGATCAGCGAGGCCGAACGGCTCGATGCCATTCGCGAACGGCGAAAAGCCATCAGGCTCTGCCGGGTGACATCGGCCGCCTTGGTCGTCGGCAACGCGCTGCTCGGCGAATACGAAGCCGCAAAGCGTCGGCGCATCCGGCTCGACTACGACGACCTTATTGGCGGCGCCCGTGATCTATTGGAACGACCCGATGTCGCTCCGTGGGTTCTCTACAAGCTCGATGGCGGTATCGATCATATTCTGATCGATGAGGCACAGGATACCAATCCGGACCAATGGCGGATCGTCGCTGCTCTAGCCCATGAGTTTTTCACCGGCGATAGCGCGCGCGAGGATGTCGAGCGCACGATTTTCGCCGTCGGTGACCCCAAGCAATCGATCTTCTCGTTTCAGCGCGCCGACCCATTCGAATTCGCGCGTTGGCAGGAGAATTTCGGCACTCGCGTTCGCGGCGCCGGTAAAGCGTGGCGGGCTTTGCCGCTCGCTGAATCGTACCGATCGACTGCACCTATCCTCGAAGCGGTCGACTTGGTGTTCAAGCAGGATCGGGCGCGCGAAGGCGTCGATCTCGACGGGCGCCTGATAGAGCACGGCGTGCAACGCAAGGGTCAAGCTGGTTTAGTCGAGATTTGGCCGCTCGAAGCGCCGGTCGAACGCGGCGAGATCGACCTATGGAAGCCGCCCGTCACGCGCGAGGAGTACCGCAGCCCGCGCGTCGAACTTGCGAACAAGATAGCGCGCCAGATCGCGCTTTGGCTTGAGCGTGGCGAACGACTCGAGTCGCGCGACCGCGTGGTCGTTCCTGGCGACATCATGATTTTGGTCCAGCGCCGTTCCGGTTTCGTCGCCGAAGTCGTGCGAGCCTTGAAGAAACGCAGCGTTCCCGTCGCCGGCAGCGACCGCATGATCTTGACCGACCAGCTCGCGGTCAAGGATCTCATCGCGCTCGGCCGCTTCGTATTGATGCCCGAGGATGACCTGACGCTCGCGGTCGTTCTCAAGTCGCCGTTTGTTGGGCTCGGCGAAGAAGCCCTATTTGAGTTGGGGTACGGGCGCAACAGAAAGCCGTTGTGGCAAGCCCTGTTGGAGCGAGCGGGCGAGCGGCTCGACTTCGCGAACGCTCGCCGCTATCTCGGCGAACGCTTGGCGCGCGCCGATTTCGCGCCGCCTTACGAGTTCTTCGCCGAGGTTCTGGCGGCCAATAATGGCCGGCGTGAACTCGTCCACCGACTGGGGCCGCAGGCCAACGATCCGATCGACGAGTTTATCGCCCTGGCGCTGCAGTATGAGCAAACCCACATTCCCTCGCTCGAAGGGTTTTTGCATTGGATCGAAGCCGGCCGGGTCGAGGTCAAACGTGACCACGAGCACGGCCGTAACGAAGTGCGCGTCATGACGGTGCACGGCGCCAAGGGCCTCGAAGCACCGATCGTGTTTCTGGCCGATACCTGCCGCGTGCCGCGCGAAGAGAAGCGCCTGACGTGGATCACTGACGCCGACGGCGGCTCGGTCGTTCTCTGGCCGCCACGGCGCGAGTTCGAAGAACGTTTATCGACCGGCGCGCGGGTGTTGTACGCCCGGCGTCAGGCCGAGGAGTACCGCCGCCTACTCTACGTCGCGATGACGCGCGCCTCCGATCGGTCGTACGTGTGCGGTTGGCGCGGTCCCCAGGAACCGCCGCCGGATTGCTGGTACAAGCTGATCGAAGCCGGGCTCGACGGCACGGCGCTCGAATGCGCGCTCGACTTGGGCGGAACCGGTCGCCGTCTCGTTGCGGCGCAGACGAACCCGGCTGACCGCACGGAGGTGGGCGTGCCGAACCGGTATGCAGCGCCGCCGCCGGCATGGCTCGAACGTTCGCCGGCACCGGAGCCGGTTCCGCCGCGGCCGCTCGCGCCATCTCGACCAAAGGAGATCGATCCGCCGGTACGCTCCCCGCTCGCGCCCGCCACGGCCTCGCCCTACATACGAGGTCGAACCATCCATCGCCTGCTCGAGCGATTGCCCGATCTCGAGCCGCGAGCGCGTGCGGCGGCAGCTGCACGTTTCGTCGCGACCGTCGCCAGCTGGCTCGACGCCGAAGCCCAAGCCGAGATCGTCCACGTGACCATGGCGGTGATCGAGGCGCCGCAGTTCGCGACTCTATTCGGACCCGCCTCACGGGCCGAAGTGCCGATCGTTGGACGCATCGGAGCATACGTTGTGGCGGGGCAAATCGACCGTCTCGCGATCGGCGACGAAACTGTCATGATCGTCGACTACAAAAGTCATCGACCGGCGCCGGCGCCCGCTAACGTGCCGAGCACCTATCTCCGGCAAATGGCCGCGTACCGATCGGTGCTGAAAGAAATATATCCCTCTAAATCAGTCGTTTGTTGCTTGTTGTGGACTGATGGACCGAACTTGATGCGCCTAAGTGAAGAACAGCTTGGCGAAATAGATATCAGCAACTTCGCTTGACGCGGCCCGCTCCAGCACCAATCATTATGCTGTCTCGCAGTCATTGAAGACCCCGCACAAGGAAGTCCACCGGTTCGGCTTTGTGTCGCGCCGGCAACGAAGAGGTGAAACCATGGCCATTACGCACGTCAGCGATGATTCGTTCGAACAGGACGTTGTCAAAGCAAGTCGCCCGGTCATCGTCGACTATTGGGCGGAGTGGTGCGGACCGTGCCGCCAAATCGGGCCGGCGCTCGAAGAAATCGCGACCGAACTCCGAGACCGCGTGACGATCGCCAAGATGAACGTCGACGAGAATCCGCGCACGCCGACCAAGTTCGGCGTCCGCGGCATCCCGACGCTGATGTTGTTCAAGAACGGCGCCGTCGCTTCGACCAAGATTGGGGCGATGCCGAAGAACAAGATCAAAGAGTGGATCGAATCGCAGATTGCCTAAGCAAAGCGCGCTGGGTCCCCGAAGCGCCGCGTGAGCGGCGCCTCGTCATTCTGTCGGCACCTTGAAGAGCTTGAACACTTCGGGCGCGTGATAAAGCGAGCCGGTAATAAGGATGCGGGGCGACGAGTGCATTTCGCGCCCGATTCCGGCGAGTGCCGCCTGCAATGTCGGCGCCGTGAGCGAGCGAGTCCCACACGCACGCGCGAGCGCTGCGATCCGCTCGGCCGGCGTCGCCGCGGCGGCGCCCTGAATCGGAATCGCCGTGATTGACGCGGTGTGGCGCGCGAGCGGCGCAAGAAAGCCGCGCGCGTCTTTGGTGGTCAAGAGGCCGACGACAGCATGAAGCGGACGCCGCGTGGCGTCGTTGCGCTCCCACCCCGCGATGGTCGCCGCCAAGGCCCGAGCGGCGGACGGATTGTGACCGCCGTCGTACCAAACCTCGGCGCGCGGCGGTAAGAGGCCCGTGACACGGCTCGTGCCAAGCGCTTGCAAGCGTGCGGGCCACACGGCCGAAATCAGACCCTTGGCGATCGCCGCATCGCTGAGCGCGACGCCCTGAAGCAACTTGAGGCACGCGACCGACTGACCAGCGTTATCGATTTGATGGCGCCCGAGAAGAGCGGGCCGCGGCAACTCGATACGCTCACCGCCGATGCGGACGGTTATCCCCGCGGGCGTCTCCCACGCCGACCACGAGCCGTCGTTGATCGATGCCCGTGATGGTCGGTAGCGCGTGACCGGGGCCCCGATCGTTCCGGCATGCTTGAGCAGGACGCGAAGAGACCGCGCCGGCTGGCGCCCCAGTACTGCCGGAACGCCGCGCTTCAGAATGCCGCCTTTTTCGAACGCGATCTTACCGAGCGTGTGACCGAGAAAGCTTTGATGATCGAGCGATACTGGCGTGATCGCGGTCAGCAATGGTCGGGGGATGACGTTGGTTGCATCGAGCCGTCCGCCGAGGCCGACCTCGAGCACGACGAAATCGGCCGGTTCACCGGCGAAGGCGAGAAACGCGGCGGCGGTCGTGATTTCGAAGAATGTGATTGGATTGTCGCCGTTCGCTTTCTCGCAGGCGGTCAGGCAATCGTTCAAATGATCATTGCCGATGATTCCGCCGGTGAGGCGAATGCGCTCGGCGAAGTTGACCAGATGCGGCGACGTATAGACCTGGACGCGGTAGCCGGCGGCGCGAAGCACGGCCGCAATATAGGTAACGACCGATCCCTTGCCGTTGGTGCCCGCGACATGGATGACCGGGGCCAGCTTTTGATCGGGTCGGCCAAGTTTCTTGAGCAGTCGTTCGATCCGCCCGAGGGAGAGATCGATCGATTTAGGATGAAAGCGGGTGAGCCGTTCCAGGATTGCTTCGGTTTGACCGGCCATACGCTGATGCAACTAGAGGCGCGCGCGGTGCACGCTGTCGGCGAGTTCGCGCACGAAGCCGAGCATGTCGCCGATCAGATGCGGGCGCGGCGCACCGGACGAATCGAGTCCTTCGGCGACTCTGGCGACGAGGGCGCTGCCGATCACGGTCGCATCGGCGACCCGCGCGACGGCCGCCGCTTGATCCGCCGTGCGAACGCCGAAGCCGACCGCGATCGGTAAGTCGGTCTGGCGGCGCAACCGCGCCACTTCACGCGCGACGATTGCTGGATTGGCCGAGGCAGCGCCGGTGATTCCGGTGATCGAAACGTAATAGACGAACCCCGAGGTATTGGTGAGCACACGTTTTAAACGCCGGTCGTCAGTGGTCGGTGTCGCCAAGCGGACAAAGCTCAATCCCGCTTTGAGGACCGGGAGACAAAGTTCGTTGTCCTCCTCGGGCGGCAGATCGACGACGATCAGCCCGTCGACGCCGACCTGCAGCGCATCCGCGATGAAGCGCTCGACCCCGTAACTGTAGATCGGATTGTAGTAACCCATGAGCACGATCGGCGTGGAGTCGTTCTTGATGCGGAACAGGCGAACAAGATCGAGCGTGAGCTTGAGCGTCGTGCCGGCTTTGAGCGCGCGCAGGCTTGCGGCTTGGATCGCGGGCCCGTCGGCCATCGGATCGGTGAACGGCATGCCGAGTTCGATCAGATCGGCGCCGGCGTCGGGTAGACCGTCGAGAATGCGGGCCGAGGTCGCGAGATCGGGATCGCCCGCGGTCACGAACGTGATGAACGCGGCGCAATTGCGCGCCGCGAGTTCGGCGAAGACTCGATCGATTCGGGTAAGAGGCCGGCGCATCTCTGCCATGGACGCCTACAGCTTGAGGCCAAGCGCCTTGGCGACGGTGAAGATGTCTTTGTCGCCGCGCCCGCACAGGTTGACGAGAATGATGTGGTCTTTCGGCAATTTTCCAGCAATGCGAAACACGTGCGCAAGAGCGTGCGAGGGTTCGAGAGCAGGGATGATGCCCTCCATCTTCGAGCATAGTTGAAACGCATCGAGCGCCTCGTTGTCAGTCGCCGAGACGTAGCTCACGCGGCCGGCATCGTGCAGCCACGAGTGCTCGGGGCCGATACCGGGGTAGTCGAGGCCGGCCGAGATTGAGTGCGCCTCTTTGATTTGTCCGTCCTCGTCCTGCAACAGGTAGGTCCGATTGCCGTGCAGGACGCCCGGTCGTCCAGCCGAGAGCGAGGCGGCATGGTGGCCGGATTCGATGCCATGGCCGGCCGCTTCGACGCCGACCATCTTGACCTCGGCGTCGTCGAGGAACGGATAGAACAACCCCATCGCATTCGAGCCGCCGCCAATGCAGGCGATCACGGTATTGGGAAGGCGCCGTTCATGTTCGAGCATCTGCTCGCGCGCCTCGCGGCCGATCACGGACTGAAAGTCGCGCACCATCATCGGATAGGGGTGCGGCCCGGCGACGGTGCCGATGATATAGAAGGTGTCTTTGACGTTGGTCACCCAATCGCGCAGAGCTTCGTTCATCGCGTCCTTGAGCGTGCGCGACCCTGAGGATACCGGGCGAACCTCGGCCCCCAACAGCTTCATGCGGAAGACGTTGGGTTGCTGGCGTTCGATATCTGTTTCGCCCATGTAAACGACGCACGGCAGATCAAACAATGCCGCCACGGTCGCCGTGGCGACTCCGTGCTGGCCGGCGCCGGTCTCGGCGATAATTCGCCGCTTGCCCATACGCTTGGCGAGCAGGATTTGGCCGATGCAATTATTGATCTTGTGCGCGCCCGTATGGTTGAGCTCGTCGCGCTTGAAATAGATCTTGGCGCCGCCGCAATGGTCGGTGAGACGCTGCGCCAAGTAGAGCGGGCTAGGCCGGCCGATGTAGTCCTTGAAGTAGTACTCCATCGCGGCATGGAACTTGGGATCGGCTTTGGCGGCGCTGTACGCTTGCTCGAGTTCAAGAACGAGCGGCATCAGCGTCTCGGCGACGAAGCGGCCGCCGTAGATACCGAAGTGTCCGTTTTCGTCCGGTCCGGAGCGGAAGGTATTGCGCGGCGGAGTGGTTGCCCCGCGTTTGACCTTCTTTTTTGCCGTTCGACGCGCGCTTACGCGCGTTTTTGCCGTTGCCATGACGAGTCTTTTTTGGTTGCCAACTTTGCCGCCGCGAGGAAGGCCGCGATCAAGGAGGTGTCCTTGTGTCCTGGCCCGTCCTCGACCCCCGACGATACGTCGACAGCGTCCGCGCCAGAAGCGCGAATTGCCTCCGCCACATTGGTTGGATCGAGCCCACCCGAGAGGATCCACGGAAGACCGAAGTCGCGGCCGCGCAGCAACGGCCAGTCGAACGATACGCGATTGCCGCCGGGCATCGCGCCCGCCATCGATCTTGGCGCCTTGCCGTCGAACATCAGCCGATCGGCGACATTGCGGTACTGCGCTGCCGTCGCGAGGTCGCCAACGGTGCCGACCTTGATCGCCTTAATCACGGGAACCCCGAAGCGCCGCCGCACGGCCACGACTCGATCGGGCGTTTCGTCGCCGTGTAGCTGAAGCAGATCGAGCGTGACGACCGAGAAGATCGAGTCGAGAAGCGCATCGTCCGGATCGACCAAGATGCCGACCCGTTCGGCGCGTCCACTGACAGCCTGGGTCAGTTCGGCGGCCCGCGCCGGGCTGACATAGCGTGGTGAACGCGGAAAGAACACGAATCCGACGTATGTAGCTCCGCCGCCAATGGCTTCCTCGAGCGCGTCTTCAGCGTTAATGCCGCAAATCTTGACCGCGACCCCCATGCTTACCGCCTCCGCCCTAAGGCGCCGGCTATTTCAGCATGAATCGCCGCGGCCGCGGCGGCCGGATCGTCGGCTTGGGTGATCGGTCGGCCGACGACGAGGTAATCGGCACCCGCGGTGATCGCCGCAGCGGCCGAAAGCGTACGTTTCTGGTCGCCGGCAGCCGCGCCGGCTGGCCGGATTCCCGGAACGACGAGGATAAAATCGCGCCCGCAGCGATCGCGAAGCGCCGCCACCTCTGTTGGCGCGCATACAACGCCGTCGGCCCCAGCCTCCTGTGCAAGGTCGGCCAGCCGATGCACCACCTCGCTTGCCGTTCCCGTCATGCCGATCGAACGAAGGTCCGGGTCATCGAGGCTCGTAAGCGCGGTCACGGCAATTATCTTTGTCGATGACCGCTCGCTTTCACGTCGTGCGGTGATCGTGGCTTTGATCATCGCACGGCCGCCGCTGGCGTGAATCGTGAGCAGCGCCGGATCGAGCGGCGCGATCGTGCGCACGGCGCCGGCCACGGTGTTCGGGATATCGTGGAGCTTGAGGTCGAGAAAGATCGGCAAGCCGAGCGCGCGCACCGCCTCCACCCCACGCACGCCGTTGGCGGTGAAAAACTCTAGACCGAGCTTGATGCCGCCAATCGAAGCTTGAAGAGTCAAGCCGATCCGCAGCGCTGCCGCGATGCTTGTGGTGTCGGCCGCGCAAAACAAGCGCGCGCGCGCGGCAGCGTCGGCGCCAGCATTGGTCAAGCTGGCTGAAGGGGCGTTCGACACGTTCGGATGCCTTGATCGTTGGTTGACTGGCGAGCGCCTTATAGCAGATTGCTCGGACCCGGCTAAGCTCGAACCAGCCAAGGCGGTTTGCGGCGCCTGGTCGGTGCAGGGCCAGGAGCGTTCGCTAGCGTCGGGCGATCTTGGCGTGAACAGGGGTTTGCGCCGCCAAGACGGTCGGTTTCGCGATTTCGGCGCGCAAGTTGAGAATTTCCGCCTCAGCCTTAGCCAGTTCGCGGCGGAGCCGGCGCGCGTCGCGGCGCTTGGATCGGCCGGCCCACCACGTCACCAAGTAGCCGATCAGGAGCCCGAAAAAGATCGCGGCAAAAACGAAAGCATACAGCGGCAGGTTTAGCGTTACCGGCAACGGGTCAAGGGTGACGGTGGTCGGTGTACGGTTCGCGATCGCGAACAGCGAGGCCACAAC
>SHVV01000025.1 GCA_009694095.1 Alphaproteobacteria bacterium | reverse complement strand
CGGGCGAATTGAGAATCCGAGGTCTTCCGGCGGTCGACCTGCCGAATTATTGGCCGGCCGCCTACGCCCCGGAGGCGCGAAAATGGATTGCGAATCAGGTGACCGCGGGTGCAATCGAGTCGGCCGTAATTCGTGTCACCGAGAGGACAACTGCAACCAGCGAACGGAAGTTGCCGTTGACCGTCGAATTCGACTATTCCGGCGCGACCATCGGTTATTTCCGCGCGCTGCCATTGTTGGTCGGCGCGCGGGGAAAAGGGCGCATCGAGGGCGATCGTTTTGAGTTTTCGGTCGAAAAGGCGCGTGCGCAAAACCTCGACATCGCGGAAGGGAAGGTGACCATCACCGATCTTTTCAATACGACGCGAGTGCTCGAAGCAGGCTTCGTCGTCCGAGGTCGTTTGAACGATGCGTTGACGCTTTTGGATGGAGAGCCGCTCAGGGTTGCACGCACCATCGGTATCAATCCGGCGCAAGTTGGCGGTACCGCCGCCGCCCGCGTCCGCATCGGATTTCCAATGACCGATGGGGTCGGCGTTCGCATCGACCAAGTTGATTTTGCCGGCGCGGCCAATCTTGCTGGAGTTTCGGTCGCAGGCCTCATGGCCCGGCATACGGCCTCGAACGGCAACCTCAAGCTGCGCATTGATCGGCAGGGGCTCGACATCGAGGGTGACGTAGCGATCAATGGCGTGCCAACGGCGGCGACGTGGCGCGAGGATTTCCGCCCGGGGGCGCCATACACCAGCCAGTATCTGCTTGCGGCGCGCTTGGGCGACGACGATCGCCGTCGCCTCGGCATCGATTTTGGCCAGGCGGTTCGCGGGCCGGTCGACGTCAAAGCTCAGATCCTTGGCAAAGACAATTCAATTTCGCAGATTGCGCTCGATCTCGAACTCAAGGACGCGGAACTTGACGGTTCGAGCATTCACTGGCGTAAGGCGGCAGGCGTTCCCGGCAACGCCCGTGCAACGATGAGTATCGGGCCGAGCAAGTCGATCGTTGTCGACACGTTTGCGCTAGAGGCCGGCGATTTGCGTGCTTACGGGTCGTTCGAACTCACCAGTGACGGCTCGCGCCTCTCGCGCATGGATATTACCCGACTCGCGTACGGTGAGAATCTCATCGCCGTGTCGATTCGCCCCCATTCGAAAGGCATCGGGTATGTCGCGTCCATAGCCGGCGAGCGCTTCGATTTTTCGCCGTACTTGCGCGATCTCGGCTCGTCCGCATCGAGTTCAACCGGACCGCCAATAGAGCTATCGCTCAATGTCAAAGACCTTTGGCTCGGACCTGGTCGAAAGCTCGACTCGGTGCGTGGTGGCGCTCGCAGCGACGGCAAGAATTGGTTCCAAGCCAACTTCGATGGCGGGCTCGGTGGAAACGGCAAGCGGATTCGGCTCGACCTGAGACCGACGGAAGGGGCGCCGTCCAAACGGACCCTGACGTTGAAAGCCGACGATGGGGGCGCCGTACTCAAAGTGCTTGGCTTTTTCGACAATGCGGTCGGCGGGGACATCGAGATCGACGGGACAATCGATGACGCTCGATCGAGCGGTGAAATAAAAGGCACAATCCGGATGCGCAATTTCAGGGTGGCGAAGGTGCCGACTTTGGCGCGCATCCTGACGTATGGCTCGTTCGAAGGGATCGTCGAGGGCTTGCGTGGCGGGGAGGGGATTAATTTCGTTGGTTTCGATTCGGCGTACACGCTCGGCGGCGGCGCGCTCGCGCTCGAAGGCGGGCGTGTTTACGGGCCGCCGCTCGCCATCACGGTCGATGGCAGCATCGGCACGGCGGACGAGGTTCTCAAGCTCGAAGGAGCGGTTATCCCCGCCTATACGTTCAATTCGTTGCTCGGCAACATTCCCATCCTCGGCAACCTATTTGTCGGCCGCAAGGGCGAGGGAGTGTTTGCTTTGAGCTACAAAGTCTTGGGCACCGCCGAGAAGCCGGACGTCCAGGTCAATCCGCTGTCGGCGTTGACGCCTGGAATCCTGCGCCGGTTCTTGGATCAAGGGCCTGTCAGGGCGACCGAACCGCAACAGGACAAGCGTTGATCACTATTCAGAGAGGCGAACGAGCGCGTGGCGTTTTCGGCCCGCCGAAAGCTTGATAACGCCTTGCGCAAGACGTGCGTCGGTCACGAGGTCGTTCTCGTCCTCGACCACTGCATCGTTGATCCGTCCGCCACGGCCACGGATCAAGCGGCGGGCTTCGCCGCCCGAGGCGCAAAGACCGGCGCGGCGAAATAGCTCGTACGCCGCGATTCCGGCCGCAGCCTCCGCGCGCGTGAGCACGATGGTCGGCAGCGCTCCGCCGACGCCGCCTTCTTCAAAGGTTTGGCGCGCGGTCTCGGCCGCCGCCGCCGCGGCTTCCTCGCCGTGGCAGAGTTTGGTCGCTTCATTCGCCAAGATCTTTTTCGCCTCGTTCAAGTCGGCGTCGCGCAGACGTTCCAGGCGATCCACTTCATCGAGCGGCAGGTCGGTAAACAGCCGGAGGAAACGTCCGACATCGCCATCCTCGGTATTGCGCCAGAACTGCCAGTAGTCGTGAGCCGCCAGCTTTTCAGCGTTGAGCCACACCGCTCCCTTTGCCGTCTTGCCCATTTTCGCGCCCGACGAAGTCGTAATCAGCGGCGTGGTCAGCCCGAACAGCGTTCTCTCGTCGACCCGGCGCCCGAGTTCGACACCGTTGACGATGTTGCCCCACTGATCCGAGCCACCCATCTGCAGCGTGCATCCATGACGCCGGGAGAGCTCGAGAAAGTCGTAGGCCTGCAGGACCATATAGTTGAACTCAAGAAAGCTCAGCGGCTGCTCTCGTTCGAGGCGTAGCCGGACACTATCGAACGAAAGCATGCGGTTGACCGAAAAATGCCGGCCGAAATCGCGCAAGAACGGGATGTACTCGAGCCGGTCGAGCCAGTCCGCGTTGTTGACCATAATGGCGTCGGTCGGCCCATCGCCGAAACGGAGGTAGCGTCCAAACACGGTCTTGATTCCGGCCATGTTGGCTGCGATATCGGCATCCGTCAGGAGTTGGCGCGCCTCGTCCTTGCCCGAGGGATCGCCGACTTTCGTCGTGCCGCCGCCCATCAGAATGATCGGTTTGTGCCCCGTCCGTTGCAAGTTGCGCAGCAACATGATCGAGACCAGACTGCCGACATGAAGGCTGGGGGCCGTGCAGTCGAAGCCGATATACGCCGCGATCGGCCCTTTGAGGGCCGCCGCATCGAGGGCTTCGACATCGGTGATTTGGTGGACGTAGTTGCGCCCGATGATGCGTGCCAGAAATTCGGATCGGGGCGAGGTCATCGTCTTTGTGTCGGACAGGCTGCACGCGGACTCGTGGCACGGAGTGATCTGCTCGGCCTTACCATATCGTTCTCAACGCGGCAACGAAGCGACCGGTCTAATCGCCGTCCGGGGCTAAAGGGTTCATGACGATCGTCACCGCGTTAGGTCTCATGAGCGGCACCTCCGCCGACGGTATCGACGTGGCGGTGATCGAGACCGACGGAACCGAGGTTGTGGCTCTCGGCCCACAAGCGACGGTGTCGTATGACGATACTTTGCGGCGACGAATTCGAGCTGCCTTCGGCAAGCGGACCGGCGACGAGCGGCTGGAATACGATCTCACCGTCGCGCATGCAACCTCAGTTAATAAATTACTTTATCAAAGTAATATAACTATCGATAAAATATCAATTATAGGGTTCCATGGTCAGACAATCCTCCATCGTCCCGAAGACCGCCTCACCGCCCAGATTGGCGACGGCGCTTTACTTGCCCGTCTCCTCGGATGCACGGTCGTCAATCGATTCCGCGATGCCGACGTGGCGGCAGGCGGGCAGGGTGCGCCGCTCGTGCCGTTGTATCACCTCGCCCTTGCTCGGCGCGCGCGGAAGCGCGAAGCGCTCGAATTCCCGATCGCGATCGTCAACGTTGGCGGCGTAGCGAACGTCACCTTCGTCGGCGAACGGGAGGCCGATCTCATTGCGTTCGACACCGGTCCCGGAAATGCGTTGATCGATGACTGGATGATGGCGAAGTGCGGCGTCGCCATGGACGAGAACGGAGTTCTTGCTGGCGCGGGTAAAGTCGATGATGCCGTGCTCGATCGACTCCTCGGCAACGACTATTTTCACCGCGCGCCGCCTAAGTCGCTCGATCGCAACGACTTCGGGGCCGCCGACATCGTCGGGTTGTCGGCAGCCGATGGTGCCGCGACGCTAACGGCGTTCACGGCGCATTCTATCGCCCAGGCGGTCCGACATTTTCCGGCGACGCCATGCCGATGGCTGGTGACCGGTGGTGGAGCGCGTAACGCTACCCTGATGGGCCACTTGCGCGATCTTCTGGGAACCGTCGATCCCGTCGAGGCACTCGGTTGGCGCAGCGCCGCGCTTGAGGCGGAAGCATTTGCTTTTCTCGCGGTCCGCTCGCGCCGTGGCCTACCGCTCTCGCTCCCGGGGACGACCGGCGTGCCGCGACCGCTAACCGGCGGGGTCGTCAACCAGCCGTAACGACTCGATTCTTGCCGATCGCGGCGACCAGATAGTCGTCGATCGCGCTCGCCAGCTCGTCGAGTCGATCCTCGAAGAAGTGATTGGCTTTCGGAATCTTGTGCAGCACAATTTTGATCGCTTTTTGCGCCGCGAGCTTGTCCGCCAGTTTCTGTACGTCGGCCTCAGGCACCAACTCGTCGGAGGTTCCATGGATGATCATCCCGGACGACGGACAGGGTGCGAGAAAGCCAAAGTCGAAGCGGTTGGTCGGCGGCGCGACGGCGACGAATCCATCGATTTCGGGACGTCGCATCAAGAGTTGCATGCTAATCCACGCACCGAACGAAAATCCGGCAACCCAACAATATGCCGCATTGGGGTTATTCATCTGCAGCCAGTCGAGCGCCGATGCGGCGTCCGATAGTTCGCCCTGGCCGCCGTCGTAGCTCCCTTGGCTTCGCCCGACGCCGCGAAAGTTGAAGCGCAAGACGGAGAAACCACGTTTTGCGAAGGTTTGATAGATCGTATAGACGACCTTGTTATTCATCGTCCCCCGGAACTGGGGGTGCGGATGGAGGATGAGCGCAATCGGCGAGGCATTGCCCTTGCCGGGATGATAGCGGCCCTCGATGCGGCCGTCTTCGCCGTTGATGATGACCTCAGGCATGGGTGTCGGACGGATGACTTATGTTGCGGTGATGAAGGAATTCGCGGCCCTTATATAGGATTGTCCGCGAATTAGCCTATTTTTATCGGATTCGCGCCGAAAGTCTGGATCGCAAATCGGTCTTTCGATGCGGGAGACTGAAAATTATCATTTATTATAAATCAGTTACGTCGTTTCTTTTACCTGAGTCTCTGGCTTGGTTTTTAATTTGACTAATTTAGTCGGGTTATCTATCTAGCAAGGTAGATGAAGGCGTCAGAGATGATTTTGTTTAAGCGACTCGGGGAAGACATCGACGCAGTTTGCGAACGCGATCCAGCGGTGCGTTCTCGCTTTGACGTCGTTTTCAGCTACCCCGGTTTTCACGCTCTCTTGTTCTACCGCCTAGCGCGCTTGGCGTGGGTTGGGGAGCGGCATTTCGTCGCTCGCCTTTTGTCGAATTTAGGTCGGTTTTTTACCGGTATTGAAATCCATCCCGGCGCAAAAATAGGTCGCAAGTTTTTCATCGATCACGGCATGGGCGTCGTCATCGGCGAAACTTCGGAGATCGGCGACGGCGTGACGCTTTACCAGGGCGTAACGCTGGGTGGCGTTTCGCTCAATCCTGGCAAACGGCATCCGACGCTTGAAAACGACGTGATCGTCGGTGCCGGCGCCAAGGTACTTGGGCCGCTCACCGTCGGGGCCGGCGCTCGGATCGGTTCGAATGCAGTTGTCGTCAAGGATGTGGCGCCAGGTACGACCGTCCTTGGGATTCCGGCGTATCCCGTCGCGGCCGAGCGACGAGCGCGAGAGCGGCCCGGGTTCGAGGCCTATGGCATCTCGAGCGAAGGTCTGTCCGACCCGGCCGCGCGGGCGATCGAAACGTTGATCGACCGCGTACAGCAGTTGTCGACCCGCGTTGCGAGCCTTGAAGCGCAAATAACGCCGAACGAAAGAACCACGGCGCCCTCACGCCGCGACGAGAATGTTAGTCTGCCAAAGCGTCAAGCTGGAATATGAGCGTGGTTGCCGCGAACGATGACGAAGGAGCGAGGCCGTGAAACTCAGCACTAAGGGTCGCTACGCGGTGATGGCGATGGCCGATCTGGCGCAGCATTCCGCCGACGGACCGGTTTCGCTGGCGGAGATCGCCGGCCGCCAGGAGATATCGATCTCCTATTTGGAGCAGCTATTCGCAAAGCTGCGCCGGAGCGGCATCGTGCGCAGCGTACGCGGCCCCGGCGGGGGTTATGTCATGGGCCACGCCGCCAACGAAACCAGGGTTGCCGATATCGTGCGTGCCGTCGATGAATCGATCAAGCAGACACGATGTATCACCGGATCGACCACCGGATGCGCCGGCGGCCAACGTTGCATCACGCACGACCTTTGGGAGGAACTCGGCAATCAGATTCATTCGTTCCTCAGTTCCGTCACCCTTGCCGACGTCGTCGATCGGCGCGTGCTCGGACGAGGTGGCGTTCTCACCGGCGCGGCGGCGCAACAGCACGTCGCGCTCGCCCAATAGGGACGTACTCCGTGAACCGCATCGCCTACCTTGACTACAACGCGACCGCGCCGGTTCGGCCCGAGGTCGTCGCGGTCATAGCGGAGGCATTGGAGTATGGCGGCAATCCGTCGTCGGTTCACGCCGCGGGGCGCGTGGCGCGCCGAGCCGTCGAGGATGCCCGCGAGCGGATCGCGGCATTGGTTGGCGCCTCGCCGGCCGACGTCATTTTCACTAGCGGCGGCACCGAGGCCAACAATCTGGCCCTTGGCGGAAACGTCGGCCGCCGTCTGATTGTATCGGCGGTCGAGCACGGATCGGTGCTTGGTGCTGCGTTTTTGCTCGATCCGCACACCGAAGTTGTGCCGGTCGACTCGAGTGGCGTGATTGATCTTGGTGCGCTGGAACGAGCACTTGCAACCAATGATCGTCCGGCAGTGGTCGCGCTGATGCTCGCTAACAATGAAACTGGCGCTATTCAACCGGTCGCGGAAGCGGCATCGATCGCTCACCGATTCGACGCGTTGCTTCACTGCGATGCAGTACAACCGTTCGGTAAGATCCCGCTCGCGATGCCGGACCTTGGCGCTGATCTGCTCTCTCTCTCAGCCCACAAAATGGGTGGGCCGCAAGGCGTTGGCGCTCTTGTCAAACGGCCGAGTGTTGCGATCAAGGCGCGCGCGATTGGCGGTGGGCAGGAGCGGGGTTGGCGTGCCGGCACCGAAAATGTCGCCGGCATCGTTGGGTTCGCCCGCGCGGCCGAACTCGCTCTGGCTGATCTCGATCGTATGGCGGAAATCGGTAGATTGCGGGACGCGCTCGAAGCGCGGCTCCGAGCCGTCACGCCTCGAGCCACCGTATTCGGCGCCGGCGCCGAGCGGCTTCCGAATACGAGCTGTCTCTCCATGCCCGATGTCGGCAGCGAAACGCAAGTGATCGCCCTCGATCTCGCCGGTGTCGCCGTGAGCGCTGGCGCGGCCTGTTCGTCGGGCAAAGTCGCGCGCTCGCATGTACTGCAGGCGATGGGACTGGCGGATGCAGAAGCATCGAGCGCCATTCGTGTGAGCCTCGGATGGCGGTCGACATCGGACGACATCGATCGGTTCGTCGGCGCTTGGACGGCGCTGTATGCGCGAACTCGTCCGGCGCTCCAGGGCGACGTGGCGTTGAACGGGTAGGAACGGTGATGGATAAGCAAGTCTCCGAAGCTATGAACGCGCGGAACCGAACCAACATTAAGGTCCCGATCTACCTCGACTATCAGGCGACGACGCCGATGGATCAGCGCGTGCTCGATCGAATGCTGCCGTATTTCATCGAGAAGTTCGGCAACCCCCATTCGCGAAGCCACGCTTACGGTTGGGAAGCCGAAGAAGCGGTCGAGACTGCGCGCGCCGAGGTCGCGGCGATTATCGGCGCCGATCCGCGCGAAGTGATCTTCACCTCAGGCGCCACCGAGTCGAACAATCTGGCGATTAAGGGCGTCGCGCACTTTTTCAAGGATCGCAAGAATCACGTCGTCACCGTCTCGACCGAACACAAATGCGTGCTCGATTCCTGCCGGCATCTCGAACAGGAGGGTTTTGCCGTCACCTACCTGCCGGTCGGGACCAATGGCTTGATCGATCTCGATGTTCTTAAGGCGGCGATCACTGATCAGACTTCGATCGTTTCGGTGATGGCGGTCAACAACGAGATCGGTGTCATCCAGCCGATCGCCGAGATCGGCGCCATCTGTCGTGAACGCGGCGTGTTTTTTCATACCGACGCGGCGCAGGCTGTCGGCAAGATTCCGCTCGACGTCGAAGCGATGAAGATCGACCTGATGTCGATTTCTGGACACAAGATTTACGGCCCCAAGGGCGTCGGCGCTTTGTTCGTTCGCCGCAGAAAACCGCGGGTACGGCTTGAAGCTCTGTTCAACGGTGGAGGACAGGAACGCGGCATGCGCTCGGGCACGCTGCCGACCCCGCTCTGCGTCGGTATCGGTGCTGCTTGCGCGATCGCCAAGGCGGAAATGCCGACTGAAGCCGAACGTATCCGTCGGCTCGGCGATCGGTTGCTGACTGGGATTCGGGCCGAACTTCCGGAAGTATTCCTGAATGGAGACGTGGAGCGGCGCATTCCTGGCAACCTGAATCTGTCGTTTGCCTACGTCGAAGGCGAGTCGCTACTGATGGGGATCAAGGACATCGCGGTTTCTTCTGGGTCTGCCTGTACCTCGGCGTCGCTTGAGCCGTCCTACGTACTGCGCGCCATCGGTGTCGGCGAGGAACTCGCGCATACGTCGATTCGGTTTGGAATCGGCCGATTTACGACCGAGTCGGAGATCGACTTTGCGGTCAAGACGATTCGAGAGCACGTCGCGCGGTTGCGCTCGATGAGCCCGCTCTGGGAAATGGCGCAAGAGGGTATCGACATCAAATCGATCAAGTGGAACGAGCATTGATCCGGACCTGTACCGGCTCGAAAGGATAGGGTTAGGCCCATGGCGTATAGCGGCAAAGTCGTCGATCATTATGAGAACCCGAGAAATGTCGGCGCCCTCGACAAAGGTGACGACAATGTCGGTACTGGCCTGGTCGGCGCACCAGCATGCGGCGATGTGATGAAGCTGCAGATCAAAGTCGGCGTTGACGGCCTGATCGAGGATGCGAAATTCAAGACCTTCGGTTGTGGCTCGGCGATCGCGTCGTCGAGCCTCGTCACCGAATGGATCAAGGGTAAGACCCTCGACGAAGCGGCAGCGATCAAAAATACGCAAATCGCCGAGGAACTCGCTTTGCCGCCGGTCAAGATTCATTGCTCGGTTTTGGCCGAGGACGCGATCAAAGCGGCGATCGCCGACTACAAGAAGAAGAACAACGCCTGACCGGCGTCACGCGGAGGTAGAACGATGGCGTTAAGATCGGTGATGTCGGTGACGGATGCGGCGGCGGAGCGAGTCAAGGCATTGCTCGCGCAACGCAACAAACCGGCGCTCGGCGTGCGCATCGGCGTGCGCACGGCGGGGTGTTCGGGGCTTTCCTATACGCTTGAGTACGCGGAGCAAAAAAATTCGTTCGACGAAGTGGTCGAGGAAAAAGGCGTCACGATCTTGATCGATCCCAAAGCGACGATGTTTCTCATCGGGACGCAGATGGATTATGTCGAAGAAAAGTTGAAGTCGGGCTTTGTCTTCAAGAACCCGAACGAAAAGGGTCGCTGCGGCTGCGGCGAGTCGTTTCACGTCTAAGGGGCCCGCCGAAATCGCCCTGCTCCGGGCGGCGGCCACATGAACAGGAACGTCGTGGACGACCGAAACGTAAAGGCGCTAGCGGGCGCGGTCAAAGCTTGTTGGTCCTGTCGCGGCCCGGTTGACGTCCGTGCGATGTTTTGCGCGACTTGCGACGCGCTGCAGGGACCGACGGCGGTCGATCACTTCGAGCGTCTCGAACTCTCCCGAACCTTTGATATCGACTTGGCTGACCTCGATCGTAGTTATTTCCGCCTACAGCGCCTGCTGCATCCGGATCGATTCGCGGCAAAGTCGGCGCCGGAGCGGGCCCACTCGCTGGCGCACTCGACGGCACTCAATCGCGCCTATGAAATTCTCAAGGATCCGTTAACCTGCGCCGAATACCTGCTGACATGCCTTGGCGCTCCGCTCGCGGGCGAGGACAAGACAACCGCCGATCCGGTGCTGTTGGGCGAGGCGTTGGAACGGCGCGAAGCGTTGGCCGACGCGACCGACGCACTGGCAGTCGCCGCTTTAGCGGCCGCCGCGGAACGCGACGCCGAGGTCTGCCGCGCGACGATCGGCCGCGCGTTCACCGGCAACGACCTCAAAGCAGCGCGGGCGCACACGCTGCGGCTGCGCTATCTCGCCAAGTTCCTTGACGACGCGCGGGTACGACAGCCGCGCGGTGCTGCACGTCGGGCTGCCAGCGCACACGGCGCCACCACCTAGTCATGGTTCTGCTCGATATTCACGAACCCGGCGAAACGCCGGTGCCGCATGCCGCGACCGAGGCGGCCGTCGGGATCGACCTCGGGACGACCAACTCGCTGGTCGCGTATGCGGTCGACGGCAAACCTGAAGTCTTGCGCAACATCCACGGTGAAGGATTGGTGCCATCGGTGGTGGCGTATCTCGATGATGGGATCCTGGTTGGATATCCGGCTAAAGAGCGGCAGTTCGATGCCTCCGATCGGGTGGTGAGTTCGATCAAACGGCTGATGGGACGCGGGATCGAAGACGTCAAGAAGATCGCTGGAACGCTGCCATACACGATAGAACCGGGTAGCGAAGGCATGGTGCGGCTTGCGATCGCCGGCCGTCGGGTGTCGCCGGTCGAAGTTTCAGCGGAAATTCTCAAGACGTTAAAGTCGCGCGCCGAGAAGCGTCTTGAGAAATCGGTCGCGCGAGCGGTCATTACGGTGCCGGCTTATTTCGACGACGCTGCCCGGACCGCGACTAAGGACGCGGCCCGGCTCGCCGGCCTGCATGTGCTGAGGCTCGTCAACGAACCGACCGCAGCAGCTTTGGCGTACGGCCTCGACAAGGGAGTCGAAGGTCTTTACGCGATCTATGATCTTGGCGGCGGCACGTTTGATGTTTCGATTCTGCGTCTCGAAAAAGGCGTGTTTCAAGTCCTTGCGACCGGCGGGCACGCAGCGCTCGGCGGCGACGATTTCGATCACTTGATCGCTGAGCGATTCCTCGCCGAGCGCGGTGAGACCAAGCCGTCGCTTACACTGGTGAAGTCGGCGTTGAACGCGGCGCGAACCGCGAAAGAACGTCTTTCAACGGATCACGAGGGACGCTGGGACATCGACGCGGCTGGTCGATTGAGCACCCACAATTTTGATCGCGTGGCACTTGAAACTCTGATCGAGCCGCTGATTGAGCATACAATCGACATCGCTCGGCACGTGATTGAGGACGCCAAGCTGGCCGCCAACGAGATCAAGGGTGTCGTTCTTGTCGGCGGCGCGACCCGGATGCCGATTGTTCGGCGCATGGTCGCGGGTCTGTTCGGCCGCGAGCCGCTCAGCGACATCGATCCTGACGAGGTGGTCGCGCTTGGGGCCGCGCTTCAGGCCGAGGCGCTCACTTCGGGGTCAAACACGCTCCTCCTTGACGTGACGCCATTGTCGCTCGGCCTCGAAACGATGGGTGGTGTGGTCGAGCGCGTGATTGAGCGCAACACGCCGATCCCGGTCGCTCACGCGCAGGAATTCACGACCTATCAAGACGGCCAAACCGCGATGCTCATTCACGTCGTCCAGGGCGAGCGCGAGATGGTCGATCAGTGTCGGTCGCTAGCGCGGTTCGTTCTCCGTGGCATCCCATCGTTGGTCGCCGGTGCGGCGCGGATCAAGGTGACCTTCGCTCTCGATGCCGACGGTATCTTGACGGTGAGCGCGCGCGAAGAATTGACCGGGATCGAGCAGCGCGTCGAAGTGCGCCCGTCCTATGGTCTTGCGCCCGAGGACATGGAAGCGATGTTGCGCTCGGCGATGGAACATGCGCGCGAAGACGTCGAAACGCGTTTGCTGACCGAGTCGCGCGTCGAGGGTCAGCGCGGACTGCTCGCACTCAAGTCGGCGCTGCGCGCTGATGGTGAGATCCTTACGCCGATCGAACGGCGAACGATCGAAAATGCGATGGCGGGGATGGAGCGAGCTCTGAGTTCGACCGATCGCGACATGATCGAGGGTTGGATCGAGAAGCTCGACGCTGAAACGCTGTTCTTCGCCGAACGGCGCATGGACCGGGGGATGAAAACTGCGCTGGAGGGACTGGCGATCGAGTCGCTCGAATCGAAGTTGCAGGCCGCCGCCACGACCGGCAGCGCGGACGCTCGCTAGAGTTCAGCATGCCGAAGATGACGTTCGTCAACAAGGACGGAAGCGAATTAACGGTCGACGCTCCGCTCGGGCTCTCGGTGCTCGAAATAGCTCACCGTAACAAGGTCGATCTCGAAGGCGCGTGCGAGGGCTCGCTCGCTTGCTCAACCTGCCATGTCCTCGTTGATCTGGCCTATTACAAGAAATTGCCGAGCGCGACGGAGGAGGAAGAGGACATGCTCGATCTAGCCTTCGGGCTCACCCACACCTCGCGCCTCGGCTGCCAAATCATCATCACGCCGGAGCTCGAAGGGCTTAAGGTCAAGTTGCCGGCGGCGACCCGCAACATGCAGGTTAAGTAGCGACTCACAGTAGGGGCGGGCCTTCCCCGGCCTGCGAACGCATGGCGCTTCGGTGGACCGATATCAACGACATCGCGATTGAGCTTGAGGATCGTCACGGCGACGCTGACGTCGTCAACCTGCGCTTCACCGACCTACACAAATGGGTCTGTGCGTTGCCGGACTTCAAGGACGACCCCAATCGCTCGAACGAAAAGATCCTCGAGGCGATTCAGATGGCGTGGCTCGACGAACGGCGTTGAAGATGGCCAAACCCTCGTCGTTCGTCGCCGAGATCGTCGAACGCCTTCCGCCGCTCGGTGCGCGAGCGCGGGCGATGTTCGGCGGCCACGGGGTCTATATCGAAGACACGATGATGGGGCTCGTGCTCCATGATCGGCTCTACCTCAAGACCGGTGACGCCAATCCGGCCGACTACGAAGCGGTCGGGTCGAAGCCGTTCACCTATGCCCGCGCCGGTGGGCGCGTCATCGCCATGACCTGCCACGAAGTACCGGCCGACCTTTTCGATGACGATGAAGTGCACGTGAATTGGGCGCAAAAAGCGCTAGCGGTGCCGCGGGGCGGACCGCGGCGCAAGAAAACCGCCGGTGGCAAAAGCAAGGCGCGGCGCTAAGCCGGATCCGGTGAATGCGGCGTTTGCCGCGTTCCTGCTCGATCAATTGGCGGGGCTCGGCGCTGGCGCGCGCCCGATGTTCGGCGGCCTTGGGCTTTACGCCGAAAACGCGATGTTCGGGTTCGTGTATGGTGACCAGGTTTACTTCAAGGTCGACTCGCGGAACTGCGCCGACTATGACGCGATCAAGGCGCCGCCGCTCATCTACGCGCCCGACAAGAAAGCGCAGTGCGTCGAATCGCTTCGGGCGTTTCCGGCCGAATTTCTCGACGATGCCGACGAACTCGTGGCTTGGGCCAGGAAGTCGATCGCGGTCGCGCGGGCGGCGCAAGGAGTGGCGCGGCCGCGACCGAAAAGCACCGCAACACCGCGCCGGCCTCGATAACCGGTACTGCGGCGAAACTAAGCGGCGGTCGCCGCTAGTTGACTCGTTCAATCACGGTCGCGATGCCTTGGCCGACGCCGATGCACATCGCGATCAAGGCGTAACGAGCACGGCGCCGCTCAAGTTCATAGGTGGCCGTCGTCGCCAAACGCGCTCCGCTCGCTCCCAAAGGATGACCGAGCGCGATCGCACCGCCATTCGGGTTGACATGCGAGGCGTCGTCGGCGACGCCGAGTTGGCGTAGGCAAGCGAGCGCTTGCGCGGCAAACGCCTCGTTGAGTTCGATCACGTCCATCTGGCCGATTTTGAGTTTAAGCAGGTCGAGAACCTTGAGCGAAGCTGGAACCGGCCCAATCCCCATGACGCGCGGCGGCACGCCGGCGGTCGCGGTACCGAGAATCCGTGCCAGCGGTTTCAGTCCGTACTTTTTGACGGCATTTTCCGATGCTAACAACAGAGCGCACGCGCCGTCATTGACGCCCGAGGCGTTGCCGGCTGTCACGGTGCCGGGCTTGCGGAAAATCGCCGGTAGCTTCGCCAGTCCGTCGAGCGTCGTGTCGGCGCGCAAATGCTCGTCGAACGCGACCTTCACCGTTTCACCCTTCCGTTTTGGAATTTCAACCGCGACGATCTCGTGCGCGAGCACGCCGGAGCCCTGGGCTTTCGCCGCGCGCTGCTGACTGCGGAAGGCGAAGGCATCCTGATCGGCGCGGCTGATCTGGAACTCCTCGGCGACGTTCTCGGCCGTTTCGGGCATGGCATCGACGCCGAATTTTTCCTTCATCTTCGGATTGACAAACCGCCAACCGATCGTCGTGTCGTAGATCTCTGCCGCGCGCGAAAATGCGGTATCCGCCTTGGGCATCACGAACGGTGCCCGGCTCATGCTTTCGACGCCGCCGGCGATCGCGATCTCAAGTTCGCCGGTCTTGATGGCGCGCGCGGCGCAACTGATCGCCTCGAGGCCAGAACCGCAAAGACGGTTGACCGTTGCACCGGGTATCGAATCGGGAAGCCCGGCCAGCAGAAGCGCCATGCGGGCCACGTTGCGGTTGTCCTCGCCAGCTTGGTTGGTGTTGCCATAGTAGACTTCTTCGATCTTGCTCCAGTCGACCCCCGGACTGCGCGCCATGAGCGCCTTGATCGGAATCGCCGCCAGGTCGTCGGTTCGCACCGAGGACAGACCGCCGCCATAACGACCGAACGGTGTACGGACGGCGTCGCAAATGAAGGCGTCGGTCATGAGTCTGCTCGTTGCTTGGTGGTGGGGAGCGCCTTTAGCGGCCTTTGAACGCGGCGGGCCGTTTCTCGATGAAGGAGCGCATGCCTTCGCCGAAGTCTTCGGTTTTGGTAGCGATCAATTGCAGATCGCGTTCGAGATCGAGCTGCTGATCGAGCGTGTTGTCGATCGAAGCTTCGAACGCGCGGCGCATCAGCGCGATCGCCTTGGTCGGCATGCCGCCAAGGCGCTGCGCCAACGCCCTCGTTTCATCTTTGAGCTTGTCGTCGTCGACGCATTTCCAGATCAGCCCCCAGGCCTCCGCCTGTGGCGCGGGCAACTTGTCGCCGAGCATCGAGAGCGCCATGGCGCGGGCGCGGCCGATCAGCCGCGGCAGGTAGTATGTGCCGCCGCAGTCAGGCACGAGGCCGATGCGAATGAAGGCTTGAATGAACTCGGCCGAACGAGCGGCGATGACGATATCGCCCGTGAGCGCGATGTTGGCGCCCGCGCCGGCGGCGATGCCATTGACCGCGGTGACGACCGGGATCTCTAGGCCGCGCAGCGTGCGAATGAGCCGGTTGTAGTTCTTATCGATCGACTCGGCGAAATCGATCTTGGCGCCATCGACGGCGCGATCGGTCAGGTCCTGGCCGGCGCAAAAAGCGCGGCCCTCGCCAGTCAATACCAGGCAGCGAATCGCTCGGCTGTCGGTTACCGCTTTCAGCGCGCCCCGCAACTCCTCGTGCATCTTGACGCTGACGGCGTTCAACACCTGCGGCCGGTTGAGGGTGATCGTCGCGACACTTCCATCGGTTTCGAAACGGATTGTCTCGTATGCCATGGTCATCTTCCCTTGAATGCCGGCCTGCGCTTCTCGAGAAAGGCCGCGACGCCTTCCTTCCTGTCCTCGGTCGCGAGAATGATATTGAACGCTCGCCGTTCAAAATCGAGGCCAGCTTCGAGCGTGAGGTCGAACGACTTGAGCACGGCTTCCTTGGCGAGGCGAACCGAGATCGGCGGTTTCTCGGCGATGGTGCGAGCCAGTCGTACGGCGCGCTCGATCGTGAGTTCATAGGGCGTCACCTCAGCGACGAGGCCGGACCGAAGCGCGGTCACGGCATCGATCATCTCGCCCGAAAGCACCATCCTCATCGCCAGCGACTTGCCGACGGTACGCGCCAGGCGCTGCGTGCCTCCGGCGCCCGGCATGATGCCGACGTTGACTTCGGGCTGGCCGAACTTCGCCGTCGCGCCAGCGATGATGATGTCGGCGTGCATCGCCAGCTCGCAACCGCCGCCGAGGGCGAAACCGTTGACCGCGGCAATCAACGGTTTGGGAAAGCGCCGGATCGAGTCCCAAACTCGGTGCCGCTCGCTCTTGAGCTCGCCGACGAGATCGCGCTTGGCCATCTCGTTGAGATCGGCGCCGGCGGCGAAGACTTTTTCGCCGCCGGTCAGAACCACGGCGCGCACTTCGTCGTCGTCCGCCGCGGCATTGAGCGCGGCGACGATCTCGTGCAAGTGGTTGGCCGAAAGCGCGTTCAGCTGTTTAGGGCGGTTCATCGTGATCTGGCGCACATGCGGTGCTGGATCGGTCACGATAATGTCGATGTATGTGTGAGTATCGGTCATCGGCTTTTCAAGAAGTTGGGACAAGGTTGATCTCTACCACGACGCGTATGAGCGCGGTACTGCGAGCGATGATGAACCACGATATAAATGCTCGCTCTTGCGGCTTGTGTTTGTCGAGGACAGGCACGCCTCAACTGATCGTGATCGTTTTCGCTCGCTCCAACTCCTGTTGCCGAAGTTTGAAGCGCTGAAGCTTGCCAGTCTCGGTGCGTGGCAGCGCGTCGACGAACTCGACCGCGCGCGGGTATTTGTAGGGTGCGATAGTCGCTTTGACGTGGTCCTGCAATTCTTCCGCCAGCAATTCGTTGCCGGACGTGTCGTCGCGCAGGACGACGAACGCCTTGGCGATGAAGCCGCGTTCCCGGTCGGGGCTCGCGACGACCGCGCACTCCTTGACCTTCGGATGTTCGAGCAGAACAGTCTCGATTTCGGGGCCCGAGATGTTGTAGCCGGCCGAGATGATCATGTCGTCGGTACGGGCCTGGTACCAGCAGTACCCGTCGGCATCCATGACGTAGGCATCGCCGGGAAAGTTCCAGCCGTCCTGGACGTATTTCGCTTGATTGTCGGCATCGTCGAGGTAGCGGCACCCGGTTGGGCCGCGCACCGCGAGCCGGCCAATCGTGCCGCGCGGCACGTCGCGTCCGGCGTCGTCAACCACGCGCAACTCGAACCCCGGCGCGGCTTTTCCGGTCGCTCCGGCGCGGATGCCATCGCCCTCGCTGGTGCAGAATATGTGCAGCATTTCGGTCGAGCCGAGCCCGTCGATCGTCTTGATGCCGGTCGCCTTGAACCAGGCTTCGTAGGTCGCGAGCGGCAGCGTTTCGCCGGCTGAGACCGATTTGGTGAGCGAACGGATGTCGTACTGCGGCACCATGTCGGCGAGGACGCGGAACATGGTGGGGGCGGTGAAAAGAATCGAGACTTTGCGCCGTTGAATCGTTTCGAGCAGGAGTTCGGGCGTCGCCCGCTCGACCAACACGGTCGCGGCGCCGGCGTGCATCGGAAACGTCACCAGCGCGCCAAGCCCGAAGGTAAAGGCGATCGGCGGCGAGCCCAAGAACACGTCGCGGTCGGTTGGCTTAAGCACATAGCGCGAAAAGGTGTCGCAGATCGCGAGAATGTCGCGATGGAAATGCATGCAGCCCTTAGGATTGCCCGTGGTGCCCGAGGTAAACGCGATCAGTGCCACGTCATCGGCCGCCGTTTCAACCACCGTAAAGGTCTCCGGCATCGCGGCAGCAATGGTGTTGAGTCCATCCGCGCGGTGGTTATCGAAGTAGAGAACTTTCTTGAGCGACGGCGACGATAGCAAAGTCTTCTTCATCTCCTCAGCGAGTCGTTCATCGCAGAGCGCGAACTTGACCTTGGCTTTGTCGACTATGTAGCTGAGCTCGCGCGCGCGCAGCAGCGGCATGGTGGCGACCGCGATGGCGCCGGCCTTGAGGATGGCGAACCAGCAGGCGACGAACATCGGGTTGTTAAAGCCCCGGATCAGGATTCGCTCACCAGACTCGACCCCGAGTTCGCCCACGAGAACGTTGGCGATCTGATTGGCTACAGCGTTCAGCTTAGCGTAGCTCCACACCGCGTCGTCGAAGTAATAGCAGGGCTTTTGGTCGTGACCATGGCCGAGCGACGCTTCGAGCAACTCGGTCGCCGCGTTCATGCGCTCAGGATAAGCGGCGAGCTCGGGTAGCGATGTCAGATTGAGCTTTGGCCAAGCTGCCATGGGCGGCAGATGGTCGCGCGCATAGTGGTCGAAGTGAGCTGACGGGGAGAGCTTGCGCATCGGAACGATCTAATTACCAAGAAGCGTGGGATCGGACTGGCCGACGGCGTCGCGATGGGACTTTAGAACCTGGCTCGCGATCACCAGCTTTTGGATATCGCTTGCACCCTCATAGATCCGGAGCGCGCGTACCTCGCGATAAAGACGTTCGACCGCGCTACCGACGACGATGCCACGGCCGCCATGAATTTGTTGCGCCGCATCGACTACCCTTTGCGCCGCCTCGGTCGCGAAATACTTTGCCATCGACGCCTCGCGGGTGACGCGCGCTGCGCCTGTGTCCTTGAGCCACGCGGCGCGATAGATGAAAAGCGCGCTCGCATCGATGTCGATTGCCATGGTGGCCAATTTGTCCTGGACAAGTTGAAATTCGGACAATATCTGGCCGAACGCCTCGCGGTGGTCGCCTTGTGAAAGAGCCTCGTCGAGCGCGCGGCGCGCGAAACCGAGGGCGGCGGCGCCGACCGTCGAACGGAAGATATCGAGCGTCGCCATGCCCACCTTGAATCCCTCGCCTAGCTTACCGAGCATCTGACCCTTGGACACCCGGCAGCCGTCAAAAGCGAGCGTCCCGATCGGGTGCGGCGCGAGCAAATCGATTTTCTCGGTGACCGTGAGACCCTTGGTGTCGGCGTCGACGACGAAGGCGGAGAGGCCCTTGGCACCGTTGTCGCTGGTGCGCGCGAAGACGACATAATGATGCGCGATTCCGGCGTTCGAAATGAACGTCTTGCCTCCGTCGAGCACGTAAGCGCTGCCGTCCTCGCGTGCCGTGGTCGCGACGCTCGCGACGTCCGATCCGCCGGACGACTCGGTCATGGCGAATGCGGCGATGTGCTTTCCGGAGGCGACCTTCGGCAAATAGCGGCGCTTGAGTTCCTCGCCGCCAAAGAGAGAAATCGATCCCGAGCCGAGCCCCTGCATCGCGAACGCCACATCGGCAGCGCCGGATGTTCGCGCCAGCGTCTCGCGGATGAGGCAAAGCGAGCGGACATCGAGCGTGTCGCGAAGCCCGCCATAGGCTTTGGGAATCGCATAGCGTAAGAACCCGGCTTCGCCGAGGAGCCCAGCGTAGCGGACGGCGGCTGCCTCGACGTCGTCGTGTTCGGTCGAACTCGCGATCGGCGCGATCGTTTGCGCCACCCAGCGATCGATCTCGGCCGCAAGGCGCCGATGATCGGTATCGAAAAATGGCCAGTCGAGAAAGGACGTGTCGGGCATCAATTGCCCTCGAACGCAGGTTTTTGCTTGGCGACGAACGCGTCGTAGGCGCGACTGAAATCCTGGGTCTGCATGCAGATCGCCTGCGCTTCGGCTTCTGCCTCGATCGCCTCATCGACGCTCATGCTCCATTCTTGGTGGAGCGACGTCTTGGTCATGCCGTGCGCGAAAGTTGGACCAACGGCGAGCGAACGGGCGAATGTGCGCGCATCGTTCTGCAACGTGTCCGGATCGCACAGACGATTATAAAAGCCCCAGCGCTCGGCCTCGGCGCCATCCATGGTGCGCCCCGTGTAGAGAAGTTCGGAGGCTCGCCCCTGACCGATGATTCTGGGCAGCATGGCGCAGGCCCCCATGTCGCACCCGGCCAGTCCGACACGCACGAACAGGAAAGCGACTTTGCTTCGAGCGGTGCCGAAGCGAATATCAGCGGCCATGGCGACGCAAGCGCCGGCTCCGGCGCAAACGCCATCGATTGCGGCAACGATCGGCTGCGAGCAGGCGCGTATCGCCTTTATGAGTTCGCCGGTCATACGGGTGAATCGAAGCAATTCGGGCATCTTCATTTTGACGAGCGGGCCGATAATTTCGTGGACGTCGCCGCCAGAGCAGAAATTTCCGCCTGCGCCGGTGATGATCACAACTTTTACGTCATCGACGCTCGATAAAGCTCGAAACGTCCGGCCGAGTTCGGCGTAGGATTCGAACGTCAAGGGGTTCTTCTTGTCCGGGCGATCAAGGGTCACGGTCGCCACGCCATCGGCGACCTCCCACTTGAAGTGCTGTGGCCGTATGTCGGCGCCTTTCATGGTCAACTCCGTTGGCGGCGATTCTTGAGCGAGGCCTTGAGCGCACCGAGCAGCGGCGCTAAGGCATTCAACTCGGTGGCTCGAAGATCGGCCATGATTTCTTCCATCCAGGCGGAGTGCGCCTTGGCGATGGCCTTGAACTCACGTCGTCCGCGAGCGGTCAAACGCACGCGCTGCCGGCGTGGATCGGCGGCCGTGGGTGTGCGCTGGACAACGCCGTCGGCGACAAGCCGCGCGACCAACCCGGTCGCGTTGCCGTTGGTTACCATGAGGCGCTGCGAAAGCTCGCTCATGCCGAGGCCGTCGGTTGCGCGCGCGAGTTGCGCCAAAACGTCGAACCGCGGCAGCGTCGTCGCGAACCGTTCGCGGAGTTTGCGGCGCAGCAGCGCCGCCCCCAAGTTGGCGCAAGTCAATAGACTCAGCCAAACGCGTAGCTCGATCTTGTCGCGCGCCGAAATAGCGGTTTCTAAATCGGCGAACTCGGTGCTGGTTGGCTGAAGGCGAGCTAACCGCTCTGTCACGACATCACCTCGCCGCCGGCCACCGGGATAGCTTGGCCGGTTATCGATGCAGATGCCGGCAATGCCAGCCATCCGGTGACCATCGCGATTTCCTTGGGATCGATGATGCGTCCTTGCGGATTGTAGGCGGCGAGACTCGCGCGCGCTTCATCGGCGCTTCGGCCGGTTTTTGAAGTAATATTGCCGACCGCCTCGGCGACGATCGCGGTGTCGGTAAATCCAGGACAGACACAATTGACGGTGATGGCGGTTTTCGCAAGTTCGAGCGCGAGCGCTCGAGTCAGGCCAACCAGCCCGTGCTTGGAGGCACAATAGGCAGCCGAGTAGCGGTAGCCGATGAGCCCGGCGGTCGAGGCGGTCGAGACAATGCGGCCGTAGTTCGCCTTCATCATCGCCGGAAGCGCGCGTTGCGCGCAGAAGAACGCTCCGTTGAGATTGATATTGAGGATGCGGTGCCACGTCGTCGGCGTCGTCTTGAGAAACGGCGCCGGATCGGCGACGCCAGCGTTATTGATCAGGATTTGCGCTGCGCCGAACGCAGCCTCGCCCACTCTGAACGCCGCGTCGACTGAGTCGGGATCGGTGATGTCGGCAACCGCAGTCGCAACGTCGGAGCCTCGCGCCTTTGCCGCCGAGGCTTTGTCGGCGAGCAGCTGTTTGTTGATGTCGAGGACGGTGACCGCGGCACCCAGACGGTGCAGTTCATCGACGATGGCGCTGCCGATCCCCCGTGCTCCGCCGGTAACGATGGCGTGCTGACCGGCGAGCGGTTTTTCCATTGAGTTCGTCGGCACGGACGGCGTCTCCGCTGGGCAGGAATTGCTTTAGCCTTAAAATAGTTTCCGACCGCGAGCAAGTGCTCCGCTCATAACTGGTCTTGTGGCTAAGGACGGGTCGGCGCGAACGACCTGCCGAGCAGTCGCCGGGCTACGCGAACGCTTTAAACGTAATGAGCGTGAAGGTGTCTTTGATGCCCGGCAGTTTTTGCAGGTGCTCGCAGACGAAATGGCCGATGTCTTCGTCGTCGTTGAGGTAGCACTTCATCAAGAGGTCGTATTGACCCGAGATCGAGTGTACTTCCGAGACTTTGTCGACGTTTTGAACGGCCTCATCGGCGACTTGATACGCCTTGCCAAGCTCGCACTTAACCATGACGAAAATCGTTTGCATGGCCCGTTACTTCTCTTCGTTTTCCGACGGTTCCTCGTGGATTTCCTCGCGGATGACGACGGGTCGCAACAAGAATGCCGGAACGTGTTCGCCGAGGCCGACGACGGGCGGGTCGTTGTCGCGCGGATAACGATCGCGCCGGCGGTCATTCCGATCGAGCCGCTGCTGCGCCGGACGCACATCGCGCCCTGCAGCGTCTTGATTGTCGAACCGTACCGGTTGCGGTTGGACCGGCGGTGTCGGTGGCGGCGGCGTTACGGCCTTTTCCGGTTGTGGGCGGAGGGGGGCCACCCGCGCCGCCCGCGGTTCCGGTGACGGACCGCCCGGACGCCCGCGCCGGCGCCGGCCGCTCGATTCGGCGAAAGCGACTTCGCCCAGCCCAACGACCGAGATTCGAGGAATAGCGCGACCCATCATCTTTTCGATCGCGGCGACGAAATCACCGTCCTCGGGCGTAGCTAGCGTGAAGGCGTTGCCCTTTTGGCCGGCGCGCGCGGTACGGCCGATTCGATGGATGTAGTCTTCGGGGTGGGTTGGCACGTCGTAATTGATGACGGCGGGAAGGCCCGTAATGTCGAGGCCGCGCGCCGCCACATCGGAAGCGACCAAGAACTGCGCGCCGCCTTCCTTGAACTTGCGCAACGTCTCGAGCCGCGCCGGCTGCGACATGTCGCCGTGGAGACCGGCCGCGGTAAAGCCATGCTTGGAGAGTGATTTGTAAACGATGTCGACGCTTTTCTTTCGATTGCAGAAAATGATCGCGCCCGTCATTGCACGTTCTCGGATCAACGTTCGCAGGGCATGACGTTTGGCCTTGTCGTCGCCATGAACGATTGTCAAACCCTGCTCGACGGCGTCGACCGGTGTTGCTGAGGGCGCAACCGAAATTTCTTTCGGATTGATCATGAAGCGATCAGCGAGGCGCCGAATCTCGGGCAGGATCGTCGCCGAAAACAGGAGCGTCTGTCGCAGTTGCGGCAGCAACCCGCTAATGCGCTCGACATCGGGAATGAATCCCATGTCGAGCATGCGGTCGGCTTCGTCGATCACGAAGATCTTGATGTCGGAGAGAACGAGCCGCCCGCGCTCGAAATGATCGAGCAGCCGTCCCGGAGTCGCGATCAGGACATCGGCGCCGCGATCAATGATCTTGTCTTGATCGTCGAAGGACAAACCGCCGATCAGCAATGCCTTATTGAGCTTCAGGTTCTTGCCGTATTTTGTAAAGTTCTCGGCGACCTGCATCGCGAGTTCGCGCGTCGGTTCGAGAATGAGCGAGCGCGGCATCCGCGCGCGGGCGCGGCCCTCGGCCAAGACATCCAGCATTGGGAGCACGAAGGAAGCAGTTTTTCCGGTGCCTGTCTGAGCGCAACCGATGATGTCGCGTCCTTGCAGGACGATCGGAATCGCCTGGGTTTGAATCGGGGTCGGGATGGAGTAACCGGCGTCGGTGACGGCGGTTAAAACGGCCGCGCTTAGGCCGAGTTCTTCAAATGTCATTGATCAATATAATCACAGCCGCAATCTGCGGGCGGGTCCAACGAGCCAAGGGTAAGAACACTCCAACGATGCCTTTCGCTCTTGCGGTCAGCTGACGCTTACCTAGCATTGGTTGCCCACTAAATCCACCGCTTCGCGATCAGCGGCCCGGCAGAACGCGAGCGCCGTCGAAAACGCTCGAATTGCGCGATGGCAGGAGATCGCCCAGCGTTCGATCGACCAGCGCCGCCAACAGCGGATCGTCGAACCCGGCGAGGGGCGCCCGACCCTGAACTTCGGAGAGCGTGCGTGCGCCGCTGCAAAACGAAGCCAATACAAGAGTTA
>SHVV01000024.1 GCA_009694095.1 Alphaproteobacteria bacterium | reverse complement strand
GTGAGGCGCGCGAGCGGCTGCACGTCGGTGAGCTTGGCCGCGCTCTTGTTGGCGGCGATCGCGCCGACCATCACCATGCCGCCGACCATCAAGCTCGCCGGCTGGCCCTTCCATTGATTGACGAATTGCGGCAGCCCGACCGTACCGCCGGCGCCGGGAACGTGCGTGATCTGCACGTTCTTGGCCAAGCCTTCCGCTTTGACGATCATTTCGATCGCCTTGCCGGTCTGATCCCAACCGCCGCCGGGCGCTGCGGGGACCATGATTTTGAGCGTATCGATCGTTTGGGCGAAGGCGCCGGCGGCACCGAACGCCACGAGCGCGACGGCGCAAACGAACACGCCGATCGATCGGTTGACCATGGAATCCTCCCCGGTGTTGGGCCCACGGGCGCGGGCTCGTGGAATCGTAGTCGCCAGGCCGGAGCCCGGCAAGTCGCGGCGTTCAATCGACGATGTGCCACCGGCTGTCGGCGTAGAGGCAAGCGCGGCCGAAAAACGGCCGTTGCGACTGGTCGATCACGGCATCGCCCTGGAACACCCGGCAGGTGGTCGGAGTGATGGTGTAAGCGGGCGCGACCTGAACTGGCGGTGCAACGACGTAGTACGCCGGATAGACCGGCCTCCAGTAGCGGTATGCCGGGTGAAAGTGTCGTTGCAGCGGGCCATGGTGCCGACCGCCGTCCACACCGACGATGACGTAGCCATCAGCATAGGCCGGCGCGGCTGCCACCGCGGCAACGAAGGCCGCTATCGCTAACGCGAGAATTCGAAACAACATCCGTGGCTCCATCTACGGTTGATCGACACGGCCCTCGATTTGGCTAGGCGAGGTCGCATTGTCCAAGCCTTACACGCCAAAGAGTCGCGGAATCCGCTCGCCAAGACAAAGGGAGAATTTTACGAGCGGACCGGAATGAAACCTTGGTGTCCCGTGTTCACGACAACCGTTCGCTTCATCGTCAGGCGCGCCTTGGCCGCACCGACCCACGGTGCCAACGTTTCGGCTTTCGTGATAAAATCGCTCGGGTGGCTCGACATTGAGTTGTGCCTTCCTGAGGTCAAATCATGAGCGTTACGGAAGATCGGGTGCAACGGCGACTGTCAGCGATCCTCGCCGCCGATGTCGTCGGTTTCAGCCGCCTGATGGGGATCGACGAAGCCGGGACCCTCGCCGTGCTCAAAGACCATCGCAAATCGGTGATCGAGCCGGCGATCGAGGGCCATCAAGGCCGCATCGTCAAGCTGATGGGCGATGGCATCTTAGCTGAGTTTCCGAGCGTGGTCGAAGCGGTGCAATGCGCGATCGACGTGCAGCACGCGATTTCGCTGCGCAACGCCAAAATTTCGCCCGACTGCCAGGTCGTTTACCGGGTCGGCATCAACGTCGGCGATATCATCATCGAGGGCGACGACATCTATGGCGATGGCGTCAACGTCGCGGCACGGCTACAAACCTTGGCGGAGCCTGGCGGCATCTGTCTGTCGCGCGGCGCCCGCGATCAGGTGCGCGACAAGCTCGACATCGAACTCGACGATCTCGGCGAACGCGAGGTCAAGAATATCGCTCGCCCACTGCGCGTGTTCCGCGTCGTCACCCCCGACCCGCTGGCGAACACGTCGATCGCCGCTGCCGCCGAAGAGAAAGACCTCGCCGACGACGCCAAGCAACGGGTCCGACCCTCGATCGCGGTCCTGCCGTTCATCAACATGGGTTCCGATCCGGAGCAGGAGTTCTTCGCCGACGGCCTGACCGAGGACCTGATCACCGAGCTGTCGCGGTTCCGCGACCTCACCGTGATCGCCCGCAACTCGACCTTCACCTACAAGGGCCGCGCCGTGCAGGTGAAGGACGTCGCGAAGGAGCTTCAGGTTCTCTACGTGCTCGAAGGCAGCGTGCGGCTCGCCGGCAATCGAGTACGGGTCAACGTCCAGCTAATCGACGGCGCGAGCGGCGAGCACGTATGGGCCGAGCGCTACGACCGCAGCCAGACCGACATCTTCGAACTGCAGGACGACCTCGCCCGGTCCATCGTCGCCACGCTGCCGGGCCGGGTCGAGGCGACCGAACAGGTCAAGCGCAAACGGCCGAACGATCTGGCCGCCTACGACTACGTCGTGCGCGGCAAGATCTTTCACCACCGCGGCACGCGCGAGGACAACGCGACGGCGAGCGTGGCGCTCGACAAGGCAATCGAACTCGACCCCAACTACGCGCATGCGCATGCGTGGAAAGCCTGCGTGCTCGGTCAAGCGTGGGCCCGCGGCTTTCGCTCCGAGGCGGATGGGGTACTCAGCGAGTTGATAAAACACCTCGACAGCGCTTACGCCATCGGCGAGAACGATCCCGAATACCACCGCATCTTGGCCGCCGTACGCATCACCCAGCGCAACCACGACAAAGCCGAGTTCCACCAACAGCGCGGTCTCGCGCTCAACCCAAACTAAGACCTGATCGTCGTGCAACAGGGCGAGCTACTGACCTGGCTCGGGCGCGGCGATGAGGGCGCCGAGTGGATCCGACGCGCCATGCGGCTCAATCCGTTCCATCCGGAGCGGTTTTGGAGTCACCTCGGCCGGGCGCTATTCATCGCCGGCCGCTTCGCTGAAGCGATCGACGCGTTCAAGCACCTCGCCCAGAACGACCTGACGCAGAAGGCCTACCTCGCCGCCTGCTACGCCGAGACCGGCGATAGCTCGGCGGCGGCGCGCCTAGTCGCCGAGGTGGTAGCCGCACAACCTTCGTTCTCTGCGGCCGCCCACGTCGATACGCTGCCCTACAAGCACGACGACGACCGGGCGCGGCACCGCGCGAGCTTGCTAAAAGCCTGGTTCAAACCCTAGACCGCGCAGTTGCGTCGCTAGCGTTCGGCGCGGTCCACCGGGACGACCACGCCGCCGCGGCGCAGAGAGCGCCTTTCCTACGCGTCGAACCGCCCTGCCGAAAAGCGCTAGCTCTTGGCCCCGGCGAAAATTCCCACCGCCTGATAGTTGCCGACGCCGACGTTGATCTAGAATTGGCCGCCGGTTTCGCGGGCGTTGTCGCCGCCGCCCTTGAAGAAAGATCCGCCGACCGTCACGGTGCGGGCAAAGTCCGGGGTGTTGCCGAAGTTGACCGGGTTAGTGTAGTCGCGGCCATTGGTCGACGCCACACCGCCGGTATAGGTCGCGCCGTCGAAGTTCGCGATCTACATCGTCCCGGTCCGGGCACCGAAGTTCCACGCGTTGCTAAAACCGCCCGCCGCCACATACGTACCGCTGTTCACCGAGACAGTGCCGATCGCGTGGCCGGTGAAGGTGGCAGTTCCGGTGGTCGGGATGTCGCTCGGCATCGGCAGCGGACCGGCCACGAACACGCCGAGATTGGCGTCCTCGCGCCGCACGTTTCCGCCTTGGCCGTAGGAGTAGCCGAAAAATCCCCACTGCAGATAACGGCACTGGCAGAATGACACCCCTGTCGGCAGCAAGACCGTCGGTGCGATGCCGGTGCTGGTGACGATATAGCCGCTCGCTTGCCGACCCGCGCTTTCGGCAGTCGCGGCGGACGCAAAGTCTCTGCGCGGCGCGACGCCGCGGGCGCCTCAAGGGGCTGGCGTCCCCTACGGGATTTGAACCCGTGTTGCCGACGTGAGAGGCCGGCGTCCTAGGCCACTAGACGAAGGGGACGTGATGGCACGTAGACATAAACGGGCCGACGCCCGCGATCAAGCACGGCGCATCGGCCCGCCGCCAGCACTTGCGGCGCGACCCCGGCCGCGTTGTTGCTGGCGAAATTCACGACCGACCCGGAATTGCCGCTACCCTGCAGAACATGCGCGAGTTCGAACCCCCGGCTGGTGGCGATTTCAAACGCTTGGCTTGATCGACGACGCCCTCGGCTCCGCCGCTCCAGCCGGCGAGGAGGCCGCATGCTTCCGCCCGATAACGTGCCTCGCCATCGGCGAGGAGGGCTCGGCGTTCGCTCGCGGGCCGGACGATCACGGCGCCTCCGTGAGCGCGATGGTTCCGAGCGCGCGGCCGAGAGCCAGGTCATAGATGATAAGCTCGTCGGCCGCGCCCTCGCGCGCGACCCGCAGGATCAAGCGGTCGCCCGCGGCCACCGTTTCAACCACTCGGGCGCCCTTCGGTAGGGCCAGTGCTGCCAGCGCCAACACTGGGTTGGCCTTGGCGATGCGCTCGCCAGCGACCAAACGTTCCGCGATGACCCCGATCATGGCGCCGAAACCGATCAGGATCAGCACGCCCAATAAAATGACAACGACCTTGAGTGGCTGCATCGATTGCGCGACTCTCCCCCTATGTCGACGGCTCCCCCACCTGAGCCCACGAGCGAAGCGCGCGAAACCGTGGTCGATGCAACCAAACGCGGCGCTCGTCTGGATCGGCTGCTCGTTGACGCATGTCCCGATCTCTCGCGCGCCCGCATCCAGGCCCTGATCGCCGCCGGCCACGCAACGGTCGACGGCAAGACCTTACGAAGCGCGTCCTACCGGGTCAAACCCGGCGAGCATATCGTATTGTCGCTGCCGCCAGCCACCGATGCCACCCCGCAGGCGCAGGCGATAGACCTCGTCATCGTGCACGAAGACGACGACGTCATCGTCATCGACAAGCCGGCCGGTTTGGTCGTTCACCCAGCAGCGGGAAATCCCGATCGGACGCTGGTCAACGCCCTACTCCATCACTGTGGCGCCAGCTTGGTCGGCGTCGGCGGCGTCAAGCGGCCGGGCATCGTTCATCGGCTCGACAAGGACACGAGCGGCCTCATCGTCGCGGCCAAGAACGACCGCGCCCATCACGCGCTGGTTGAAGCGTTCGCCAGTCGATCGATCGAGCGCAGCTACACCGCCGTAGTCTGGGGCATCCCGACCCCGAGCGAGGGGCGGATCGCCGCCAACATCGGCCGCAGCCGACGCAACCGACAAAAGATGGCGATCATGCGCAGCAGCGGACGAACGGCGGTCACCCGCTACAAGCTGCTGCGCGTGCTGGGCGGCGCCATGGCGTCGCTGCTGCAATGCCGCCTCGAAACCGGGCGCACACATCAGATCCGCGTTCACCTGGCCTCGATCGGTTACCCGATCATCGGCGATCCTCTTTATGGCCGGGCGAGCGGGCAGCGCCGCGCGGCACCGGATGCGGTGCAGAGCGAACTCGGCCGTCTCGGCCGCCAGGCGCTTCACGCGACGACGCTTGGATTTCGCCATCCGAGCAGCGGCGAAGAGCTGCGCTTTGAAAGCCCCCTTCCGGCCGACATCGCTCGTCTCATCGCTGGTTTGGACCGCGCCGTATAAAGCGTTGCTGTCATCATTTCGTCATCTTAGGATGACATAAGGGTTTCGTGGTGTTCACTCCTGGTGTTGAACACCGAAGCTATTGAAACGAACGCGCCCGCGCTTCCCGGAGCCCATACCGAACCGACATCCGATGGCTACGTTTCCACTCATCGCGCCTGACGCAAGCCTAAGCAGGTATCTTCAGGAGATTCGCAAGTTTCCGATGCTGGAACAGCAGGAGGAGTACCTCCTTGCCAAACGCTGGCGCGAGCAAAACGACAGCGAAGCAGCGCACAAAGTCGTCACTTCGCACCTGCGCTTGGTGGCGAAAATCGCCATGGGCTATCGCGGCTACGGCCTGCCGCTCGGTGAAATCATCGCCGAGGGCAACGTTGGCCTGATGCAAGCGGTCAAGCGCTTCGATCCCGAGCGCGGCTTTCGCTTGGCGACCTACGCGATGTGGTGGATCCGCGCGTCGATCCAAGAATACATCCTGCATTCGTGGTCGCTGGTGAAGATCGGCACTACCGCGGCGCAGAAGAAACTTTTCTTCAACTTGCGGCGCCTCAAGGGCCAACTCAACGCGCTCGAGGACGGCGACCTCAAGTCGGAGACCGTCAAGATGATCGCGACCAAGCTCGACGTCAGCGAGGAAGAAGTCGTCAACATGAACCGCCGGCTCGTGGCGCCGGATAATTCGCTCAACGCGCCGATGCGCCAAGAGGGCGACGGTGAATGGCAGGACTGGCTGGTCGATGATTCGCCGAGCCAAGAGACGCGAATCGGCGACGAACAGGAAGGCACCCAGCGTCGCGCCATGATGACGCATGCGATGGAAGGCCTGTCCGAGCGTGAACGAAAGATCCTCACGGCGCGTCGCCTCAGTGACGAACCGGCGACGCTCGAGGACTTGAGCCGCGAGTTCTGCATTTCGCGCGAACGCATCCGCCAGATCGAAGTCCGGGCGTTTCAGAAAGTACAGCGTCAGGTAAGGGCCGCCGACCGTAAAGCCAACGCCGAACGCCGATCTCGAATCGAATCGAATCGGCACCCCGCTGACGGCGCGCGGCGCCCGCTTCGGCGATGGAGCGCGCCGGGGACCCGCTTCCCCGGCTAAAAAGGCTCTAGTCCGCGAACGGATCTTTGACGAGGATGGTGTCCTCGCGCTCGGGGCTGGTCGAGAGTATGGCGACCGGAGCTTCGATCAACTCCTCGATGCGGCGGATGTATTTGATCGCAGTTGCCGGCAGATGCGCCCAGCTGCGCGCGCCGCGCGTGCTTTCGTTCCACCCTTCGAAGGTTTCGTAGACCGGTTCCAGACGACGCTGGTCATTGGTCGAGGGCGGAAACGTTTCACGCAACTTGCCGTCGACGCGATAGCCGATGCATACATTGATGCTCTCGAAACCGTCGAGCACATCGAGTTTCGTGAGCGCGATGCCGTGGATGCCGCCGACCTTGATCGCTTGGCGGACCAGCACCGCGTCGAACCAACCGCAGCGGCGTTTGCGCCCGGTTACAGTACCGAATTCGCGGCCGCGCTCGCCGAGCGTTTGCCCCGTCGCATCGGTGAGCTCGGTCGGAAACGGACCGTCGCCGACGCGGGTGGTATAGGCCTTGGTGATCCCGAGGACATAGCCCACGGCGCTCGGCCCAACGCCGCTTCCTGCGGCTGCCTGTCCGGCCACGGTGTTGGACGAGGTCACGTACGGATAGGTGCCGTGGTCGATATCGAGCATCGCGCCTTGGGCTCCTTCGTAGAGGATGCGCCGGCCTTGGCGGCGGGCTTGATCGAGCCGGAGCCACACGGCATCGGCGTACGGCAAGAGCGTGGGCGCGATCGCCAGCAAGCTGTCGATGAGTTTTCTCGCGTCGATCGCCGGCCGGCCGAGGCCGCTGCGGAGCGCGTTGTGGTGAAACAATAGCGTCGTGACCTTAACCGCCAGCCCTTGCGGATCGGCGAGATCGCAGAGCCGAATCGCGCGCCGCGCCACCTTGTCCTCGTAGGCTGGCCCGATGCCGCGCCGGGTGGTGCCGATGCTCGTGCCGAGCGCATCCTCGCGGATCGCGTCGAGATCACGATGCAGCGGCAGGATCAGGGTCGCCGTGTCGGCGATCTTGAGATTCTCGGGCGAGACGGCGACCCCCTTAGCGCGGATCGCATCGATCTCAGCTACCAGTGCCCACGGATCGACCACAACACCGTTGCCGATGATCGATAACTTACCGCTGCGCACGATGCCGGACGGCAGCAGGCTGAGCTTGTAGGTGACCCCAGCGATGACGAGCGTGTGCCCGGCGTTGTTGCCGCCTTGGAAACGCACGACGACATCGGCGCGTTCCGAGAGCCAGTCGACGATCTTGCCCTTGCCTTCATCGCCCCACTGCGCGCCAACGACCGCGACGTTCGCCATGGCGCTAATTCGACTCGATCGGCATCGCGGCTTCGCCGACGAGGATGTGGCTGCAACCGAGACGCCGAGCTTCGGCCGTGTCGTCCGCAGCCGGGTCGAGTCCGGAAACGGTGCGCCAGCCAGCGGCCCGGAGCATAGCGGCCGCCTTGCGCGAAGCGTTCGGCGGTACGAACACACGCTGTAACGTCGTCGGCGCCGGCAGTGCGCGCAGGAGTGAATCCATATAGAGCGTGAAACCGGTCGCTGGTTCACCGGGCTCCAGCACGTAGCGACCGCCGCGTCCCAGTTCGCCGCGCACACCAGTGGCGAAAAATGTAAACGATAGCCCAGTGTGGTATTCGAAGCCGCGATACTCGCAGGGATCGATGGTTATGCCGAGGGCGGGCTGCGCTGCCCGGATGCGTGCGACCAAACGATCGAGCGCGGCGACTAGGTCGCGCGCCGGCGCCGGGAGATCGAGCGCTTTGAGGCGCCCGAGGCAGGGTTCCGATGGGCCGGTCGCCGTCAACAGATCGGTGAGGATCGAGCACGACGAACCGGCTACAGCCTCGACCGCCGCCGCGTCCTTGCGGTCGAGCGCGGCGCGCACTCCTTCGCCCAGCGCCGTATCGAGCCCGAGCGCACCGACGATGACTGGAACAAGATTCGGTAGTACGAGGTCGACCGATAGGTCTTTAACGCCGACGGCGGCGAGCGCCTCGGCCGCGATCGTTACGACTTCAGCGTCCGCGTCGGACGACGCGACGCCGACCAGTTCGAGACCGACTTGGCCGATTTCTCGTTCCGGCCGGAGCTGCGTGCCCTTCACGCGCAGCACCTGGCCGGCGTACGAGAGCCGCGCCGGACGCGCCAGGTGCTTTAGTCGCGTTGCCGCAATGCGCGCAACCTGGAGCGTCATGTCCGGTCGCACCCCCATCATGCGCTGTGACACCGGGTCCATGAGTCGGAACATCTGCGCCGCGACGGCGGCCCCGGGGCCGGTCAGCAGCGTTTCCTCGAATTCGACGAGCGGCGGCTTGACCCGCTCGTAGCCGTAGGACTCAAACTTCGCCATCAACCGCTCCGTCACGCCGGCTTCGAATCCGGCCTGCGGTGGCAGATCGTCGCGCAGTCCCTCGGGCAGCAGCCCGCTATCTTTGTAAGCGTTCATGATCGGCCGGAAAGTGTATCCGAGAGTGACGGACGAGCGCGCTAAAAACAACAAAGCGGCTTGGCTTCCTTGACGTGCGGCAGAGCGCGCACTCGGTCGAGGACCGTCGCCTTGATCGCCTCATCGACCTCGACCAGCGCGATCGCCTCGCCGCCGCGCGCGCGCCGACCCAAGTGGAAAGTCGCGATGTTGACACCGGCATCGCCCAAGACGGTGCCGAGCTTACCGATGAATCCCGGCTTGTCATCGTTGGTGACGAACAGCATGTTGGCGGCCAACTCGGCCTCGATGGTGATGCCGTTCACTTCGACGATACGCGGATGCTCATCGGCGAATAGAGTTCCGGACACGGAGACTTCGCCGTCGGCCGTCGCGGCGGAGACCCCGATCAACGTCGCGTAGTTGCCGGCGCGGTCGTGCTTGATCTCGGTTACGTCGATACCGCGTTCCTTGGCGATGGCCGGCGCATTGACCATGTTGACGGTTTCCAAGAGCGGCGAGAGCGCGCCTTCGAGCGCAATTGCGGTGAGCGGTCGGGTGTTGAGGCCGGCAACCGCGCCTTCGTAGGTGATGGAAATCTTCGCGAATCCGCCGCTGGCGAGCTGGCCCACGAAGTTACCAAGCTGGCGCGCGAGCGTAAGATAGGGCCGAAGTTTCGGCGCGTCCTCGGCGCTCACCGCGGCCATGTTGACAGCGTTGGTGACGGCGCCAAGCAGCAGATAGTCCGCCATCTGCTCGGCGATCTGGACCGCAACTTTTTCTTGTGCTTCGGTCGTCGAGGCACCGAGGTGCGGCGTTGCGACGACTTGCTCGAGACCAAAGAGCGCGTTTTTCTTGGCTGGTTCCTCGACGAACACATCGAGCGCGACGCCGGCGACACGACCCGATTCGAGCGCTGTTTTGAGGTCGTCCTCGACCACCAGGCCACCGCGCGCACAATTGATGATGTAAACGCCCTGCTTCATCTTGGCAAAGGCCGCGCGGTCGACGATGCCGCGCGTGGCGTCGGTCATCGGCGTGTGCAGCGTGATAAAATCGGCGCGCTCGAACAACTCGTCGAGTTCGACCTTTTCGACGCCGATCTGGGTCGCGCGCTCCTCCGAAAGATAGGGGTCGTAGGCGGCGACTTTCATTTTCAGACCGAGCGCGCGGTCAGCCACGATCGAGCCGATGTTACCGCACCCGATGACTCCGAGGCACTTCCCATAGAGTTCGGTGCCCATGAAACGCGTCTTCTCCCATTTGCCGGCGTGGGTCGATTGATTGGCGGCCGGAATCTGCCGCGCGACGGCAAACATCAGCGCGATCGCGTGCTCGGCGGTCGTGATGGCGTTGCCGAATGGCGCATTCATGACCACGACGCCCTTTTTCGTTGCCGTCGTCACATCGATATTGTCGACGCCGATGCCGGCGCGGCCGATGACCCGCAGTTTGCCGGGCGTGGCGAGGATCTCGGCGGTTACCTTGGTTGCCGAACGCACCGCAAGACCGTCGTAGTCCCCGATCGCGGCGGCGAGGTCCTGTTTGGCCAAACCGATGCGCTCGTCGAACTCGATGCCGCGCGAGCGGAAGATCTCGGTCGCGCGTGCGCTCAATGCGTCCGTGATAAGGACCTTGGGCATACCTAACCCTCCCGGGAGAAAAGTACGGATCTTCGGCTCAGACCGTTCGCTGCGTCGGCTTGACCTCAGCAAACGCCCAGTCGAGCCAGGGCAGTAGCGCCTCGATATCGCTACGTTCGACCGTCGCACCAGTCCAGATGCGAAGGCCGGCGGGCGCTTCGCGGTGGCCATTGATATCTAGCGCCGCTCGCTCTTTTTCGAGCAGTGCCGCCATGTTCTGGATCACCTCCCAGCGCTTGTCGTTGTCGAGCGCGGTGAACCACGGTTCGACGATCTTGAGGCAGACCGAGGTCCACGACCGCGCCCGCCCGGCGCTGGCGAGAAAATCGATCCACGGCGTTTTTTCGACCCAGGCGCCGAGGACGGCGAAATTCGCCTTCGAGCGCTCGATCAGGCCGTCGAGCGCGCCGACGCCCTCGGCCCAGCGCAACGCGTCGATCGCGTCCTCGACGCAGAGCATCGAGGGCGTGTTGATGGTGTCGACCGACTCGAAGATGGCGGCATTGAATTTTCCAGCCGAGGTCAGGCGAAAGACTTTGGGCAGAGGCCAAGGCGGCGTATAGCGCTCGAGCCGCTCGATCGCCCGTGGCGAAAGCACGATCACGCCGTGCGCCGCTTCGCCGCCCAGCACCTTCTGCCAGGAGTAGGTCACGACATCGAGCTTGGGCCACGGCAAATCCATGGCGAAAATCGCCGAGGTGGCATCGCAGATCGTGAGACCTTTGCGATCAGTCGCAATCCAATCGCCATTGGGAACGCAGATCCCCGACGTCGTGCCATTCCACGTGAACACCACGTCGCGGTCGGTGTCGACCGTGGCAAGATCGGGCAGTTCGCCATAGGGCGCGACGAATTGGCGCAAGTCCTTGAGCTTCAGGTGTTTGACGGCGTCGATCAGCCAACCGAGCCCGAAATTCTCCCATGCGAGGACATCGACGCCGCGTTCGCCCAGGAGCGACCACATCGCCATCTCAAGCGCTCCGGTGTCCGACCCAGGCACGATGCCGATGACGTAGCCATCGGGGAGGCCCAGCAACTTGCGCGACCGGTCGCGGACTTCGATGAGTTTGGCTTTACCGGCCTTTGACCGGTGCGAACGGGAGAGACAAGCGTCGGCGAGCGCGTCGAGGCTCCAGCCCGGTCGTTTGGCACAAGGCCCGGAAGAAAAATGCGGATTCTTCGGACGTACGTTCGGCTTCATCACTTCTCTCCCTTACAGAAGAGGCGCGGCCCGTTGGGGGGCAGTGTCCCGGGGCGAACTTTAGGGCCGATTGCGCCACTGTCAACGAAAAGACGCTGGTTGGGCCGTGGCCCAAATTTCATTGTTTCGGCGCGCTCGAACCGGCTTTTTCCCACTCGTTGAACGTCCGGGCCGTACCGTCGTCCAGCGGAAAGAAGCTCTCGATGCGAAGCTCTTAAAGCGTCACGTTCTGGGGATCCCGAGGTCGTAGCTCACGGCGCCTGGCCGAGCGTCCATCCCTCGATGGCGCGAATCACCGGGTCGTCGGGCTCGCCTGGCGCGCGGTTGCCGAGCACAACGTTGAGAAGGCCGAGCGCGCCGACCACGGCATCGAACGGATCCTCGCCGTCGGGCCGCGGCCCGAACCCTGTTGCGAGCTGGCGGCGGAGCTCGGGCGCGATCGCGATTCCGATGGCGTGCGCATAACTTAAGATACGCCTACCGTTCGCGGCGCGAATCGATTGCTGCCGCTTACCGCGCAGGTGCGGGAGTTCCAGGTGGCGATAGTACTCGGCGGGGTAGGCCTCGGCCAACACGACTTGGGCCGAGCGCAACAGGGCCGCAAGCCGGCCATCAAACGGCCACAGACGGACGTCGTCGCGTAGCGCCGCCGGGGCGACTAGATGCCGCCACCCGGCCAGAGCGCCTTTTCCGACCTGCTGGCCGCCGAGCGTCCAGAACATGGCCGAGGCGGCGCGACGGGTCGGCGTCGGCCGATCGACGATCCGCAACAGATCGAGGAACGCGAGGCCAAGACCCGCTTCGAGATGGCGCCGGCGAGCACGGCCCGAGCGCGCCGGATAGAACGGCCGCCACGGCGTGATGTCACGCGGCCGCGCGGCGACGTCAAAAAACGAGTGCCAGCGACCCGATCCAAAGTTTGCCAGCGCGCGGCGGAAATCGTTGATCCCAACGGCCTTCGCGTACGCCAATGGCACGCCGAGCGGGAAATCGAATCCGAACAGGACGCGGCCGTTCGCTCCAGCGCGGTCTTTCAGCCGGTCGAGTAAGTCATCGAGCGGGCCGACCGGCTCGGGCGCGAACAGCCGGTAAGCGTTCCGGCCGTCGCGCAGCGCAACGCACAGCCAGCGCTTCTTCGCTGCGCTGCTCCAATCGGCGTGGGCGACAAGGGCCGGTTGTCGTAGCTTTCCTGGCAACGCCGGCTCAGATCGCGCCGATGATGGCGGCGCCGACTTCCTTGGTCGAGGCACGCCCGCCCAGGTCTGGGGTCAACGTTTTGCCTTCGGCGACGACCGCTTCGATCGCCGCCATGACGGCGGCGGCGGCCTTCGGGTAGCCCAAGTGGTCGAGCATCATCACCGCCGACCAGATGGTCGCGATCGGATTGGCAATGCCGTGCCCGGCGATATCGGGGGCCGAACCGTGCACCGGTTCGAACATCGATGGCGCCGTGCGTTCCGGGTTGAGGTTGGCCGAGGCCGCGATGCCCATGCCACCCGCCACCGCCGGCCCGAGATCGGACAGGATGTCGCCGAACAAGTTCGATCCGACCACGACGTCGAACCACTGCGGATTGCGAACGAAGTGCGCGGTCAGAATGTCGATGTGGAACTGGTCGGTCTTGATGTCGGGATAGTCGGCGGCGTTGACCTTAAAGCGCTCGTCCCAATAGGGCATCGTATGAATGATACCGTTCGACTTGGTCGCCGAAGTCAGCCGCCGCTTGCGCGTGCGCGCCAAGTCAAACGCGAAGCGCTGGATGCGGTCGACGCCGACGCGGGTAAAAATCGCTTCCTGAATGACGACTTCGCGCTCGGTGCCGGCATTGAGCCGACCGCCGATCTCGGAATACTCGCCTTCGGTGTTCTCGCGCACGATCATGAAATCGATGTCGGCCGGGCCGCGTCCGGCGAGCGGTGACGTCAGGCCACGAAGGAGCCGCACCGGGCGCAAATTGACGTACTGATTGAACGCTCGGCGAACCGGGATTAGCAGACCCCATAGCGAAATGTGATCGGGAACGCCGGGAAACCCGACCGCGCCCAGAAAGATAGCGTCGTATTCGCGCAAGGTATCGAGACCGTCAGCCGGCATCATGCGGCCGGTCTTGGCATAGGTCTCGCAGCTCCAGTCGAGCATGCGCCACTCAAACTCGATGCCGTGGCGGCGCCCCGCCGCTTCGAGCGCGTAAATGCCTTCGGGAATCACTTCCTTGCCGATACCGTCGCCGGGGATGACCGCTATTTTGTGTTTCATGGCGCCGCTGTTTTGACGGATGCGAACAAGGCACGCAGGTAGTAGCGGGCCCCGGGGATTGGATTCTGGTAATAAGGCTCCGTGTGCGTGAAGCCAAGGGCCTCGTACAGCGCGCTCGCTTCCGGCATCGATTCGAGCGTGTCGAGCCGCATGCGGCGGTAACCGGCGGTGGCCGCTTCGGCGATCACCGCTTCGGCCAAATGCCGCCCGAGGCGCACGCCGCGAAACGCCGGCCGAACATAAAGCCGCTTCATCTCGCACTCGGTTCCATCCTCGCCGTACGGGCGCATACCGACCGCGCCGGCCGCCGCGCCATCAACCCTCGCCAGCAACAGCACGCCCTTGGGCCGGGCGTACATGGCGGGAAACGTCGCCATTTCGGCATCGAATCCTTGAAAGCAAAGGTCGAAGCCGAGCGATCCCGCGTACTCGAGAAACAGGGTTTTCACCGCCGCGATATCGGCGGCACTGCCGGCTTCGATGATGCTGACCCCGGATGCCATCGTCGCACTATAAGACCGCGGCGCGGCCGTGGGGAACCGCCGAGGCACTAAACCACGGGTGCATGACGGTGGTTGAACGATCGAGTCCCCCGATCGGGAAAAGAAGCGTGAGCCGGCGCCGCGTTTTATTCGGCGGCGGCCGTCACTCGCGAGGCTCGTTCGAGCGCGGCGACGATTCCGGCAACGGCTTCGTCCATCACCTTGGTGTCTTCGCACTCGGCCATGACGCGGATCAGCGGCTCGGTGCCCGAGGGCCGCAGCAGCAGACGCCCGATCTTGCCGAGCAGCGCTTCAGCGGCCTGGACGGCGTTTTTCACCTCGGCCGATTCAAGCACGCCGGCGCGCGATACCCCCTCGCCCAAACGTACGTTCTTGAGCGTCTGCGGCAGCGCTTTGAACACGCGGCCCACGTTGCTCATCGGCCGACGCTCCTCGATCAGGACCGCGAGAATCTGCAGCGCCGCAATCAGACCGTCGCCGGTGGTCGCGAAGTCGGCGAGCACCATGTGGCCCGACTGCTCGCCGCCGACGTTGAACCCACCTCTTCGCATGTGCTCGACAACGTAGCGATCACCCACCGCCGTGCGCTCGAGGGTAAGTCCGAGGCCGCCCAGGTATCGCTCAAGCCCAAGATTCGACATCACGGTCGCGACGACTCCGCCGCCCTTGAGTTTACCAATCCGGTGCCAATACGCGGCGATCACCGCCATCAACTGGTCGCCGTCGAGCACAATGCCGTTCTCATCAAGTATGACCAAGCGATCGGCATCGCCATCAAGCGCGATGCCGAGGTCGGCGCGATTGTCGATCACCACCTGGCGCAGCCCGCGTGGATCGGTCGAGCCGCAATTTTTGTTGATGTTGAAGCCGTCCGGTTGGACGCCGAGTTCGATCACCCGTGCGCCAAGCTCGCGTAGCACCAAGGGCGCCACTCGATACGAGGCGCCGTGGGCGCAATCGACGGCGATCGTGAATCCGTCAAGCGTCAAGCCGCGCGGGAATGTGTTCTTCACGAACTCGATGTAGCGCCCGCGCGCATCCTCGAGCCGGCGCGCGTGCCCGAGTTGATCAGCGGCCGCCATGTTGATCGGTACGATACCGTCGATTTTCGCCTCGATCTCGGCTTCGACCGCGTCTGAGAGTTTGTAGCCGTCCGGTCCGAACAGCTTGATGCCGTTGTCCTCGTAAGGATTGTGCGAAGCCGAGATCATGACGCCGAGATCGGCACGGAGACTCCGCGTCAGCATGGCCACACCGGGCGTCGGCATCGGCCCGACCAGCACGACATCCATGCCAACCGCGATGAATCCTGCCGTCAGCGCCGGCTCGAGCATGTAGCCGGAAAGCCGAGTGTCCTTACCGATGACGGCAAGATTGCGGTGTTCGCCGTTCGAGAAGTGACTGCCTGCCGCCATCCCTACTTTCAGCACGGTTTGCGGCGTCATCGGTTCGATATTGGCGCGGCCGCGCATTCCGTCGGTGCCGAAATATTTTCCCATGCTCACCCTTTACGCTCATCAAACTCCAAGCGGACCATAACCGAATTTGTACCGCCGTTCACCTCAACCGCAGACTCAAGCGACGTTGATCGGCTCGCCGGTTAACGCACGCCAAACGGCGAGCGCCTGGCGGGTCGCACCGCTCTCATGCACCCGGACGATGTCGGCGCCCGCCGCCAGCCCGAGCAGTCCGGCCGCGAGCGAGCCAGGGAGCCGTCGATCGGCAGGCTCGCCCCGCGACAGCTTGGCGATGAAGCTCTTGCGCGACGCGCCAATTAGCAGCGGGCAACCCAAAGAACGGTAGACGCCAAGCGCGCGGAGAATATCGATGTTGTGCTGAACGGTCTTTCCAAACCCGATCCCCGGGTCGATCACGAGACGACTCTTGGCGATACCGGCTTCCCGGCAGGCGGCGATACGCGACTCGAGATAGTCGAAGATATCGTAGACGCAGTCGACGTAGGTCGGAGCGACCTGCATCGTCCGCGGATCGCCGCGACTGTGCATCAATACGACCGGAACGCCCGATTCCGCCACGACCGCGAGGCTCTCGGGATCAAACGAAAGCGCGCTCACGTCGTTGACGATGCGCGCGCCCGCCGCCAACGCCGCGCGCATCACCGGAGCGCGGCGGGTGTCAATCGAGATCGGCACCGGCAGTCGGCGGAGCCCTTCGATCACCGGGATCACGCGCCGGACCTCCTCGGCGGCCGTGACCGGCTCGGCCCCGGGCCGGGTCGATTCGCCGCCGATGTCGATAATGTCGGCACCGTCTTCATTGTGCCGGTGGCCTTCGGCAATCGCGGCTGCAGCGTCGAAAAATCGACCATCGTCGGAGAAGCTATCGGGCGTCACATTGATGACGCCCATGAGGCGCGGTCGATCGAACGAAAGCCCGGCGATCGGCGAGCGCGGGGCGGCGAGCGCAGCGAGATGGGTCTCGATCCGGGAGCGCACCGCTTCGTGCTGATGAGCACACCAATCGCCGAGCGCATCGCGCGCGACAACGCAGTGTTGGCCGGGCTGGCCGGGCTCGCGCCACGTCACATGGAGTTGAGAAAACGAGTCCGCGCCGACCGGGGGAGAGAACGCGCGCCCCGCGCCGCCGAGCGGCGTCAGATAAATTCTAGCCGACGACGGAAGAATGGCGGGTAGCGCCGCCATGGCTTCTCGGTGCCGCCGGACGCTTTACGATCCTGGTTGCGGTTCGGGATTGAGATCCGATTTCTTTTTCTCGACCGGATTGTCGGTTGTCGGCACTGCCGAGCGGCCGGCCGTATTGTCAGGCAAGGGCGGCGGATCGGGGCGGTGGATGGATTCGCCGCGTAGCAACGCCTTGATCTCATCGGATGAAAGCGTCTCGTATTCGAGCAAAGCGTTGGCGATTCGGTCGAGATCATTGCGGCCTTCGACGATGACGCGGCGGGCGTAGTCCTCTGCTTCGTCGATGAAGCGGCGGGTCTCCTCGTCGATCAACGTCGCGGTAGCGTCCGACACGTTCTTGCGCTGCGTCACCGAGTGGCCGAGGAAGACTTCTTCTTCGTTCTCGTTGTAGCGGAGGCGTCCGAGCTTTTCGCTCATTCCCCATTCGGTCACCATACGGCGCGCCAGAGCAGTTGCCTGTTTAATGTCGTCGGACGCGCCGGTGGTGACATTTTCGGCGCCGAACACCACTTCTTCGGCGATCCGGCCGCCGAACATCATGCCAAGCCGAGCCTTGAGTTCGCGGATCGAGTAGCCATAACGATCTTTTTCCGGCAGCGACATGGTCAGACCGAGCGCACGACCGCGCGGGATGATCGTTACCTTGTGGATCGGATCGTGTCCGGGCGACTTCATCCCAACCAGCGTATGGCCGGCTTCGTGGAAAGCGGTGAGGCGCTTTTCCTCTTCACTCATGACCATCGAGCGGCGCTCGGAGCCCATCATCACCTTGTCTTTGGCGCTCTCGAACTCGCCCATACCGACGACGCGCTTGCCGCGTCGAGCCGCGAGTAGGGCCGCTTCGTTGACGAGGTTGGCAAGATCGGCGCCGGAAAATCCCGGCGTGCCACGAGCGATCACGCGCGTATCCACGTCGGGCGAAAGCGGCACTTTGCGCATGTGAACTTTGAGGATCTTCTCGCGCCCGACGATATCCGGGTTGGCGACGACGATCTGGCGATCGAAGCGACCGGGCCGCAGCAGCGCCGGGTCGAGGACATCCGGACGGTTGGTTGCAGCGATCAAAATCACGCCTTCGTTGGTCTCGAAGCCGTCCATCTCGACCAGTAGTTGGTTGAGCGTTTGTTCGCGCTCGTCGTTGCCGCCGCCGAGGCCGGCGCCGCGATGCCGGCCGACGGCGTCGATTTCGTCGATGAAGACGATGCAAGGCGCGTTTTTCTTCGCCTGCTCGAACATGTCCCGCACGCGCGAGGCGCCGACGCCGACGAACATCTCGACGAAGTCGGAGCCCGAGATCGTGAAAAAAGGCACGTTGGCTTCGCCGGCGATGGCGCGCGCGAGCAACGTCTTGCCGGTGCCGGGCGGGCCGACCAGCAGCGCGCCCTTGGGAATCTTGCCGCCTAGTCGCTGGAATTTCTGCGGGTCCTTGAGGAACTCGACGATCTCTTCGAGCTCCTCGCGTGCCTCATCAATACCGGCGACATCCTCGAAGGTGACCCGGCCTTGGCGCTCGGTTAACAACCGTGCGCGCGATTTTCCGAAGCCCATCGCCTTGCCGCCCCCCGACTGCATCTGGCGCATGAAAAAGATCCAAACGCCGATCAGCAACAGCATCGGGAACCAGGAGACCAGCACACCGAACAACGAAGGGACCCCGTCTTCGTTTGGAGCGGCACTGATCCGGACGCCCTTGTTGTTGAGTCGACTAACCAACCCCGGATCACTCGGCGCATAGGTCGCGAACGAGCGGCCATCGCCATAGTGGCCGGTGATTGAATTGCCCTTGATCGTTACGTCGGCGATTTGACCGCCCTCTACCTCGGCTAGGAATTCAGAGAATGCGAGGTTGGCCGAGGTGCCACGGATCGTCGGACTTTGAAATAGGTTGAACAATGCGATCAGCAGCAATGCGATGATCGCCCATAGCGCAAGGTTCTTGCCGAAGTTGCCCAAAGTTCAATCTCGCTTTGCTGGCTATCTGCGCCGTGCTGTGTCTGATGCCCAAGCGGGCGCCACACGGTCTCGTAGTATATGCCCAATTAGATAATATGCAGCGGCGACGTTACAATCGCAAACGTGGCCGCGGCCAAGGGCTGGCGAGGCGTCCAAACGACCCGAATCCCGCCCATAACCCTACGGAATGAGGGGTCGACATACCCGGCGTGTGGAACGGCGGCGAGATGACCGCCTGCCCAAACCGCTGGCAGCGTGGCGCGAACCGGACGCGGGAATCGGTTCAGCGGCTCAAGTCGATCGCGGCGCAGATCTTTTTCGTAATCGCCGAGGGCCGCGATCGAGAACCCGGCTTTAAGCCGTCGGCGGGCTTGCGGCAGGGCCACCGTGAAGCGCTCGTCCCACACCGTTAGCCGGCCATCGAACGGACGCGACGGGCCGATTCGGCCGGCTTCGCGGCAAACGAGCAAGCCGTCGCGGTATGGTACGAACCGACAACCGCCGAGCGTTCGTCCAGCTCCCACCGCCCCGGTCTGGAGCTCCAGCCACAGTCGCTCGATCGGTTCGCGGCGCGGCGCGTATTCGCCGCTGCCGAGACAAATTGCTAGGCGCTGCAGCGCGTGGACGCCAATGTCGCCGCGCGTGCGACAAAAGCGATCGCGATCGACGATGGCAAAACCAGCTTCGTCGAGCGTCGTCGTCACCGCGAGGTGGGCAGCGATTTTAGCATCGCTTTGCGCCCGCAGGCGCCCTAGTTCGATCCGCGCGTCGACAAAGCTTTCGGCGGCGATCTCGCGGCCATCGGTCGCCAGCCAGCGGCGCATCCGAATTCGCTCGAACCGAACATTTTCGTTCGAGGGATCCTCTAGCCAACGTTGGCCGAGGTGTCCGAGCGTCGCCTTCAGTCGCGCGCGCGGAACGTCTAGCAGTGGCCTTAGGATGCGAACGCCGGACCGCTCGGTGACGGCGGCAATGCCGGCCAATCCGTCCGGTCCGCTGCCGTGACGCAAACGAAGCAACACAGTCTCCGACTGGTCTTCGGCCTGATGCGCGAGCATGAGATGAAGTACATCGTGCCGGCTGCACCACTCGGTCAGCAATCGATAGCGCGCCGCCCGCGCATTCGCCTGAATGCCGCCGGCCGGTTTGGCACCCCTCCAGCGGAGCACGCGATGCGCGATCCCGCGCGCCCGCAGCCAACGGGCGACGGTCCGGATTTCCGCCGCCGACTCGGGCCGGAGGCCATGATCGACGGTTAGAGCCCACACCTGCCCGCCGCGATGGTGGGTCCATCGTGCGGTCAACAGGCAAAGAGCCAAGCTATCGGCGCCGCCCGAAACGGCGAGCGCGATGCGCGGCGGATCGGCGAATGGGCCGACCGCCATCATCAAGCGGTCGAAATCTCGTGGCGACAGGGGGGCCGCATCGGCGCCCATGACGGTCAGCTCGGACAGCCGGATTTTTTCTGCTCGGCGACGGCCTGGTCCTTGATCTCGCGCGCCGAGGCGCCGAAGCGCTGCACCAATTCGCGGAATGTCGTACAGGCCTCGGACTTTTGACCGAGTTGCGCCAGCGAGATCCCGAGCTTCAGCAAATTGTCGGGCGCCTTGCGGCCGTCTTTGTTGCGCCGATAGCCGTCGAGAAACGTCTCGGCCGCCGCCTCGTATTTTTTGCGCGCGAAATATGTCTCGCCGAGCAAGTAGCGACCGTTCTCGGCCAAGCCGTGGTTGGGGTGGCGATCGAGGAACGCTCGCAACGACAATTCGGCGCGCTCGAAGTCTAATTGGCGCAACAAGCCATAGGCATAGTTGTACTGCTGCTCCGGCGTTCCATCGGGCAGCACCGGTTGGCGCGCGGCCTGCTGGGTTGTTTCCGGGGCTCCGGCCTGCGGCCCACGCTGCGGTGCGCTGGATTGACCACCGCCCGCCGTCGCAGTGCGCTCGAGGTCAACAAGACGAACGTCCATGTCTTTGATAAGTTTTTCAACCCGCTTGGATAGCTTGTCGACTTCAAAACCCAAGCGTTCAATCGCGCCCGTCGCGTCGCGGATTTGCGCGTCGATCTCGCTCCGCATCGCGTCCTGGCGCTCGAGCAGTCGATCCGTCGATGGCGCCGGCGCAACCAACGGTCCGGGCTGAGGCCTCTGCGCTTCCGGCAGACCCGACTGGCGGCGCACTTGGCCCATACTGTCTTCGAGCGCTTGCAGGCGGTTGAGGAGTTGCAAAAATTCATTGCGCGTCGGCGGCGCTTGCGCCAATGCCGGCGCCAACACGGCGACGGCCGCAACCGCGGCAACAACCGACAAAACCAGGACTTTTCTTAGCTTCAAGCTCTTCATGGTTCGATCCACGTACCTTCAGCAATGACTTGGTACGAAAACCTAAAGAACGAGTTTGTCCGGATTGTGATTGCGACCGGCATCGGTCCGGGCACTCTCGTTCGGCATTGAATCAAAAACCCGCCCAACCGCGGCGCGAGCCGGGGCTGGACGGGCTTCAATCGTCTACCAAACGGCGATGTCAGTTAGCGACGATACGCGTGTTTCGATTTTGCGCCCACCCGGCTTCGTTCGAGCCAGTCGCGACCGGCCGTTCTTTGCCGTAGGAAATCGTGGTGATCCGGTTCGTCGCGATGCCGAGGCCGACCAAGTAGTCGCGGACCGAGTTCGCCCGACGTTCGCCGAGCGCCAAGTTGTATTCGCGCGTGCCACGCTCGTCGCAATTGCCTTCAAGAAAAATCGCCGCCTGGGGATTTTCGCGCAGAATCTTCGCCCACTCGCTGATCCTGTTGCGGGCTTCCGGCTTGAGATTAAACTTGGCGTAGTCGAAGAGAATGCGATCGCCAAGTTGAGCGAACTGTTCAGACAGCGGACGACGCGTCGCTGCGGCGCCGGTGGCACCAGCCGCACCGGAACCCGAGCTCGCCGCCGGAGCGGTTGCCCCGCCAGCGCCGCTGCCCGCCGCTGACTTTTCTGGCGCTGTTTCGCAAGCAGCGAGTAAAATCAAGGCAGTAAAAAAGCTGAAGAAATTAAGGCGCATCAAGGCCCCTCCTTAGAATGGTCTGAGTTTAAAAATTTACTCTATTTAGTACCGCGCGGCCAAATCCCGTCGAGGATAAAACCCGTTTTCTCATTCGGGGCGTGCGTAAACGCTTCTTTCGCCTTCGTCCGCGACTCACTGTGACAACATATGCAATAAATCCTACTGAATCAAGGATAACGGTGACCAAGCCGGATCGGACCCATCCGCCGGCGTTAAAACCGGGCGTTCGTTATACCCCGTCAAGTCGATCGACCACAAATTGACGGCGCCGCGTCCGGAGTTCGACGATTCCTTTTCGCGAAAGAACATTAGTACCCGGCCGTTCGGCGACCAGGTCGGACCTTCGTCGAGAAATGCGGCGCCGCTCGTGAGCAGGCGCTCGCCTTGTCCGTCGGGACGAAGAACGCCTACATAGAACTTGCCCTGGTGGATTTTGGTGAAGGCGATGAGATCGCCACGTGGCGACCACACCGGCGTCGCGTACCGTCCTTCGCCAAAGGATATCCGCTTCTGGTCGGCGCCGTTCGCGCGCATGACGTAAAGCTGCTGCGTTCCGCTGCGGTCGGAGTTGAACGCGATCTGCGCACCATCGGGCGAGAACGAGGGCGAGGTATCGATCGCCGGGTTTTCGGTCAGTCGCTCCGTCACGCGCGTGCGCAGATCCATCAAATAGATATCCGAATTGCCATGCTCCGCCATGCTCATCACGACTCGATCGCCGTCGGGTGAAAAACGCGGAGCGAACGTCATGCCAGGAAAATCGCCGAGGACTTCCTGCCGTCCGCTGTCGATGTCTAAAACGAACACCCGCGGCTTGTTGCGGAAATACGACATGTAGATGATTTCTTGTCGTTTCGGCGAGAACCGCGGCGTCAACACGAGGTAGCTGCCGTCGGTGAGAAAGCGGTGATTGTGGCCGTCCTGGTCCATGATCGCGAGCCGCTTGGTGCGGCGGTCGCGCGGGCCACTTTCGGAGACATAGACGATCCGCGTGTCGAAATAGCCGTCTTCGCCGGTCACTCGCTTGTAGATCGCGTCGGAGACGATGTGGCCGATGCGCCGCCAATTGGCCAGCGTCGAAGTGTAGACGAATCCGGCCATTTGCACTTCGCCGAACACGTCCCAAAGACGAAACTCGACGTGCAATTTGCCGTCGGATTTTTGCTCGACGCTACCGGTCACCAGGGCCTGCGCTTCGATCGCTCGCCAGTCGGCGAATCGTGGCCGCGTGCCTTGGATTGCCTCCGGCTTCTGGATGAACGCGCGCTCGTTGATCGGAGCGAACAAGCCCGAGCGCTCGAGATTGGCCATGATCACTTGCGCAAGATCGTTGCCGACTCGGTCGACCTCGGGCGTCTTGCCGAGAAAGCGCGTCACCGCGATCGGCAACGGTTTCACGTTGCCCTTGGTAATATCAATCTCGACCTTGGCGGCAACCGGCCACGGTGCCAGCGCCGCGACCACGAGACAGCAAAGCACGAATATCGATTTCTTCATGGCTTCCCCGCGATTCTAACGTTCGCATTCATCCGAGCATATCCTTGGGATCGAACGTAAACTCAAGCTCTCTCCAACGTGTCGGATCGCCCGGCGGCAGACGGAGCGGGTTGCAGATCCGCACCGCGCGCAACGCACTCTCTTCGAAGGTCCGGAAAAACTGCTCGTTGCCGAACGAATTCCCGTTGCGTCGCACGATCTCTGGTTGGCCGATCTGCGCCCCATCGACGCCGATCTGAACCTTTATAGTGATCCGCATCGTTTGGATATCGCGCACGCCGCCCGGAACCGACCAGCAGTCGAGGAATTGGCGGCGGATAAAGTCGAGTTCGCTGATTGTCGGTTGCGCGCTGGTCGGCAACGCCGACGGTGGTCGCTTGATCTGAATGCTGTCGACGGACGCCTGCTTTTCCTCGACCCGCGGCGCCAGCGGTGCGGCCGATTGCTGCTTGCGTTTATCGAGCAGGGCGGTAAGCCGAGTTGGATCGAACTCGGGCTGCTTCGGCTTCGGTTTCGGTTTCGGCGCATCGACCAATGCCCGTTGCTGCGGTTGCGGTTCGGCAACCACCGGTTTGGGTTGCGGCTTCAATTCAGGTGCCGGGATCGGCTTCGGTTTCGGCGCATCGACCAATGCCCGTTGCTTCAGTTGCGGTTCGGCTACCACCGGTTTGGGTTGCGGCTTCAATTCAGGTGCCGGGATCGGCTCCGGTTCTGGTTTAGGCGCGGCCTTGGGCAGCTCGGGCGGTGCGGCGGCGACCTCCTTTGGTTGCTGCGGCGGTTCCGGTTTGGGTTCGACCTTCGGCGGCTCTGGCTTGGCCTCCGGCTTTGGCGGCTCCGGTTTCGGTGGCTCGGGCCTTGGTTCTTCTTTTTTAGCTGGAGCGCGCGACACCTCGCCGATCGTCACAATCTCGACCGGGATCGGCGTGCTTAT
>SHVV01000023.1 GCA_009694095.1 Alphaproteobacteria bacterium | reverse complement strand
CGTGAGCTTTCACCGAATATCACGGTGGGGGGGGGTGGTTTCAAAATTCCCTGTCCCTTCACCTCCGTGGGTGTTTCGCATGTATACTTGTGGTGACGGCCATCACACTACTTGGGCGTGTTCCGGCAATGGAGTTTGATCGATCGATCGATCAATCGGCGGGAAGGAAGTGCGTGGATGGAGCGGTTCGCCCTAGGCCATGCCAGTGGGACCGATTGGAAGGCGGTATGCCAGGATTGCCTCCAGCAGCTGGGCACCCTGCCCGCCGAGGCTAATATTGGCTTCATTTACTTGACCGACTATTTCGTTGCGGACTCGCGAAGTATCGTCGCGTTTTTCAAGGGTGAAACCGGCCTCGATCGGTGGGTTGGTACATCGGGGCATGGCGTCTTGGCGAGCGGACGCGAGTACTACGATGAGCCGGCGATCGTGGTCATGGCGGGTGCTTTCCCCGACGGGTCATTCAATGTGTTCAAGGCCGGACACGGTCCGCTCGACGAGCTTCTTGATCGGCACGGCGCGTGGTTGGGAGCGAGCCAGTCGCATTTCGGCATCGTTCATGCAGATCCGCGCACGCCCCACCTTGACGCTCTTCTGCCGCAATTCGTTGCTTCGACCAATAGCTTTCTCGTCGGTGGATTGACCTCTTCTTCCGCCGGATACCCGCAGATCGCCGATACCGTCGACAGCGAGACGCCGTTTTCCGGCGTCTTGTTTTCGAGCGGGGTCGAGGTGGTCTCCGGGTTGACGCAAGGTTGCACCCCACTAGGCCCAACCCACGAAATCACCGAGGCGCGCGGCAACGTATTGAGCTCCCTCGATCATCGGCCTGCGCTGGAGGTCTTGAAGGAGGATGTTGGCGAACTTCTGGCGCGCGATTTACGCCGAATCGGTGATTATATCTTCGTGGCTTTGCCGGTGTCCGGCTCGGACCGTGGTGACTATGTCGTTCGTAACTTGACGGGAATCGATCCGGAGCGCGGATTGGTTGGGGTGGGGGCAAGGCTCGACGCCGGCCGTCGCCTCATGTTCTGCCGACGCGACGCCACCAGCGCACGCGCCGATCTGAAACGAATGCTGGCCGACGTCAAGCACCGCGCCGGCCGCACCCCGCGCGGCGCTGTCTACTATTCATGCGTTGCACGCGGCCCGAACATGTTCGGGCCGAAGTCAGGAGAGATGGGCGCGATTCGTGAAGAACTTGGCGATTGCCCGATTGTCGGTTTTTTTTGCAACGGTGAAATATCGCATGACCGTATCTACGGCTATACCGGCGTTCTTTCGGTTTTCCTATGAGCGGTTACTTCGGCCGCAGGTCGGCGCGCGCAGACCGTCGTGTCAGGCGTCGGGCAGGTACAGCCGTTGAAGGAATTGAATGAGTATGATTTCAGGGCGGGTCGTACCGGCGTCCGACGCCCGGCCGCGTTAACGAGCTGTCGGCAATAGCGCGTCTCGTTCCCGTTCTACGGGTTGGGAGCGGATTTATCGGCGGAGTGCGAACCTTCGATCTTATCGAGCGCCGCATCTTGCGGACCTTGTCGGTCGAAAATCTCGGCGAAAAATTGCGCCAGCTCCCCAACAAAGTCGATCAAGTACGAACGCTGATCGTCGTACACGATTTTCTGATAGGCCAAAACAACAAGCGCTTGGTCAAGAATTATATAGACTTTGTAATGGAAGACCGTGAGTTGGGGATAAGTTGTTCAAAGTCGACAAGCAGGTCCCGGGCGATTCGGTGGCGCCCTCCGCTATGCTTCATCGCTCGGTTTTAGAGTCCGGACTCAACGAAACGACGCGTTTTAAATATGAAAAAGCGCAGACCGAACTACAGGACGCTTACATCAAGAAGAAAATTTTTTCGCCCGCATCGATCGCGAACGAAAGGGATCGGCGGCGAAGGCTGATTACTTGATAAAACTCTGCGGCGACGCCGCCTTTATCCCTGGGACCCACCGGGATATCGCGCAGAGGTTGATTGGCCGCCACATCTTGCAACCGGACTTTCTGAAATTATATTCAGCGCCCGCGCGGACCGGTAAGGAACGGTCGCGGAAGATCGACGAACTCAAACTCAGCCTGCTTACGGCTGGAATCGACGACACCTTCGCCGCCAGACTTTCGTAACGTTCGAGTTGGCTAGAGGCCTTCGAGCACTGCGACCCCTGGGAGTTCGCGACCCTCGATCCACTCCAAGAACGCGCCTCCGGCGGTCGAAAGGTACGAGAACCTCTCGGCGACGCCGGCCGAATTGACCGCGGCAACGGTTTCACCGCCACCAGCGACCGAGAGCAGCGTGCCGAGCGTCGTCAAATCGGCGACGATGCGGGCGAGCGCGGTCGTTGCGGCATCGAAAGGCGGGTATTCGAACGCGCCGACGGGGCCGTTCCAAATCAACGTTCGGCACGATTCGAGCGAGCGCTTTACTGAAGCAACCGAGTTAGGGCCGATATCGAGGATCATTTCGTCGGTGGCGACGGCACCCAGCGCAACTATTCGGTGCGCGACGCCGCACTTGAGTTCGCGTGCGACCACGACGTCATGAGGCAATAAGATCGTGCACCCTGACGTGCGGGCTCGCGCGACAATCGCCCGGGCGGCACCGATTTGATCATGTTCGCACAAACTTTTTCCGATTGACTCGCCTTGTGCCAGCAGAAGCGTGTTAGCCATTCCGCCGCCAATGGCGAGCGTGTTGACCCGGCCGACAAGATTTTCGATCAGCGCGAGCTTGGTCGATATTTTGGCGCCGCCGATGATGGCTGCCACCGGGCGCTTGGGCGATGCCAAGGCGCGGCCAAGCATCGTGAGTTCTTCTTCCATCAATCGCCCGGCCACCGCCGGCATCAATCGCGCCAGGGCGTCGATCGAGGCATGCGCCCGATGTGCGCAAGAGAAAGCATCGTCAACATAGACACCGCCGAGTCGCGCGAGCGCCTTGGCGAAGGTTGGATCGTTGGCCTCCTCGCCCGCATGGAACCGAAGATTCTCGAGCAGCACGATGTCGCCCGCGCCGAGCGCCGCGACCGCGGCTTCGGTCGCCGGGCCGACGCAGTCGGGCGCGAAGGTGACGCGCGCGTTCGGCAGGGCTGCGCTCAACGATCCGAGAACAGGCGCGAGGCTGAGTTTTGGATCGCGTTTACCGTTCGGGCGGCCGAAATGAGACATCAGCACGATGCGGGCGTTTCGCCGGATCAGTTCGTTCAAGGTTCGTACCAGCCGATCGATGCGTGTCGTGTCGGTGATGCGACCGTCCTTGATCGGTACGTTGAGATCGGCGCGGACGAGGACGGTCTTGCCGTCGACCTCGACATGGTCAAGCGTTCGCAGGGACATGGGCCTGAGGACCGTTTTGGAGGGTCTTGGACTATTCAGGAGGGGTAGCAGCGATCGAACTCACGTTCGAGACGCTCGCGTTCGAGGGTGAGTGCGCGCCGGAACTCTTCGCTGTTCCAGTTGCGAAAATTGCCCGAGGCGTAGGAGCGCGCGTTCTCGACGTAGTACCAAGCGTTGATCCGATTTTTGACGAAGCCATTGTGGGTTCGAGCGACTTTACCCGGAATACCCATGACAACCGAGTTGGGCGGAATAGTCGTTCCCTCGGTCAGAAACGCGCCGCCGGCGACCGTACAGTTGTCTCCGACGACAACACCGTCCATCAGGGTTGCGTTGATCCCAATTAGACAATTGTCGCCAATCGTGGCGCCATGGATCGTACAGTGATGCGTGATCGTGCAGTGCGCGCCGATGTAGGTGCCGCTTGCGGCGCCGACATGGAGCATCGCGAAATCCTGGATATTCGACCAAGCGCCGACGACGATCTCGAAATTCTCGGCGCGCGCCACCGTATTCGGCCAAAATGACGCGCCTTCACGCACGGTGACCTTGCCGAAAATTTGCGCGGTCGGGTCGACATACGCCGGATTTTCGAGCGTGACGTCGGGTCCGTAGATAGGCACGTCCGCTTCCGTTCTCGCGCGGTTATTCGGCTTCGTCGAACAGCTTGTCGACCGCCCTTGACGAGGAGCCCGCGTTCGCCAGCCCGAGTTCTACGGCGCGATTTTGGTAGTAGGCGGAGCGTAGAGCCGCGTAGTAGTCGACCGCGCTAGCGCGCAATTCTTCGAGCGGCATGAGCAACTCCTCGCGCTTCACGAGGCCTTTTGTGCCGCCGACGGCCAAGCTTTGTCCGGTCGTGAGGATGTAGGTCAGCGGATCGAAGAAGATGTCGACTCCGCGCCCAGTCAAGTCGCGCAGCGTCGCCGGACCAAGGACCGGCAGTACCAGATAGGGTCCGACGCCGACGCCGTAGCGATGCATCGTCTGCCCGAAGTCAGCGTGGTGCGGTTCGAGGCCGAAACTCGCCGCAACGTCGATCAATCCAAGCAGGCCGATGGTTGAGTTGATTGCGAATCGACCGACCGTGATGCCGGCACCGACTGAGTCGATTTGCAGCAAATCATTGGCGAGGATCACCGGGCTGTTGATATTGTTAATGGCGCGACGAACCGCTTCTTTAGCGAATGTTGGCGTGACATACCCATAAGTGGCGGCGATTGGCCTTAGCACGAACGTGTCGAAGACGTCGTTCACGGCAAACATCGCGCGATTATAGCCTTCGAGCGGATCGCTGATCGTTTCTGGGCCGCTCGCTCCGCCCGGCGGTAGGCGTCGCGGACCACGCTGCAGCTGTCCCGGCGGAGCCGAGGAGGGCGCGACCGCGGCCTCCGTCGGCAGCGGTGTACGCGTTGAAGCAGCACCGACACCCGATAGAGGTGTCGCGGTTCGCGGCGTGAGTGCCCCTGAGGACCGCGGCGGCACGCTTGGTGCAGCCCCCACCAACTGAACAGCCGGGACTCCGAGATTGGCGCCCGGTGTACTGGCCAAGCGCGTCGTATTGGCTGGAAAGGCGGCGGTGGCCGCAGCTAGAATCGCTGAACGCGAGGCCGGTGCGATCGCCAAAGCCGCAGCGACGATCTCTTCGGCGGCTCGAGGTTGGCGTGAGATTTCCGTGACGACGACGGTTGAGATCGCGGTGTCGGCATTCTGCGCTGCGTTCTCCGCGAGAGTGCGAGCAAGGGCTGGATTTTGTAGGCTTTGTCCGAGCGCAAGCGAATTTTGAGTAAGCGCTCGGCTGCTCGCCGCCGCCGCCTCGAGGCGCGAGCGAACGTCAGGAGAAACACCTTGGGCGTTCGCCGCCGCCGCTAGCGACAAAACGGTTAGAACGGCGAAGGCGGTGAACTGACCACGCGCTGTGCGCATTATTTCCCCCAACCGACCGAACGGTCGGCTGCGCTAGTTAATCAATCTAATGACGAGTGTCAGTTGGCATGCCGAACGTGGCGGTTACTTCTTGATCTCAGCCTTGATCTGTGCGGCAAGCTTGTTCGCGGCTTCGACTTGTTCTGGCGTCAAGTTGCTCGATAGTTTCTTGCCCGCTGTGACCGCGTCGCCATTTCCCGCCGCGGCGGCGATGTTGAGCCACGCCAGCGCGCGCGTCGGATCACGCGCGGTGCCTTCGCCGCGCGAATAGCGCATCGCGAGCCGCGCTTGGGCTCCGCTATGGCCGCTGAGCGCCGCCCGCTCGAACCACTTGAGCGACTCGGTTGCATCTTTTTCGACCCCGACGCCGTCACGATACATCTTGCCGATATTGTATTGAGCGCGCGCATCGCCTCGATCGCCGGCAGCCTTGATCAAGGCGAACGCTTTAGCCGGGTCTTTCGCGACGCCGACGCCTTCGGCGTAGAGTTTTCCGAGCGTGTATTGCGAGCGATCGAAGCCCTGTGCCGCGCTCTTCTCGAGCCAAGATACCGCCCGGACGACATCTTGGCTCGTTCCCTCGCCCGCGAGCAGAAGGTTGCCGAGGTTGTGCTGCGCCGGGGCGTAACCCTGATTCGCTGCCTTTTCCCAGAGCGCGAACGCTTTGCGGCGGTCTTGGGCCACGCCTTTGCCTTCGTCGTAAAGGACGCCGAGGTTGAACTGGGACTTCGGATCGCCCTGATCGGCCCGGGTTGTCCACTCCGCGAGTGCGGTCGCGAAATCGCCCTTCTGATAGGCGTTCCAGCCGGAGGCGAAGTCGGCGCGGGCCGGGCCGGTTGCAAGTGCGAACGCGGCACCAGAAAGGACCGCCAGGGTCAATAGAAAGTATCTACGAATGGTCATGGTCCTCACTTAACTTGAAGTCGTTGCGCCGATTCGGCCGGTCTTGGCGCGTAAGGAAGCCAGCAACCCCTCGATGCCGTTTCGCTGCACGAGCGAAGCGAATTCCGAGCGCTGCGTGACGACCATGCTAATGCCTTCGACCATTACATCGATGATGCGCGGTTGGCCGTCGATCACGCGAACGCGCCAGTCGCACTCGAGTGGTGGCCCGCTCGGGCGAACGATCTGGGTATGGACTAAGACATCTTTGTCTCCCGCGTCGCGGACGCTGGTGACCGCGAATTTATCGCCGGAGTAGCCGCCAAGGCGGGCGGCGTAGGTCTTGACGACAAACTCGCCGAACAGGCGCTGGTACTCGTCGCGCTGTTCGTTCGTGACTGTCGCCCAATGTTTGCCGAGAACGAAACGGCCGATGAATGGGACATCGAAGCCGTTGCGAAGCATCTCGCGTACCACGGTTTCGCGCTGCTCGAGCGTCATGTTGGGCTGCTGCAACGCACCAAGTGCGTTCTGGGCCAACGCGCCGATGAATTGGGCCGCCTGGTCGTTCGGCGCTTGCGCCGCGGACTCCTGCGGAGTGCCGAGCGTTAGGGTGAAGGCAATCAGTGACAGATAAACGAAACGACTCAATCTCTTCACGACAGAAGCACCATCAAACGAGAGTTTGGAAGTGGGAGAACTCAATAACTACGTTGCCAACGCATGTACTTATACCGGTCGGCGGACTTGATGACGACCTTCCGTTCAGACCCCTCTCGCAGGACCTCTAGTGGAACGTCCACCCCAGCCAAACCGAATGTCCAAAGTTTCCGATAGAAGTCGGGTACGTTGGCAATCTTATTGCCCTTCAAGCTCAAGATGAAGTCGCCAGGCTGCATTCCGGCCTTTTCGGCGGGACTGTCGGGACTAACCCACGTCACGACGACCCGGCCCTCGTATTCCGCCGAGAAGAGGCCGAGCCAAGGTTTGCTCGGTGAGCTCCGCCGCCCGTCGGCCAGCAGTTCGGCAAAGATCGGTTTCAAAAGGTTGATCGGAACGAACATATTCCCTGGGTTGGGCTGCTTTTCGCCCTTGGCGTCGGTCACAACGAGCGACCCGACGCCATAAAGTTTGCCGTCGAGACCGATCAGCGCCGCTCCGCCCCAATTGGGGTGCGGCGGCGAGGTGAAAATCGCCTCGTCGAGCAAATACTCCCAATAACCCGCGAATTCGCGGCGCGCGGCGATCCGGGCGGGAATGGCACCGTCGGAACCCCGAAAATCGGCGACGACGATCGACTCGCCGACGTTGAGTTTGCTTGAGTCACCAAGTTGCATCGGTTTGATTCCGAGCGAACGGGTCGCGCGCACGAGCGCCAGTCCGGACTCGTAATCATATCCGACGATTTCGGCTGGCACCGGCTTGCCCTGATTGTCGGATACGAGGATCGACATCGCTTCCATGATCACGTAGCCGATCGTAATGACGAGGCCTGAATCATCGATCACCGTTCCGCTGCCCATGCGCTGGCTCCCGAGGCTCTGGGCCGAGCGAGCATCGGGCGGAATCTCGGCGTGAACGCGGACGACGGACTGGAAGGGGTTGGGTTTCGACTCCTGCGCCACCGCGCGCTCGGCCGCGCTGCCGACGGCGAAAACGGCTGTTACGAGAAAGACCAGCGGTCCGAATAACTTCACCATCTTGTCAGCCTCGCGGTGGGTGGTTGCCATGATGTATTCTAGGACGGATCGGTGCTTGCTCCCAGACTTCTGGGTGGATGAATCGGCGTCGGGCAAACTGAAACGGTCTTCGTCGCGTGATGCCCCATCCAGAAGCCATAGCCAATGTCCATGTCGAGCCATTGGTCTGGATCAAGTTGCGCGATGGAGTCAGGTTAGCAGCTCGATTGTGGTTGCCGGGCGAACGTTTGGACCGGCCGGTACCGGCGATCCTCGAATACCTGCCCTATCGGCTGCGCGATGGCACGGTGCTCCGCGATGGACCGATGCACACCGAACTTGCAGCCGGCGGATTCGCCTGCCTACGCGTCGATATGCGCGGCAGCGGCGATTCGGACGGCGTCCTTGTCGATGAATATCTGCAACAGGAGCAAGACGACGCGATCGAGGTGATTGCCTGGATCGCACGCCAGCCCTGGTGCAACGGCGCCGTCGGCATGATGGGCATCTCCTGGGGCGGGTTCAACGCGCTTCAAGTCGCGGCGCGGCGGCCACCGGCGCTGAAAGCGATCGTCAGCGTCGCGTCGGTCGTCGATCGCTATCGCGACGATACGCACTATTCGGGCGGCTGCCTGCTGGGCGGGAATCTCGGATGGGGCGCTACCTTCTTCGCCATGGGAACGCGGCCACCCGATCCGCTCGCCGTCGGCGACCGTTGGCGCGATTTGTGGCGTGCGCGCTTGGAAGGCATGGCGCAGCCGGTGATCGAGTGGATGCGCCATCCGTTGCGCGATGACTATTGGCGGCACGGCTCCATCGCCGAGGACTATGGTGCGATCGAAATACCGGTGCTGGCGGTTTCGGGATGGGAGGACGCGTATACGAACGCCGTGTTTCATCTGGTCGCAAACAGCCGGGCACCTTGTCGCGGTCTGATCGGTCCGTGGCCGCACTCCTATCCCAACCTCGCCCACCTGCAGCCGATCGACTTCCTCGGCGAGGTCACGCGATGGTTCGACCATTGGCTCAAAGGCATCGACAGCGGGATGTTGGCGGAACCGCCGCTGCGGCTCTGGTTGCAGGACGGTGTTCGTCCGTCCCCGCGCTATACGAGCCGACCCGGCCGTTGGATCGGCGAATCAGGTTGGCCGTCCCCCAGCGTCCAGGCGGAGTCATTCGCTCTTGCGCCCGGGCGGCTTGGAGTTAGCGAAGCGGCAAAGCTGGTCGTCCGCTCGCCGATCACCACCGGCGTTGCCGCCGGCGTCTGGTGCCCCTACGGCTTTGGCGCGGAAATGCCGACAGATCAACGCGAAGAGGACGGCTGTTCGCTGTGCTTCGACACCGATCCGTTGACGGCGCCGATCGAAGTCATCGGGTTCCCGGAGGTCGAACTTACGTTCTCGGTTGATCGCGAGACGGCGATGGTAGCGGCGCGCCTTTGCGAGTTATTCCCCGACGGCGCCTCGACCCGCGTGACGTACGGTCTTCTCAGTCTCAACCACGTCGAGAGCGACGCGGTTTGGTCCGCGCTCGATCCCGGGCGTCGTTACCGGGTGCGCTTGTCGCTTAAGGCGATCGGACACCGCTTTCTCGCCGGGAACCGCCTACGCCTGGCTTTGTCGACAAGCTATTGGCCGATGGCGTGGCCGGCGCCGGACCCAACGACAATAACGGTTTATACCGAGAACAGCCGCTTGGTTCTTCCGGTTCGCCGCGCCCCGGCGGATGAGTTGCCACTCCGGCCGTTTTCGCCGCCGCTTGCCGTCGGCGCAAAGCCAGCGCCACCGGTGATCGTAACGCCCGGCAATCGCACGAGCGGCATCGAGAACGATCTGGTGGGAGGCGCGCGACACATGGTCATACGCAAGGATCGAGGACGGCTTCGTTTCTCCGATGGTCTCGACGTCAGTTTGACCGGGGAAGAGCGGTACTCGATCACGACGGAGGGGTCAACCGGCGCGCGCCAGGAGGCGCGCTGGCACGTCTCGCACGCGCGAGGAAATTGGTCGGCGCGCGCCGAGACTTGGACGTCGATCAGCAGTGACTCCGACACTCTTCACATTGAGTCGGAACTTTCAGCGTTCGACGGCGGCGCGCGCTTTGCGCATCGAACTTGGAATTTGGCGTTACCACGACGGGGGCGACGCTCGAAGTAGGGGCGGCTAACGATGGCTTATCATGCGCGTTGCACCATTCTTACCCCGGGCGCAGGATGTATGGGCGTTTCTATGGACAAAATAGACCCCCGGGAGGGAACAATGGCCGCCACTCTTTCTCGCCGTTCGACGCTGAAGTTGGGCGCCGCCGCCGCAGGCGCCGCCGCGCTCGGATTTCCAAACATCGTTCGCGCGGCGCGCGATCGAGTCGTCGTCCGGCAGGATCGCGATATCCAAATCCTCGATCCGGCGTTTCGCATCGGCGCGGCCGAGGGCAATGTAATCAGCGCGTGTTGCCAACGCCTAGCGTCCTTTAAGACCGGCTCGCTCCACTATGCGCCCGATGCGGCCGAGACGATCAAACAGGTGAGCGACACCTTGATCGAGTTCACCCTCAAGCCGGGCCAGATGTTCAGCGATGGTTACGGCGAGATGACGGCCGAGGACATCAAGTTCTCCTTCGAGCGGTTTGGGATCGTTCAAAAAGACGGCAAGAAGAGCTCGTATGCGAGCGACTGGGGCGCGCTCAAAGAGGTCGAGATCACCGGCAAGTACAGCGGTAAAATTCATCTGAAGAACGCGGCGCCGGCGATTTGGCGCACCGCGATCTGCGATACGTCCGGCAATATTCTCTCGAAGAAGGCGGGCGAAGCGCTCGGCGAAAAAATCACCAGCCAACTCGTCGGTTCGGGCCCCTACCGGATTGCAAAGTGGGAGCCCAATCGTCAACTCGTACTTGCCGCCAATCCTGATTACAAGGGGCCGAAGCCCGTGTTTCGCGAGGTGATCGTCCGGCCAATTCAAGAATCGAAAACGGCCGAGATTGCGCTGCGCGCTAGAGAAATCGACTTCACCCGGTTCGAAGACCCGGTCGCCGGCGATACCATTGCCAAGGAAGCCGGGCTTAAGGTCGTGAAGATGCCGGGCATGCGGTACTTGTGGATTGGGCTGAACGTCGAAAAAGCACCGCTCGACAACCTTAAAGTACGCCAGGCGATTCGCCTCGGGGTCGATGTCGACGAAGCGCTGACCGCTGCGTTTGGCGGCAAAGTCGAGCGGGCGAATGCGATGCTGCAGTCGTCGTTGCTCGGCTACTGGAAAGACGCGCCCGTGCGCAAACGCGACGTCGCCGGGGCGAAGAAGTTGTTGGCCGAAGCGGGGCTCGCGGGGGGATTTAAAACCAGGCTAACCGTGCTCAATCAGGCTGCATACAAAACAATGGCACAGGTTGTTCAGTCGAATCTGGCCGAGATCGGCGTTACGGTTGAGATCGAAGCGCTCGACGGCGGTTCTTATTGGAGTGTCGGCAAGGGCGACGTTGGCAAGAACCTCGACATGTCGCTGCAGTTGTTTTCCGCCAAGATGGACCCGAGCTTCACCTCGCAGTGGTTCGTGTCGGAGCAGGTCGGAGTGTGGAATTGGCAGCGCTGGACGAACCCCGAGTACGACAAGCTTCATGTGCTCGCTGCTTCGACTAACGACGAGGCCGAGCGCGGCAAGGCAATGATCCGCATGCAGCAATTGATGGATGATTCGGCTGCGTTCATCTGGCTCACCTACGACAGCGCTGTTTTCGGTGCGGCGGCCTGGGTGAAACCGGCCATTCTTCCGAACGGAACCGATTGGCAGTTCGGTCTTTTCGGCGAAGCATAACGAGGGCTAACGCCCGGATTATTGGCATTCCGAGCGCAGCTTGAAGCGGGGAACAACGCGGCCATGCGGCACGCGGCGCTCCGGTATTTCACCAGCCGTCTGATCACTACGGCTCTGGTCATTTTGGGCGCGATGATACTGCTATTCGCGTTGACGCTCTTGGTCCGCGGCGACCCGGCGTCGGTGCTTCTTGGTCCCCAGGCAACGCCCGAAGTTATCGCCGACTTCCAACGCCGTATGGGACTCGATCGACCGGTCTACGAGCGGCTCGGACTTTTCCTTTGGAATATGGTCCAAGGCGACCTCGGTCGCGACGTCGTGTCGGGGCGCCCGGTGCTGGATCGCGTGATCGAAGTGCTGCCGTACACGCTAACGCTGACGTTCGTTTCGATCGGCTTCGCGGTGCTGCTCGGGATCCCGCTCGGTTGCTACGCAGCGACGCACCCGGGCTCGCGTGGCGATCAATTCCTCGCGATCGCCAGCGTGAGCGTCGTCGCGATCCCGAATTTCGTGATCGCGATCTACTTGTTGCTGATCTTCTCGATTTGGCTCAACTGGCTCCCCGTGCTAGGCACCGGCCCATCGGGCGACTGGGGCGATGCGGCGCTACGGCTCATCCTTCCGAGTCTCTCGCTCGCGCTGTCGTGGATCGGATATATCGCCCGCCTCATGCGAAGCTCGCTACTCGAAGTCTTGAGCGAGCCCTATATTCGAACGAGCCGGGCCTACGGCCTCTCCGAAACGAAGATCGTCTACAAATACGCGTTGCGCAACGCGAGCATCCCGACGCTCGCAATCCTCGGTTTGGGTGTTGGCCGGTTGCTGGGCGGCGCAATTTTCGCTGAAATCATCTTTGCCCGGCCGGGGATCGGCAAGCTCATCTACGACGCGATCGGGACGCGCAACTATCCTGTGGTGCAGGGGAGTGTACTCGCGGTCGTCGTGTTATTCGTTCTGGTCAACCTAGCGGTCGACATGGCGTACGGATGGATCGATCCCCGTATCCGCGCCCAGAGCGCCCGCGCTGCGGCGCCGGCATGAACATCCGTCGGCCGGCAAGTTCGGTGTTCGCGCAGGTCTGGGCGCGCGGCGCAGGGCGCGTCGGATTGGTGCTCGTCTTACTCATCGTGGCGATGGCGTTGTTCGCCCCATGGATCGCGCCTTATGCGCCAAACAAAATCAACGTCGCCAACCGGTTCGCCGATCCGTCGGGCGCTTTTTTCATGGGGACCGACCACCTGGGCCGCGATCTATTCAGCCGCGTCCTGTTCGGTGCGCAGATTGCGATCGTCGTCGCGTTCGCGGTGATCTCGATCTCGCTGATCAGCGGCACGCTGCTCGGGATCGCCGCGGCCTACGCGCCGGCGCGGGTCGAGCGCTTTTTCCTCATCGTCTTCGATGTTATCGCCTCGTTTCCGAGCTTGGTTCTGGCACTCGCGATGGTTGCGATTCTTGGCCCGAGCCTCGCGAACGTCATTGCGATCGTCGCGATCACGTTCATTCCCCACTTCGGCCGAGTTGCCAGGGCCCAGGTTCTGGCGCTTCGGAACGCGCCGTTCCTCGAGGCGAGTCGCGCGATTGGGGTGTCCGGCCCTCGGCTCGTCTTCGTCCACATTATTCCCAACATCTCGGGGCCGCTCATCGTGCTTGCGAGCATGGATGTACCGGTGGTGATCACGATCGAGGCCGGACTCAGCTTTCTCGGGGTGGGCGTCCGTCCGCCGCTCGCTAGCTGGGGTACGCTGCTTTACGACGGATACTCGTATCTGACGCAGTCGTTCTGGCCGGTGTTGTTCGCCGGGCTGGTGCTTTCGCTGGCGACCTTGGGTTTCACCTTGTTTGGCGAAGCATTGCGCGACGCCATCGACCCAAAGCTGCGGCGGATTCCGTGACGGCGGCACTCGTCGAGGTTCGCGATCTCGGCGTCGCCTTCGCGACTGAGCGCGGCGACGTTCACGCTCTCCGCCACGTGTCGCTCGATCTGGCGCGGGGTGCGATCGTAGGCCTTGTCGGCGAAAGCGGATCCGGCAAATCGACGCTCGCACTTGCGTTGCCGATGCTGCTGCCGGCCAATGCGAGAGTAACCGGAGGCGAAATTCGCTTTGACGGCGTCTCGTTCGCGGCGATGGGCGAACGAGGTTTTAAGGAACTACGAGGCCGGCGGATCGCGATGGTGTTTCAGGACCCGATGACATCGTTGAACCCGGTGATTTCGATCGCGAGTCATCTGGGCGACGTGATCGCGCGGCGGCATCCCGACCTCGGCCGCCGTGAACGTAAGCGGCGAGCGATCGCCATGTTGGATCGGGTCGGTATTCCCGACGCTGAACGACGGCTCGGCGGTTTCGCCCACGAATTTTCCGGCGGCATGCGCCAGCGGATCATGATTGCAATGGCGCTGCTGGCCGAACCGGACCTTCTCATCGCCGATGAGCCGACGACGGCGCTCGACGTAACGATCGAGCGCCAAATCTTGGTGCTGCTGCGCGACCTCAGGCGCGAATTTGCCGGCACGATTCTTTTCATTTCGCATAGCCTAGGCACCGTCGCCGAACTTTGTGATGAGGTGATCGTCCTCTATGCCGGCACCGTCGCCGAAACCGGAGCTAGCGCGGCTCTGTTCGCGAGAGCGGGACATCCCTACATGCAAGCTTTGATCCGCTGCGAGACCGAGGTCCCTGGGACGGACCGGCGACTGCGTTCGATTCCGGGCGACGTTCCCGATTTGATCGATCCGCCGGGCGGGTGCGCGTTCGCGCCGCGCTGCCCGGTGGCGGTCGCGGCGTGTCGTTCCGCGGTTCCGCTGCTGCGTCCGCTCGCCGGCGGCACGCATGCCGCCTGTCACGTCGCGCGATGACCGTCCGGCCGATCGTCGCGATCGATCGCGTGAGCGTCGCTTACGGCGACCTCGTTGTCGTGCACGAGGTGTCGCTCGACATTGCGGCAGGGGAAACGGTAGGACTCGTGGGCGAAAGCGGCTCGGGCAAGACGAGCCTCGGCAAGGCGATCACGATGCTGAAGGATACGATCGACGGTACGATCGCGTTCGAGGGTGAGGACGTTCGCGCGCTCGTGGCGAGCGATCGACTGGCTTTTCGCCGCCGCGTTCAAATGATCTTTCAGGACCCGGTTTCATCGCTTTCGCCTCGCCTGAAGATCCGCAGCTTACTTGCCGAACCGATCGAGGTTCACGGACTTCCGTTCGAAGCGACCTGGCGCCAGATTGAAGCTCTCATGGCGGATGTGGGGCTCTCGGCGCAACACCTCGACAAATATCCGCACGAGCTTTCCGGCGGTCAGGCCCGCCGCGTCGCGCTCCTCCGGTCGTTAGTGCTAGCGCCGCGTTTTATCGTCTGTGACGAGCCGACGGCCGGTCTCGACGTCTCGGTTCAGGGCGACCTCCTCAACCTCCTGTGTGACCTTCAGATCACGCGGGGGCTCACCTACCTCATCATCAGCCATAATCTCAACGTGATCCGCCGCGTAACCGACACTGTCGCGGTCATGTATCTCGGTCAAATCGTCGAGGTTGGGGAAACCGCGACCTTGTTTGCGCGGCCTGCCCATCCGTACACAGCATCGCTCATCGCCGCCATTCCGACGATCGATCCGGATCGTCGCCGCTCGCCGATAGTCCTGGCCGGCGAGATTCCGAGCCCGCGCAAGCCGCCAACGGGCTGCCGCTTCCACCCGCGCTGCCCCAGCGCACAGGCACGCTGTCGGACCGAAGCGCCAGCGCGGCGCGATGCCGGCCCAGGCCGCTCGGTCGCCTGCCACTTCCCGGTGGCTTAGCTATTTCGAGGTGGCGACGTAGACCCCGTCCCAATTCGGGCCTGGTGGGTTGGCTTCGAAGTCCGTGATCCGATCGGCGTAAATGTCGTAGAAGTCCCCGATCGCACCATCGAGCAACCGGCACGATTCGAGGTGCCGGCGCGCTTCAGCCCAGTCTTGGCGGCGATAGGCAGCTAACATGTTGTCGTGCTCGTCCGCCCATTGCTTGAACTTGGGATCGTTGCGCAGGCTCGGCGCACCGACGACGGTGAAGATTCGCACAGCTTCTTTCTTGCCTTTGACCGCGATCAGATCGAGTTCGAGCGTTGCATAGTCGGGCGCGCGCTTCTGCGTTTCCTCGCCGATGACGATGCCGACGCCATACGTCTTTGATTGGCCTTCCAGGCGCGATGCCAGGTTCACTGCATCGCCAAGCACCGAATAGTCGAACCGCTGATCGGAACCCATGTTGCCGACGCACACGAGACCGGAATTGAGACCGATCCCGAGCTTGAGCGTGAAAAACTTGGCGCCCTCGGCTTCTGCCTCGGCCTTGAGTTTGTCGTTGACCGCCTGCAGGGCCATGAACATCGCCAGGGCCGTGCCGCAGGCGTTCGCGGCATGCTTGGCATCATCGAGCGGGGCATTCCAGAACGCCATGATGGCGTCGCCCATATACTTGTCGATCGTTCCCTGACGCGCGAGGATCATATCGGACATCGGCGTCAAGAAACGGTTGATCAACCTGGTCAGGCCTTGCGGATCGCCTTTGAACTGTTCGGAAATCGAGGTGAAACCGCGGATATCGGCGAACAGCAGGGTCATGTCGCGCATCTCGCCGCCCAGCACTAGGCGGGAGGGGTCTTCGGCCAGCTGCTCGACCAAAGCCGGTGACATGTAGCGACTGAACGCCGCGCGCACGACTTTTTTCTCGGATTCCGTACGCAAGTAGTTCATCGCCGAACTCGCCATGTAAACGAGCAACGTGGCGATGATCGGCATGACCGGATCGAGCAGCATACGTTGCTCGACGAATAACAGCCACGATCCGCCGCCGGCAAGAACGGTCGCGCCCATGCCGATGATGCCGGTCCACATCGCGCCGAGATGAGGGATCAAAGCGATCAAGAGCGCGCCGAGCACGACGATGTAGAGCGGCTCGGCGCCGTCGGCCCAATCCGGACGTTCGAGGTAGTGCGATAGCAGCATTTGCTCGATCGCCTGAACGTGAACTTCGGCTCCAGGAACGACCGCCGCGAGCGGCGTGGCGCGAAGGTCGAGGAGGCCGGCCGCGCTGGTGCCGACGATGATAATGTTGTTGGCGATCTCGTCCGCGATCGGCTCTTTGTCATCGAAGATTTTCCAGGCCGGGACATAGCGCTTCTTAATCGTTCCGGTGTCGTGGATCCAAATTCTCCCCGATGAATCGGTCGGCACCTCGATACGACCGACGCGAATATTGTTGAGACCGGTCTTCTCGCCGAACGCGCCTTCACCGCTGGCGCCCGCGCTTTTGAGAATGTAGGTCTTCGCGCCCTGTGCGACCCGCAAGGCCTCCATCGGAAGAGTCGGATAGATGCCTTGATCGGCGCTTCCGCCGCGGACGAGTTGCAGCGAATCGCCGAGGAGCACGAACATAGGGACCCGCCGTATCAGTCCGTCGACCTCGGCCACAAGGTTGAAGCTCCCATTTCCCGCTCCGGCCGCTTCGAGGTCCGGCAGATTGACGACCGCCCCTGTGTAGGCGGGAAGGTGGGGACGCGGATCATCGCCGGCGACAGCGTATGATCCTTTGCGTGTTGGAGTCCGTTTCACCGTTCCCTGGGTGAGAACAAATCCAGTAATGACGTTTCCGGCTTCGCGAATCGCCGCGGCGAACTCTCGGTCGTGATCGGGAAGCTCGGCGACCTTCTCCTTGAGCGAATCTATTTCCGGTGTGCTGTTCCAGATCGGCAGTATGTTCGCCGGCGAGGTGCGGTCTCCCTCGGCAAACACAACGTCGAAAATAACCGCGGACGCGCCGAGTTCGGTCAACCGGCGCACCATGTAGGCGAGAAACGTGCGCGGCCAAGGCCACTGGCCGACCCGATCGAGACTCTCATCGTCGATATCAAGCAGGCGGACCGGGGCCGCCTCGTAGATCCGAGGGTTCAGACGCTGGAAGGTGTCGAAGACCCGCAGCGTGAGTTCCTCGGCGACGGGCGCGTAGAGCTTGAACGCCAAGACGGCGACCAAAACCGCGGCCGGCACCACATAGTGGAAAACGCGTGAGAGATTCTTGAGTAGGTTAAGTTTCATGGCGCCATCAATCGCTTCTAGCGACACGTCGTTCGGCCGCAACGCAGGGGCGCATCCGGTCGGTAGAAGCGCATTGCCTGTGGCCGGGCTTCAAAGCGCTCCAATATCGCGCCACGCGACGTAGCCGCTGCGGAATGAGGTCAACGCGGAGAGCGTTCGTTTGAAATTGGCGTCGCGACCGGCTTCTTCGGAAAAAATACCGTCCAACTGCTTCTTGAAAAGCGCCATCATGACCGGCGACCAGGGCTTAATGGCGACGCCACGGGAGCGAATTCCCACGATCGCCGCCGAGTGCAGTACATCAGATTCGGTCATCGTGTAAAGCAGGTTGTCGCCGCAGGCGACTTCGATCTAGGCCCGTTGCACTGGCGTAAGCGATTGCCGCTTGCCGAGGTTGACTAGCAACTCGACGACTGTCGTCGGTTGATGCCAACCCAGAAAATAATAGTTCTTGGTGATGCGGTCGAATTCGAGCTTTGCGTCGACGGCGGGGATCGAATACTCGATGGCATCGACGACGCCTTCTCCAATCGACTCTTTCTCGCTGTCTCGGCACCGGGCTGCTGGGCACGAAAAATATTGTGATAACCGGTATTTTCTGTTAGCTACCGAAAGCATGTAATAATTGTTAGATGCTATCCTCCCCTCCTGTGTTCGCTGGTCATCGAATTGGCCGACGAGAGTTCAAACGACGATAGAAGGGGACACCGCCCATCGCGCGTCGAGGCTACCGTCGCCGCCGCTTCGGCGGCGGAACGGCAAACGAGGGAACGTTCAGCAGAAATGGCGTTCAAGATCAAGTTCTGGGGAGTGCGTGGCAGCGTCGCCTGTCCGACCCCGCGCCACAACGCGTTCGGCGGCAACACCAGTTGTATAGAAGTATCGATGGGCGGTCAGCGCGTCATCCTGGACGCTGGAACGGGCTTGCGCGAACTAGGCCACTGGTACCTGAAAAAAAATGCGCGGCGCGCGACCATGCTGATGACGCACACGCATTTGGACCACATCAACGGATTTCCCTTTTTTTCGCCGGCCTTCCATAAGGATCGTGCGTTCACGGTTATGGCCGGCCACCTCTCCGACAAGGGCGGCATTCACAGAATTATTGCCGGGCAGATGTCGAAGCCGACTTTTCCGGTGCCGTCCGAAAAGATGGGTTCGAAGCTCAGTTTCGAGGACTTCAGGTTCGGCGACTCGTTCAGCCTCGGCAAGGGCATCAAAATCATCACCAAGGCTCTCAACCATCCCGAGGGGGCCACCGGATACCGGATCGAATACCGCGGCAAGTCGGTGTGCTACGTAACCGACACCGAGCATGTCATCGGCAAGCCGGACGAAAACGTTCTCGGGCTGATTGAAGGCGCTGACCTCGTGATCTACGACTCGACCTACACCGATAAGGAGTTTCCGAACCGCGTTGGTTGGGGACATTCGACGTGGCAGGAAGGCGTCAGGCTGTGCCAGGCAGCCAACGTCAAGACGCTAGCGATTTTCCACCACGATCCCGATCACGAAGATCTCTTCATGGAGCAACTTGAGCGGCTCGCGCGGATGACCTGGCAAGGCGCCATTGTCGCACGCGAGCACATGCGTTTTAACCTGCTTTAGCCGATATTGTCCTTTGCGCAGTGACCGCTTGCGTGCGGTCGAGTTTGCCCCGAACCATTAAACGTCGCGCTGATGCCCAAGGCCATCACGGTAGCGATCGTTGGATCGGGACCTGCCGGATTTTACACCGCTGAGGCGCTGTTGCGCCTGGGGCGGCCGGTCGAGATCGACATCATCGAGCGGCTTCCAACGCCCTACGGCTTGATTCGGGGCGGTGTCGCTCCGGATCACGAAAAGACCAAGAACGTCACGCGCAAGTACGAAGAGATCGCGCTCGATCCGAGTGTCCGCTATTTCGGCAACGTCGAGGTCGGACGTGACGTTAGCGTCGCCGAACTCAGCGACCTTTACGACGCGGTGGTTCTCGCCGTCGGTACGCCCTTCGACCGACGGCTCGGAATTCCGGGCGAAGACAAGAAAGGTGTGCATGGAGCGGCAGCGTTCGTCGGTTGGTACAACGCGCATCCCGATTTCCACGCCCTTGTCCCCGATCTGAACGTCCGCGCGGCGGTCGTGATCGGCGTCGGCAACGTCGCGATCGACATCGCGCGCCTGTTGGTGAAAACGCCGGCCGAGATGGTGTCCTCGGACCTCCCCGACTATGCAGCGCGCGTCATCCAAGGATCGCCCTTGACGGACGTCTACATGGTCGGGCGACGCGGCCCGAACGACGCGAAGTTCACCAATGTCGAGCTCCGCGAAATGGGCGAGCTCGAAAACTGCGCGCCAGTGGTCGACGGCGTCCAGCTGCCGCAAACCGTCGAAGACGAACCGTCGGAACGCGATCGTCGGCTCAAGGCGAAAAATCTAGCGACCTTGTGGGAGTTCGCGCGCCGAGGTCGAGAAAAGAAACCGAAGCGCGTGCATTTTCTTTTTTATGCCTTTCCGGTCGAAATTTTCGGCGGCGCGTGCGTCGAAGGTGTTCGATTCGAGCGGACAAAGGTCGAAGGTGGGCGCTCGGTCGGAACCGGTGAGTATTTCTCTATTCCGTGTGGATTGGTTCTGCCATCGATCGGGTATCGCGGCATCGCCCTTGCCGGCGTGCCGTTCGATGACGTGGCCGGGATCGCCATCAGCAACGAAGGCCGTGTCGCGCCCGGGTTGTACGCGGTGGGCTGGATCCGCCGCGGCCCGAGCGGCGTGATCGCGACCAACCGCCCCGACGGCGTGAAGGTCGCTGGACATATTGCTGCTGACTTCGCCGAAGGGGCCAAGCCGGGGCGCACGCAGTTGGCGGGCCTGCTCTCTTCGCGCCGCGTGCGGACGGTGACGTTCGCCGACTGGAAAAAGATCGAAGCCGTCGAAATCGGTGCGGCGCCGCCCGGCGCGCAACGCCGCAAGCTCGCTTCGATCGAGCAACTACTAGCCGCCATCGATTGATGGGCGAGTTGGCATCGAAGTTCTATACTGAATAGGTTGCAGAGGAGGACTGCTTGAGCGCTCTCCCGGAATACAAGCCCCTGCGCCACGAACGACGCGCGCTCGAGTCGGTCGTGGTTCGTTTCGCCGGTGACTCCGGTGACGGCATCCAGGTGAGCGGCACCCAATTCACCCAAACGACGGCCCTCGCTGGCAACGATCTCGCGACGTTTCCCGATTTTCCGGCGGAGATCTGCGCGCCCGTGGGCACTTGCCCCGATGAGGAGAAAAGATGCGCCTCGTTGTAGCGATTACCGGCGCGACCGGAACAGTCTACGGCATCCGTTTGCTCGAAGCGTTGCGTGACGCGAAAGTTGAAGCGCACCTGATCGTCAGCAAATGGGGTCAACAGACCCTTGAGCATGAAACGACGCAAAGCATCGACCATGTACGCTCGCTCGCGCATCGCTGGTATCAACCGGGCGACTTCGCCGCGGCGGTTTCGTCGGGGTCGTTCTTGACGGCGGGAATGGTCATCATTCCGTGCTCGATGCGAACTCTGGCTTCGCTCGCCTGTGGGCTCTCCGAAAACCTCATCCATCGGGCGGCCGAAGTAACGTTGAAGGAGCGACGCAAGCTGGTCGTGGCGCCACGCGAAACGCCGCTTACCCCGATCCACCTCGAAAACATGCTCAAGCTCGCCAATCTCGGCGTCGTCGTGATGCCGCCGATGCCGGCGTTCTACAGCGCGCCGCAGTCGATCGACGATCTCGTCACTGACTTCGTCGCCCGCGTCCTCGATCAGTACGGTGTCGACGCGCCCGGGATGCGGCGCTGGGACGGCGGTAAAGTGGCCCCCTTGCGGCGCACCGACTGAGTTGACCGCGGCCCGCGCCATGCGCTAGCGGTCGATCCAGTCCTCGATCGCGGCTAAGACCTCAGTCGAGGTCACCGCGCTAAGTTCCGCCTTTTGGACGATCCGGATAGCCTGCCCGCGCGGTGCCGTGATCGTTGGATCGGACGCGGCCGAGAACAAGACGAGCGCCGGGCAGCCCGCAACGGCGATCGCGTGCAACGGGCCGGTGTCGTTTCCGATCGCGAACCGCGCGGCCCGCGCTAAGCCGACGATGTCGGCGAACCGGGTCTGACCGCAGAGATTCAAGGCGCCTGTATCTTTAGCGATGGCCGCGAGCGTCGCCGATTCTGATTTGGTCCCGAGCAATACCGGCTGAATGGCGCGGTCCCGCAGGCGGCTGGCCAGGACGGAAAAGGCGGCTTGCGGCCAGCGCTTAGCCGGCCGATGTGGCGCACCGCCGGGGACGAGCAAGGCGTACGACGTAGAAAGCGCGAAACGGGCGATATCCGAACCAACCCAACTCAAGTCGGGCGGCGGGGTTCGCGCGATTCCGGCGGCCGCCAATTGCTCGGCCTGACGCTCGATGGTGTGCATGAAGTCGCGACGCGGGTTGCCATGTGGATGCGAGCAGCCGTGTGCTGTTCCCGACCACTCGATGCTGCGACTAAACCGGAGCAGGTGAAACAGAACCAAGCTGCGGCTCGAGGTTTGCAGGTCATAGACCCGATCGAAACGCTCGGCGCGCAATGTACGGACCAGCGACCGCCATGCGGTGATGGAAAACAGTCTTGGTCGATCGTCGACTAAAATCGAATCGAAATAGGGGCTCGACTCGAGGAACTCGACGAACGCCGATGACGTGAGCAGCGTAATGCGGTCGCCCGAATGCGCCGCGCGAATCGCGGCGAACGGGCCAGTGGCAAGCACGATGTCGCCGAAGGCGCCGTGCTTGATGACGAGGATTTTCCGTCCGCTCATGGTTCCGATGTGCTCGAACGCAGTTGCGATCGCTTCGACGGTTCCGTAAGTGAGCAACGACGGACTGTCAAACCGCAGTCTGGCTTGGGCGGCGCCGGCCGGCGTCATTTGTTGCTATGGTGTGAACGTCGCGCGGTGGACAGGATCGTGTGGTCGAACATTCGCTTCAATATCGGATCGCGGAGACCTTAGGCGGTGACCAAGCGGTCCGGCTTCTTAGGATCGCGCAGACGTTGGCGGTTGAGATCAGACCACAAGCGGTCAATCGACCTGTGACGCTCGCAAGTCACCTCGAGCGCGATCTCGGGTTCGACAGCCTCAGCCGAACTGAGTTGTTACTCCGGGTCGATCGGGCGTTCTGCATCGCGCTGCCCGAATCGACGCTGGCCGAGGCCGAAACCATCGGCGACATCCTCGATGCGCTGGTCAAGGCCGGACCAGAGAAAATCGTCGGGCAAGTGCGCCGATCGGGCCCGCTCGCGTTGGGGCCCGAAGAAACGCTGCCGCTGTCAGCCGGTTCACTGACCGAGGTGCTCGATTGGCACGCGAACCTCCATCGGATTGGGTTCATATCAGGCTCTACGGCGCCGACGGCGGCGAAACGACGATCGTTTGCCGCACGCTGGCCGCGCAGGCGCGCGCTGTGATGCAGGGGCTGCAGGCTCGTGGCATCGAACCGGGCGACCGAGTCGCGATAATGCTGCCGACGGCGGCCGATTTCTTTCCGGCTTTTTTTGGCATGCTCTATGCGGGCGCGGTACCGGTCCCGATCTATCCGCCGGCGCGGCCGGTGCAGTTGGCCGATCACATGCGCCGCTAAGCTGCGATTCTAACCAACGCCGGCGCCAAACTCCTCGTCACGATCGACGAGGCGCGCAAGCTCGTGCTCGTTCTTCGCGCCCAGGTCGAGACCCTGGTGGGCGTGGAAACCGTCGCGACCGTGAGCGTTGCCGCGTCGGCGGCGTGCCGGGTGCACCGGCGCGCTCGAGCGATATCGCGCTTATTCAGTATACCTCCGGCAGCACCGGCGATCCGAAAGGGGTCGTCCTGACCCACGCCAATTTTCTCGCCAACATTCGTTCGATGGGCGAGGCGATGTACGTTGATCCATCTAAGGATGTTTTCGTGAGCTGGCTGCCGATCTACCACGACCTGGGACTGATCGGCGCATAGCTCGGCTGCCTTTATTTCGTCGTGTCGGTCGCCATTATGTCGCCCATCGGCTTTCTCCTCCGGCCAGAAAATTGGCTTTGGGAAATTCACCGCCGACGGGCGACTTTGTCGGGTGCGCCCAATTTCGCCTATGAATTTTGCCGCGCCGTATCGAGGACGCAAAGCTCGCGGGTCTCGACTTGTCGTCGCTGCGGATGACCGTCAATGGCGCGGAGCCGGTCAATCCGGAAACGCTCCGCCGGTTCAACGATCGTTTTGGGCGCTACGGTCTGCGGCAAGACGCCCGCGCGCTGGTTTTTGGCTTGGCCGAATCGAGCGTCGGTCTCGCGTTTCCACCACAGGGAAGGCCGTTCGTCGTCGACCGGATCGACCGGCGGGAGCTTGCCGAACAAAGCAAAGCAACGCCCGCCCGCGCCGGCGAACCGACCCTCGAGATCGTCGGCTTCGGGCTGCCGTTGCCGCGCCACGAGTTCCGAGTGGTCGATGATACCGGGCGCGAACTCTCCGAGCGGCACGAGGGACGGCTGCAGTTTCGCGGACCCTCGTCGACTCAGGGTTATTTCCGGAACGACCCGAAAACGCGGCTGCTGTTTGCTGGCGACGGATGGGTCGAGACCGGCGATCGAGCTTACCTCGCGAACGGCGAGCTATTCATCATCGGACGAGTCAAAGACATCGTCATTCGGGCTGGACGCAACATCTATCCGCAGGAACTAGAAGGGGTCGTCGGCGAAATTCCCGGCATTCGCAAGGGATGCGCTGCCGTGTTTGGTGTCCAAGATCCCGCCACGGCGACCGAAAAGCTGGTCGTGGTCGCCGAGACCCGCGAAACCGATCACGAGGCCCGCGCCAAGCTCCGGGCCGCGATCGACGCGCTCGCGACCGACACGTTGGGCTCTCCCGCCGATGACGTCGTCTTGGCGCCGCCCAATGCAGTTCCTAAAACCACGAGTGGCAAGTTGCGGCGCAGCGCCTGCCGTGAACTCTACGAGAAGGGCGTCATCGTGGCGCCACCCAAGGCGGTCCCGTGGCAACTCGGTTTGCTCGCGCTCTCAAACGCCTGGGCGGTTACTCGCCGCTGCGCTCGGGCTGCCGGCACTTTTTTGTACGCCGGTTACTTTTGGTCGGTTGTTGGGCTTCTCGCCGCGATCGGCTGGCCGCTCGTATGCGCCCTGCCGACGCTCAAAGCGCGTTGGAGCGCTCTTCGAATAATCCTGCGTCTGCTCGCCGGCGCTGTCGGCGTTCGGATCGAAATAAAGGTGCGAGCGGCATGCGCGCCGGAAGCGCAGTCCTGGTGGTAAACCACGGCAGCTACCGCGACGGGTTGGCGATCATCGCGACGTTGCGTGGTCCAATCGCATTCGTCGCCTAGGCCGAATTCGGCCGCCAGTTTTTTGCCGGCGCGCTGCTTCGCCGCGTTGGGACGCATTTCGTCGAGCGATTCGATGTCGAGCAGAGCACCGCCGACGCCCAGGCGCTCAAGTCGATCTTGGAAGCTGGGCGCTGCCTATGTGTGTTCGCCGAAGGGACGGCCAACCCGCGACCTGGCGTACTCGATTTCAAGCTTGCCGCATTTGCGACCGCTACCTGGGCCGGCGCCGTGGTGGTGCCTGTCGCGATCAAGGGCGCGCGTTCGGTCCTGCGGGTCGATGAGTGGTTTCCGCGGCGGGGAGAAATCTCGGTCGCCTATCTCGCCAAGATTTTCCCGCGTGGCTTAGACTTTACCTCGGCGGTCGCGCTCTGCGGCGCCGCACGGCTCGCGATCATCGACGAATTAGGCGAGCCGG
>SHVV01000022.1 GCA_009694095.1 Alphaproteobacteria bacterium | reverse complement strand
CATTGTCGGGCGAATGAACAAAGCGACCCGGCGCAGGGTCGAGGTCGCGACATCTCTGGCCGGCGCCGTGGTTTGCGCCGTTTACGCCTGGAGCACCACGTTCAGCGTCATCGAGTTCTATACGCGCGGTCTCATGATCGTGCGGCAGTGGGAGATACCGCAGTATTTACCTCACGTTGCCATTCCGATCGGCGCGACCTTTTTGACCATTGAATTCTTGCGCCGCGCCACGCGTTTCGCCTCGCCGAACGCGGCACCACCGACCTCGCCGCTCGTCGGCTGAGCGCACTGCAGGGATCGGGGTAGTCGATGGATTGGGCTGTCTCGCTCGGAGTGCTGTTGGGATCTCTGTTACTGACGCTCGCGACCGGTCTCCCTGTTGCGATCGCTTTCTTCGGACTCAGCGTTGTTGGGCTTATCGTTGTCCTTGGTCCGGTCGCGCTCACGCTTCTGGCGGCGGGAGCGTTTGGTTCGGTCGCGCAATTTGTTTTCATCGCCGTGCCGCTCTTTGTCCTCATGGGAGAAATCCTGATGCGCTCGGGGATCGCGGCCATGACGATCGATGCGGCCGACAAGTGGATCGGCCGGGTGCCGGCACGACTATCGGTATCGACCGTCGCTGGAGGTGCCGTTTTCGCGACGCTGTCCGGGTCATCTATGGCGGCGGTCGCAGTCTTCGGCTCGACCATGCTGCCTGAAATGCAGCGCAAACGGTACGCGCCCGAATTCGCCGTCGGATCGGTCTTGGCAGCAGGCGGGCTCGCCGTCTTGATCCCGCCCTCGGGGCTCGCCGTGCTTCTCGGCGCCTTGGCTAAGGTTTCGATCGCCAAATTGTTGATCGCGATCGTCGTTCCGGGCTTTCTCCTGGCCGCTCTCTATGCGCTCTATTTCGTCGGTCGAGCGGCGCTGCAACCGCACTTGGCGCCGCCCGAAGAAACAACCTCGATATCGTGGCGTGAACGGGGCAAGACCCTCTGGCTTCTCATCCCGCTCTCGCTCCTCATCCTAATCGTGACCGGATTCATTTTTCTCGGGTTGGCGACCCCATCGGAAGCCGCGGCGATGGGTGCGATCGCGTCGGCGATTCTCGCGGCGGCATACGGGCGCTTCTCCTGGCCGATCCTGCGTGAATCGCTGATGGCGACGGTTGCGACATCATCGATGGTGTTGCTGATCATCGCCGGGTCAACCGCCTTCAGCCAAATTCTGGCGGCGACCGGGGCGACATCGAAATTTGCCGCCATGGCGGCCGGGTTGCCGGTAGCGCCCTGGATTATCGTGGTGGGGATGCAGGCCGTCATGTTCGTGCTCGGCTGCTTCATCGACGGCGTATCGATCATGCTGATTACGCTGCCGATTTTCATGCCGGTTGCCGCCGCGCTCGGGCTTGATCCGATTTGGCTCTGCGTGTTGTTCATGATTCAGCTCGAACTCGGTGGCATCACGCCGCCATTCGGGCTTTCGTTGTTTGTGTTGAAGGGCGTCCGTCCCGAGATCGACGTCCGCGATATCTACCGCTCGGTTATCCCGGTCGTGCTCATCCAGATCATTTTATCGGCGCTTGTGATGTCTTTTCCTGCACTTGCCACTTGGCTACCCCAGTTGATGATCAGGTAAAATGCCTGCTGCCTAGTCGAGTCGCCCGACCTTGGGTTGACGATTTCCCTTTGTCGCGACACCATGAAACTCCTGTTTTCGGGCTACTGTGAAAGAAGGCGATGGCTCGCCTCGGCGTAATGACCCAGCCAGTACCCGCCTCGGAGGAACAATGACACCCACAGCGCTGTCTCGAAAATTCGACGGCTTTACGTCGCGGTTTAGTGCTGACCCCGAGCGCTCGGCGACGCTTCCAGCGTATTTCTATTACGACGCCGACACGTTCGCGCGCGAGAAAGAGGCGATTTGGTTCAAGACTTGGCAATTTGTCGGTTGGACCCACGACCTCGATCGCGCTGGCGCCTACATCACGGCTAACATCCTCGACCAGCGTGTGTTTGTGATCCGCGCGAAGAATGGGGAGCTTCGCGCGTTCTACAATGTCTGTATGCACCGCGGCCACATTCTGCTTGAGGGAAAAGGCAATAAGGGCATCATCACCTGCCCTTTCCACGCTTGGTCGTACGACACCTTCGGCGTGCTGAAGGCGGCCGGAAATGCCGAAAACGTCGCCAGCTTTCAGCTCGAGGACTTCAACTTGGTCGAGGTTCAAGTCGAGACGCTCGCGTTCATGGTTTACGTGAATCTCGATCCTGCCGCGCCCTCGCTTAAGAGTCAGGCTGGAGAGCTCGAACACCGGTTTCGCCGCGCGATTCCGGGATTTGACCGGCTCAAGTTCGCACAGCGCAAGACTTTTCCGATCAAGGCTAACTGGAAATTTATCCTCGATGGCCTCGAGTGCTACCATTGCCCGGTCATTCATCCGCAAGCGATGTCGGCCGAGGAAAGTCCGCTGCTCCAGGCGTGGGAATCGGAAGAGGTCGGCATCTGGCAGGAGCACATCATCAAGGGCAATCGCGATGTCATCGCCGGGCGCAAGGGCGCGCTTCCCTATGAGCTTGGCGATGCCTTGATCGTCGACTCCTATATTTGGTATTTGTGGCCGAACATGGTCTTTACGTGCGAGCAAGGACCGTCAAACTTCATGATCTTGCACGCGATGGCGACCGGAGCGGAGACCTGTGAGCGACACGTCATCAATTTTTGTCTCAATGATCCGCCGTCGCGTTACGAGCAACAACAGTTCGACAACTATACCGATCTAGTATTCCAGCAAGATCGGCGCGCTATGGAGCGGCAGGCCGATGGGGTTAAAGCGCTTGGGTATCGCGAGGGGCGGCTGATGGTCGATCGCGAGCGGTCGTGGCGGAGCGAACATGGTACCCATCACTTCGAGCATTTGGTATGGACGGCGCTTGGTGAAGAAGGCCGGCTCAAGTGTTGATCGATTCGAGTCGATTGGGGGGAGTTTACAATGGTTGATCAAGCTCGATCGGTTGAACAACTAAAAGCGATTGCGGCGCGCTCCGTAGTCAAAAGGCAGTCGTTTATTCAATCGATCCGTGCGCAAACGGCGCCGTTGATCGCGATCGCCTTGATCATCCTGTTTTGGGAAACCTTTAACTGGATTTTCGATCAGCCAGAGTGGATATTGCCGCCGCTCCACAAGATCATTTACACGGCGATCGAAGGCGCGACCGACCGATTCCTCTATGCCGCCTACGTAACGTTGGTGGAAGTGATCGGCGGGTTCTTTCTGGGGGTGATTGTTGGCTTGACTCTGGGAGCGATCCTCTTCCACTCGAATACTCTCCGTAAGGCGCTTTACCCGCTCATCATCTATTCGCAAACCATCCCGGTCATTGCGATCGCTCCGGTGTTCGTCATCTGGTTCGGTTTTGGCCCCGAGCCGAAGATCATGTTGGCGGCCCTCATCATTTTCTTCCCGGTCTTCATGACCACGTTTGCCGGCTTGAGCTCGATCGAGCGCGAAATGACGTTTCTAATGGAGTCGCTGGGGGCAAGCGGGTGGGAGACCTTCAAGAAGGTTCGTCTGCCGGGGGCCCTACCGTTCGTATTCACCGGGCTGAAGCAAGCAGCGATCCTCAGCCCGATCGGCGCTATTGTCGGAGAGTTCGTGGGTTCGCACGAAGGGTTGGGGCCGGTGATGATCGCTTCGAATGCGGCGTTCAAGACACACTATGTTTTTGCCGGCATTTTCTATCTTGCGATCATGGCTGTCGCTTTGTTCTTCATCGTCGTCGTGGTCGAGCGGCTGGTCATCCCTTGGCATTTCGTGCGTACTGAATCGACGACGAAATAGAGTTTCATCCGCAAAGGTCTACTCAACGGGGAGGAGCGTACGATGTGTAAAGCAATCATGAGAAGCGCGGCCATATTGGCCATCGCAATGGCGTTGACGACTCCGGCGTTTTCTCAGGCGCAGAAAAATAGCGCCTGCGAGAAGCCGGCCGAGGCAAAGAAAGTGACGATCGTTGGCGATTGGCTGCCATGGGCGTCGCAAGGGCCCATCATCGCCGCGCAGGAAGCCGGTCTCTACAAAGCGGAAGGTTTCGACGTCGAGTTGATTTCGCCGGCGACGCCGAGCGACCCGATCAAACTGGTCGCGCGCCAGAAAGTCGCGTTCAGCATGACCTATCCGCCCGAGATCATGGTGTCGCAGGATACCTCGATCCCGGTGACGTCCGTCGCGGCGATCTTGCGGACCTATCCGTGGGGGCTGGTCGTCGACCCGGACTCGGGAGTGAAAACGCCCGCTGATCTCAAGGGCAAGGTGGTTGGCGTGAGCTCGACCCTCGCTGGACGCGAATCCGTTGAGACCATGATTCGTAAGGCCGGTCTCGACCCCAAGAAGGACGTCGAATTGGTTTCGCAAGGCTATGCGGCGGTCCAATTGTTGACCGCGGGCAAGGTCGTCGGAATAACCGGATTGTCGTATGGCGAATTGGTCACGATCCAAAACGCGCGAAAGAAAGACAACAAGAGCGCACCGCTATTTTGGAACTTCCGCGATTACGGCGTGCCGGAGTTCTACTTCATGGTCATTGCCGGCAACGACGCCTGGATGAAAAAGAATCCGGCGACGACGTGTCGATTTTTGCGGGCAACCGCGAACGGCCACGGCGAGTTCGACAAGAACCGGGCCAAGTACAACCAGATCTTCGCCAAGAAGAACGAAATATTCCCGCTTGAGGAGCACGCTGGCTTCACCGATCGCACCATGAGCGATTGGAAAGACAAGTCGGGCGTCTACTTCAAGCAGGACAGCGACTCCTGGAAGAAGGCGCAGGAGTGGGCGCTCTCGGTCAAACTCATTACGGTCGGTAGTAACCCAGACAACTACTTCACCAATAAGTACCTGCCGTAAGAAGAAAGCGCGTCAGACGGCTGCGTCGTTTTCGGCGCAGCCGTCTGGCTTCGCGGCCGACAATATTCGGCACCAACCGAGAGCCACGGAGGGACACCATGCAGGTTTCATTCTGCGATGTCGGCGGTATCAATACGCGCTACTACCACGCGGGTTCTGGCGACAACGCGGTCTTGCTTGTCCACGGTTACGGCGCCTCGGCCGACAATTGGTGCCGCGTGATCGACCCGTTCGCGTCGGCTGGCTATGCAGTTTACGCGCCCGACATTCTCGGCCACGGGTTCACAGATTGGCGCGATACGGGAAGCGAGCCACCGCAACTAGCGATCGTCCGGCACCTTGGCGCCTTCATGGACAAGGTGGGGATCAAGACTTGCGCGGCGGCCGGCAGTTCCTTGGGCGGAGTCCTTGTCCCGCTGCTTTACTTCGCGCGGCCCAAGCAGGTTACCAAGCTCGTCTGTGTCGGCATTCATACGCCGGTCACCGATACCGGCACGCTCGATCCTGCCGTCATCCGCGCCGCGAACGCCAACGGCTCGAAAGCGATGCAGATCGGCACATGGGATGCATGCACCAATCGGCTCGCCAATATCTGCTTCCGGCGCGAATCGTCGCCGAAGGACGTGGCACTCCTCAACGTCACTTGTTACGCACTGCCCGATCGACTGACGGCCTACAATAAAATCGGCGAGGGTATCGCCGCGGCGGTCAACGACGACCGGGTGCGGATCAACCCCAAGAAAATCATGGTGCCGACCCTGATGCTCTCCGGGCGGCAAGACATCCGAGCGCCAGTCGATATCATCGAGAAAAATTACCGGCGTCTGCCCAAAGGCGAAATCGCCGTGTTCGAAGAGTGCGGTCATCTTCCCGAGATCGAGCATCCCGAGAAATTCATGAAGACTGTGCTGCCGTTCTTCAAAAAGTAGCGGTCAGCTTATTGTCGAGCGGCGGACAAGCGGCCCGAGAGCGCGCCGATCAGTAGTTTTTTCCGTTAAGCGTTTCCCACACCATTTTGTCGAAATGGTGGACCCCGTGCTCGCTCCGCCATGAACGCTCTTGGTCGACCATGAGCCGACCCTGGCGGTAGCCGCGTGAATGAACGCCGAGCTGTTGCCGTTCCATCGCCGCGCGGTCCTGCGGTACGATCACGTCGCGATGCATGTTCATTTGCGCGATATTGATCGCCGACGGCGGGCTTTCGGCGAAAAAATGGTCGACGTTGCGGTGCGCGGTTTCAGGTCCAGTCGGCACCGCGTGGGTCACATGGAAGTTGGCCGGCCCCGGATGAGCGAGAAAAATATAGTTCGGCCACATGTACCAGACGTAGTCGTCGACCACGTCGTCGCCTTCGGTAATCGGATAGGGTAGCCGCTCGCGGTGATTCTTGAGCACGTCCCGATCGGTCCGAACGACGTGGGTCGAGTACGAATCGTACTCATAAGTGTCCCAAGTCGTCGTCATGAACGACTGGTCGGTTCCCATCGCCTGCGGATGGATGTGCGGACAGTGGTAACATTCGAGGCCGTCGAACACGAATTTCCAGTTGCAGTTGAGGTCGTATTGATCGCGCCGACCGAACTTCAAATCGTCGAAACCCGGTATGGCATCGCGGAACTCTTGCGCCAGTCCGCCGTACATTGCGCTCATCGGTGCAGCGTCGTTGCCGAGATTGACGAATGCCATGTTGGCCCAGATCTCGCAGCGAATTTCGGTCAGGTGGAAATCATCAAGCTTGAAGCCAGCGACGTTCTCGGCGTTGCCCGCGGCTTTGAGCGCGCCCGAGGTGTCGAACGACCAGGCGTGAAAGGGGCAGGTGATGATCGTTTTCGCGCCGCGCCCCTCGACCAAGGTATGGCCGCGGTGCGTGCAGGCGTTGTAAAAGGCGCGTACGCGGCCGTTCTTGCCCCGGACGATAAAAACCGGTTGGTCGAGCACAAAGGTCGCGACATAGGAGCCGACCTCGGCGAGGTCGGTGGCGTATGCCACAAATTGCCAACTTTTGAGAAAAATAGCCTCTCGCTCGTGTGTGGCGATCGTTGGATCGAAGTAGTAAAATCCGGGCAGTGTGCTCGAATGTTCGGGATCCGGATGGAACTTCAACTCTGACTGCGTTCGCGCGGCTGAGACGGCCATTCGAGGCTCCAATCGATTCACGTAGAGTCTTAGTCACTTTTGACGACGGGTCAATCGAAGCGTAAGCCGATCCGCATAGTTCGCGAAGTGCGGACGGAAAAACGTAATCAGTCGACGACTATGGGGGGGGGCAGTATGCGCGCATCGTTCGTCGACGTCGAAGGGGTTCGAACCCGCTACTATCATGCCGGCGAAGGCGACCCGGTCATGCTCGTGCATGGGTTCGGCATATCGGCCGACAATTGGTGCCGGGTGATCCCAACGCTTGCGACCGAGTTTTCTGTCTACGCGCCTGATCTCATCGGCCACGGTTTCACCGAATGGCGCGCGCCGCCCGTGGGCACGAGGCCCGAACGTCACCTCACCCGCCACGTCGGTCGCTTCATGGATGCGGTCGGCATCAAGCGTGCGGCGGTTTTCGGCACGTCGCTCGGCGGTATTTTGGTAACGCTCCTTCATTTCGAGCGACCCGATCTCGTCGGAAGCTTAGGCCTGGTCGGAATTGATGTGCCGATGTCTCCCACGGGCGTGGTCAATCCGGAAACCATCAAAGCGGCGATGACCAATGGCGCCAAGGCGATGGGCGACGTTACTTACGCGTCGTGCCTCAAGCGAATGGCCAATATCTGTTTCGATCCGATGAGTTCGCCGCACGAAGTCGCGATGCTGCAAGTGACGATCTACGCTCAGAGCGATCGACTGGCGGCCTACCTAGCGCTCGGGAACGGTATGGCATCGAGCGAGGATATTGAGACGGTTCGTATCGTACCCGAACGGATCAAACCGCCGACGCTGGTCTTGACAGGCCGCGAGGATATTCGCGCCGATATCAAGGTCATCGAGGCAAATTATCGCCGAATCGACAATGCCGAACTTGTCGTATTCGACCGGTGTGGACACCTGCCGCACCTTGAGCACCCGGAGAAATTTTCCGCGGTAGCGCTTGATTTCCTTCGTCGCCACCGCGTCGCAAAGGCGGCGTAAACCGCGAAGAGGCCAGGGGCGCTGCGATGGGCGAAACGACGTTCGTCTCGCGCTCGCTCCGCTTGGTGTGGCAAACTAGCGACGGTTGAGGGTCGCCGGGCCATCGATCAAGTAGCGCGGTCCAATCACGCCGGATGTTTCGAGCGCGCGGATTGCGACAAGCGCTCCTCGATCTTGACGATGAATCACGACGATCCGACGTTCGGGATGAACAGCGCACCTTCGCGCCCACTGCGGAACGTTGCTTTCGGCGATGATTTCGGCGTTAGGAAACGGCAACGGCTGGTCGGGCTCGCCCGCGGATTGGATATACGCGACCATCAAATCCGAGTCGGTGGCGACGAGTTCGTCGAGTTGCCGACGCGAGACGCCGCTCCGCCGCCGCCGGTTCCGGACAACGACGCTCGGAATTGCGATGACGATTGCGAGGAGGCCGCTCGCCATGAGTCCATTTTGAATCAAATCGCCGCTATCTTCGGCCGCATCACGCCCCGCTTGCCCGAGCCAAGCGAAGGCGACGAGTCCCGGAAGAACGCAAAGAGCGGTCGGGATGAAATAGTGGTGCCATCTGACGGGCGTGACACCAAATAGGTAGCTGACCGCGGCGAACGAAGAGAACGGAACAAGCCGGATAAAGGTCACGCAGCGCCAGCCCTCGCTCGCGACGCCGTCAAGGACGAAGCGAAGTCGATTGCCGGCCCGCCGCGCGATCAGATCAGCGAATAAATAGCGGCCGACAAAAAGGTTAAACGAAGCTCCCGCCATGGTTCCAATCCACGCCAGCGCGATCCCGGCTTCAATGCCGAAAGCGGCCCCGCCGACGAGCGCTGTGACGGAGACCGAGCCGAGCAGCGCCACAGTCACGAAGCCAAAGGCAACATAGACGACCGGCCCCCACCAACCCAGGAGTGCTACGGTTCGTTTGATCGCGTCGGCGTCGAAGTCGTTGATGTGGGAGAGCGCGTATGCGATGGCGGCGAGAATCACGAGACCGATGGTGCACCGGACGACCAACTGTGTGCTTGTCATGCGATTGTCTCGCGATTGATCGGAATGACATTCGGCTTGTTCGCGAGCGGCTGTAGCAGCAAACGATCAAGCCGGAGCTCGGCGGGGTCGCGGAAGTCGGACAACCCCATCGTCATGCGCTCGTGCCCCGCGGCCGGTTGCGCTCGATAGGTTCCGAATAGTCGATCCCAATACGGCAGGTTGAAGCCGAAATTGGAATTGGTTTCGGAGACGATGACGGAATGGTGCACTCGATGCATGTCGGGGGTGACGACGACAAGGCGGAGGGTGCGATCGAGTGCCGCAGGCAGGCGCAAATTGCTATGGTTGAACATCGAGGTTGCGTTCAGGAGTACCTCGAAAAAGATAACCGCGACGATCGGCGGACCCAGTGCCGCGACGAGGCCGATCTTAAGCACCATCGACAGAAGGATTTCCACCGGGTGGAAGCGGACGCCGGTGGTGACATCGAAATCGAGGTCGGCATGGTGCATGCGGTGCAGGCGCCAGAGCAGGGGGACGGCATGCACTATGACGTGCTGGAGATAGATCGCCAGGTCGAGGAGGACGACTCCGACAATGATCGCGGTCCAGAACGGAAGAGCTGTGACGTTGAGCAATCCGAATCCGCCAGCCTCGGCGCTAGCCGCCATGCCGACCGCCGCTCCCGGGAACGCGATTCGCAGCAAGAACGTGTTTACAGCGGCGAGGCCGAGGTTGCTGGGCCAGCGTGCGAGACGGGAGGCCAGTCTGGCTCTCCGCGGCGCCAATGCTTCGGCGGCCGCGACCACGACGAGCACTCCGACAAAACAGGCGAGGCGTAGCGCTGGTTCGCTGTTGGCAAACGAGACCGCGAAACTTGTGTCGAGCATGGTTGTCAACTGACGAGTCCGATTGAGTCAAGCGAAGGTGGCCGGAACGTACGGCGCTGCCCATATTACGACAATGTCTAGAACTCTGCTGCGAGCGCAGAGCTTCGCGCTGTTGGCAATCGGACCTGCCGCGTTCGCTCAAACCGTTCGTGTGACCGAAGAGCCGGTCGTTTCGCAGCCACCGCCGTTTTCGGCGAGCGGTCGAACCGTCGTCGTTCCGCGTACCCGCGTAGAGGTCGACGAAGATGTCGCCCCGATGCCGAAGCCGCCGAACCGCCCATCGATCACCGCTGCGCCGGCACCGGAGATAGTCCTGCCGTCAGCGGAAAAAGCCGAAGCGACGATCGGAGGCGTCTACGTTCGTCGCGGCGATCCCATCGTCGTTATCTTGCCTGATCGCATCACCGCGGCGAAACTGGCGGTCGCGCTCAAAGCGCATGAACTAACCGCCGAAGAGACGGCCTCGGTCCTCGCAAGCGCTCGAAGTTCGGGAAAAATCCGCCGACCCTAGCGGGTGGGGGCTCGATCGTGGCCGCCCTCAACCGCGGGAACGCGGCCGTTGCGAAAGCTCGATGGTGATGCCGTCGGGGTCCCGGAAATAGGCCGTCCGGCGCGTTCCGCCTTCGCGCTCGACGACTTTGTTGTAGATGCCGAGTCCGTAGGTTTTCGCGTGCTTCATCGCTTTTTCCAGACTGTCGACCTCGAGCGCGATGTGCCACCAGCCGACATCGTTGACCTTTCCTTGGACCGGCTTCTTGTCGTTAATCCACTCGACGAGCTCGATCATGTGCCCATCGGGCGACTTGACGAACGCGAGTTTGACCTCGGATTTCACTCCGGTCAGCGTTTCGACGAGTTCCGGTTGGCCGACATCGCGCGCAACCAGTTTGAACCCGAGAAACTCGGTGAACAGGCGCGTAGTACGCTCAATGTCGGACACCGCAAAAGCCGAGTGAATGGTACTGAGAACTTTGTGTTCTACCGGCATAGGCGCCTTCTTTCATTATCGTTAAGATTGTTTTGGCATTCGTTTGAAAGGATCGCCAGCGGAGTTCCACTGAATGAGCTCGATTGTTAGCCCGTCGGCTGCCCTGAAATAGGCCGAGCGAACACCCTTCATCCCTTTATCGTCGATCGTGACGACCTTATTGTAGAGCTCTAGACCAGCGGTTTTCGCACCTGCCAGTGCACGATCTAAATTGTCGACCGCAAGCGCGATATGGGCGGCGCCGGTGTCGCAGGGCCGAGCCTTGAGGTCGCGCCGGTCGTTCGGTCCATCGTATTCGATGAACTCGATCATGTGACCGCCCGGAATACGAACGAAGCCAAGCTTGCAGGGCGCGCCCTTGATGCCGGTCAGGGTCTCGACGATTTCGGGCGCGCCATGGTCCTGAACCAGGACTTCGCAGCCGAGAAAGTCGCGAAAAAGGACCAGTGTTTTATTGAGGTCGGCGACCGTGAAAGCCGAGTGAACCGTGTCGACGACGCGAAACTCCATCATGTATTTATCCTTTACATCGCGTGGAAGGGGTTTCCATTCGAGTTCCACTGGATGAGCTCAATCATGATGCCGTCGGGATCTTTGAGGTAACAGGCTTTAACCCCTTCGACGCCCGGGTCGTAAAGCTCCATCACCCCATTCATTAACTCAACGCCATATTTTTTCGCCTCGGCCACGGCCGCATCGAGATCGTCGACGCCGAGCGCGATGTGGGCCGCGCCAGTGTCGCACGGCCTGCAGCTGACGACGCTCTTATCCTTGGGACCGAGGTACTGGATGAGTTCGACGTAATGCCCGTCGGGCGTGCGCATGTGTCCGATCTTGAGCGGAGCGTCCTTGACGTTGGTCAGCGTTTCGCAAACGTCGGCCGGCCCATCGATCGTGACGAGGGGCTTGAAGCCCCACAGATCGCGAAAACGGGCGAGCGCCTTCTCGACGTCGTTGACCGTCCACGAGACATGGGTCGTCTCGGTGACTCGGAATCGCGCCATTGACCGTCTCCATGCGTTGAGAGTGGGCTAGCATACTGGCCCGCCCGCCGAGAGCAAGGTCGGCCTATTGAAATTCGATCGCTCGCCCGAGCGGGTGAGCGTCGCGCTCGTCTAGCAGAGCGAGGCGAGGCTCAAGATCGAGGCAAAGAGCGTGATGATCGCGAAGGATCCAGGAAAAATTCTCGTGACAAATCGCTTGTCGGTGACCAGGTCGTCGGATGCCGTTGTCGTCATCGTTTGCACGTTTAGCATATTCCGCTCCTGTCTTCGTTGGCGGCCAGGGACCGATGGGAACGATCATCATTAATATGGAAACCGCGGGCCCAATTTGAAGGGCCTCGCGCAGATGTAATCCGAAGACACAATGATGACGATCACACGGCAGGTAGGTGTGATGGCCGTCACATCTGAAGAGCCTAGGCCGTGGGGTGCCGGGCTAAGATGTTGGCGAATAAGGCCGCATCGACGTTGCCGCCCGATGCTACGACCACCACGGTCTTGCCGCGGAGCGAAATAGCGCCAGAGAGGACGGCAGCTAAGCCGATCGCCCCGCCTGGTTCGGCGACGATTTTGAGATGGTTGAACAGGGCGGCGACGGCACGTTCGGCCTCGGTGTCTGCAATCGCGAGCGATCCGGCGAGAAGTCGTCGATTGATCGCGAACGTAAGCTCGCCCGGTGTTGGAACCAAGAGCGCATCGCAAATCGATTTCGCACCGGGCACATTTTCTACTCTCGCCCCCTGAGCTAACGAACGCGCGAGGTCGTCGAATCCGACCGGCTCGACCGCGTAAACGGCGGTCCGCGGAAATGTCTTTTTGAGCGCAATGGCCGTACCGCCAACCAAGCCGCCGCCCGAGGTAGGAACAAACACAACGTCGGGCGTGATTCCGAGAGCGCGCGCTGCGTCGGCTATTTCGAGTCCAACCGTGCCCTGGCCGGCGATAATGTGGGGGTCGTCGAACGGCGGGATGAGCGTCGCGCCACGCTCGCTCGCGGTGAGCCGGGCGTAAGCTTGCATAGCCGTCCGATCACCCTCGAACAACTCGACTTCCGCGCCGTAACCGCGCGTCCGTACGGCTTTGATTGCCGGGGCGCTCTTTGGCATCACGATCAAAGCCGATGCCCCGGCGGCCCTCGCTGCCCATGCGACTGCTTGCGCGTGATTGCCGGAGGAAAAAGCTACAACCCCGTGGCGGCGCTCGTCCGGTGAAAGCAGCATAACGCGATTGTAGGCGCCGCGGAGTTTGAACGAACCGGTCCGCTGCAACACTTCCGCCTTAACGAAGATTTTCGCTCCGGCCAGTTCGTCGAGCGTTGAGCAATTGAGTAGCGGGGTCTTGACCGCGACCGGCGCAATTCGCGCCGCGGCGCCTACGATATCGGCGAACTCGACCGGAAGTGTCTCAGCAGTGGTCACGGAATCGAAGCAAGGAATGCGTCGATCGCGCTCCGACACACCGGTTCATCGAGCGTCGGAGTGTGGCCGCGGTTTGGAATCTCGACTCGAACAAGGTCGGGTTTCTCGCGCCCCATTTCCGCGAATGTTTCTGCCGAGAGTACGTCGGAAAGCGCTCCACGTAGCGCGAGCGTTGGGATATTGCGGAGCGCGCCAAAATAGCGCCAAAGCTTCGGCGGTTCGTCGCCTTGACCCGCGAGTGGTTTGGAAATCGCCGGATCGTAGTCCAGGACCAGGGTTCCGTCGTCGGCCCGGCGGAACATGCTTTCGACCGTTTGCCGCCAATCGGCTGCCCCGAAGTCGGGAAAGGCGACGCTGAACATACCGCGCAGCGTGTTCACTGCTTCTTCGACGTCGCGCTGAGGTCCGATTTTGGCGACATACGTCCGAATGCGCTTGAACCCTGCCGCCGGCATTTCAGCGCCTATATCATTGAGAACGACTCCTGCCAGGGCCGTCGGCTGCACCGACGCGATCAGCATCGCAAGAATGCCGCCGAGCGATGTTCCAAGGAGGACGACCTTTTCAACTCCGGTCACCGTTAGCAGATGCAGAACATCGCTGACGTAGGTGCGCGGCTGATAGTTGTCGGGGTTCGGATCCCAGGCCGAGCGGCCGCGCCCACGATAATCCATGGCGAGGACACGGCGACTGTCGCTAAGGCGGCTCGCGATGGCATGAAAGTCTTTTGAGTTTCGTCCGATTCCGGCCAAGCACAAGACGGGTGTGCGGTCCGATAACGCATCACCATAGTCGCGGTAATAAAGCGAAAGACCGTCCTGCGCAGAGAACCGCGCCTCCCGGAAAGACGGGATCATGTGTCGAGACCAATGATTGAGGGTAGCTCGTCGAGGGTCTTGATGACGATCTTCGGGCGTGTCGGAACTCGCTCCACCGGGAGATTATTCCGATTGACCCAAATCGCATGGAAGCCGAACGACGCTCCACCGTGCGCGTCCCAACCGTTCGCGGATAGATAAGCGATCTCATTCGGCTGCGCTCCGAGACGAACGACCGCTTGGCGGTAGACCGAGGGGTGCGGCTTGTACATTCCGACTTCTTCGATCGAGATGATTTCGTCGATTAGCGCCGTCATGCCCGCCGTTCCGACGGCAGCGCGCAACATAATAGGCGAGCCGTTGGACAGCACTGCGGTCTTCTTGCCGCTATCCTTGATTCGGCCAAGCACCTGCTTGACTTCGGAGAAGGCATCGAGCGCCATATAGACCTCGAGCAACCCCTCTTTGAGCTCTTGGTCCTTGAGGTTCAGGGCGTCGAGCGCATATTCGAGGGCGTCGCGGGTCACTTCCCAAAAATCGGCGTGCTTACCCATCAGCGATCGAAGCCAGGTGTACTGGAGCTGCTTTTGCCGCCATAGGTCGGTCAACAAGTCGGTCTTTCCGCGCAGGACCTTGCGATACCGGCCAGCAGCGGTACTGAAATCAAACAACGTTCCATAGGCATCGAAGACGCAGGTATTGACGCCAGCGAGGACCGGGGCTTTAGCCCGTTGCTCCTTGGGCTTCGCCCGTGGTGGTTTCGCCTTTGGTCTCTTTGTCATCGAGAAGCCTGTACTCAGCCGATACCTAAGGCTTAGTACATCGTCGCCGGCCAGGGCTTCAAGTCGAGTTGCGGCCCTGGGCTCACGTTTTTCCTTTGAGATCGGCGACTAAGCCGAGCGGTATCTCGCCCCCGCCGTTCAGCCGGTGGCGATAGACCTGGAGGCTTTCCAGGATACGCTGGATGTAGTCGCGGGTCTCGCGGAACGGGATGAGTTCAATCCAGTCGACGATATCGACCTGGCTATTGCGCGGATCACCCCACTCTCGAATCCAATCTTCGACGTTGCCGGGACCCGCATTGTAAGCGGCCAGCGCGAGGACGTAGGAGCCGCGATAAGAACGCAGCAATTCGGCGATGTGGTGGGACCCAAGGGTAAGGTTGTAGGTCGGGTTGTCCGTTAGGTGATCGCGGTCGTAGTGAAGGCCGAGCGATTTGGCGACCTGGCGTGCGGTGTTGGGCATCAACTGCATCAAACCCCGCGCTCCGCTCGAACTGATTGCCGCCGGGTCGAATTCGCTCTCCTGCCGCGTGACGGCAAGAAGCAAGGCTTCTTCGACCCCGGTTCCCTTGGGGATCGCGATGACCGGAAAGGCCGTTCGACTCAAGAAAACGCCGTGATTGCGGAGCGCCCGTTTAGCGGTAACGACGGCGAGATCGGGGCGGCCGAAGCCTTGGACCATCGACGCGAGGAGGTAGCGCTGCTCCGGGTCGCCGGCCACCTCATTAATCTGTAAGACGAAGGTGCGGAGAAGTTCTTTTTCACCGACGTCGGCCAAAGCGCGGGCGACCCAGACCAGCCCCTCGTTCATGAATTTCCCGACTGCGGCCTCGTTTGGGATTGGCTCCGGCGTGAAGTCGAGTTTGGCGCCGGGGGTCAGGCGCACGAGCGCGAGCTGGCCATAAAACGTCATGTTGTGGACTGCCGCTGCGGCGTACCAGCGCCGAGCGTCGTCGGTCTTGAGCGCATCAGCGGCGCGGCCGGCCCAATAGGCCATGCGGGCGACGCTAACCGGCTGACGCACTGCACCATGCGCGCTCGTAAAGTGCTTGTAGGCCGCCTCGGCGTCTTTGTGGAACCTCAGCGCGATCCAGCCCGCGAGCCATTCCGCATCGGCAATCCCAACCGCCGAGGTTTGGCCATGATCGCAGGCAAGGCGATACGCGTCCGAGACGTGACCTTTGTGAAGCAGGCGGCGCACTTGGTAGCGACGCTCAACCCACCACTTGTCTGGCCGGTTCAAGTCACCAGGCGAAAGAAAGAGCATATCGCGCGCGCCGTCCGGCTTGTTCTTAAGCCGTCGCCAGCGTGTCCGCTCGAAAAGCAGGCCGGGGTCGTTTTTCAGATGAGTCGGAACCTTCGCTAAGAGCGAGTCTACGTTGCCGGCCATCTTAAGCAGCGCGATACGCGCCTGGGCGAGTACTCGTTGATCCGGATCGACGCGGGTGATCAACGATTGAGTGGCCTCTACTTTGCCGTCCCATAACAAACGGTCGAGACGCGCCGCATGGTCGGCCGAAGTCAGCAGCTTTCGATGCTCGGAGTAGAATTTTCGCTCGCCCTCACGGCTGAAGTCGTCGTTGATCCAGATATCGCGTAGAAGCTTGTGGCTCTCTGCGGTCCGGCCACTGGCTAGTTTTAGGTCGGCGAGGCGTATTCGGCCCTCGGTGCTGACCGGAGGAAACTCGTTGAACCAAGCCAACGCCTTTGCTGCTAACACCGGCGTGACGAGGGAGCCCTCAACGGCGCGTCGTAGCGCGTTCTGGTGCGGCCAGTCTGGGTTGGCGCGAATGAACGATGTGACTTCGTCGAAATCGAGCCCGCCATTCGAGCGTGTATAGCGCAACCAAGTGAAGAACTTGGCCGCCGCCGGCGGCAGGTTGGCGACGGAAAGTTGCAGGGCTGCATCCCATTTTCCGCTTTTCGTCGCCTGTAAAGCAGCGCTGAAACGTGCGCGCTGATCGGCGTTCAGATGTCCGTCGCGAGTAAAATCGGTAGTCGCCGCGCCGCCGCTGTTACCGAGCGCCACGACGACTGCGACGACCGCCGCAACCCGGGCACACGCTTGCCGCCTCGGGCGTTGCCGGATAAGGTCGCGCAAAATGCGATGAACCGGGAGGAGCCCCATGTTCAGAGGCTATTTTACAGCGCTAATCACGCCGTTCAAAAACGGTCGTGTCGATGAAAAGCGCTTCCAATCGTTCGTCGAATGGCAGATCAAAGAAGGCATCCATGGGCTCGTGCCGAGCGGAACGACCGGCGAGGCCCCAACGTTATCGCACAAAGAGCACACCCGAATCGTCGAAATAGCCGTCGAAGCGGCCAAAGGCAAAGTTCCTGTCATCGCTGGGGCCGGTTCAAATTCGACTGAACACGCGATTGAGCTTGCGCGCCATGCCAAGGCAGCCGGTGCCGACGCTGCGCTCGTCGTCACTCCATACTACAACAAGCCGACGCAGGAAGGTCTCTATCAGCACTTTAAAGCTATCAATGATGCGGTTGATATTCCAATAATAATTTACAATATTCCACCGCGAAGTGTTGTCGACATGTCGATCCAAACGATGGCACGCCTGGCGCAGCTGCCGAATATCGTCGGCGTCAAGGACGCGACGTCGGATTTGGCTCGCGTCAGCAAAACCAGACTCGCGATCGGCACTGATTTTTGTCAGATTTCCGGCGATGACGCAGTCGCGCTCGCGCTTCTGGCGCATGGAGGCCAAGGGTGCATTTCGGTGACATCAAACGTCGCGCCAAGGATGTGCGCCGAGTTCTACGAGGCGTGGGCTACTCGTGACACGATCAAAGCGCTTTCGATTCACGACCAATTGATGCCGATGCACGAGACTTTGTTCATTGAGTCAAGTCCGGCGCCGGTCAAGTACGCCGCTAGTCTGCTCGACATTTGTGCGCCGGACGTGCGGCTGCCGTTGGTTACTCTCGGCGAAGCGTCGAAAAAGAAAGTCGAGGAAGCGATGCGGATTTCCGGGCTTCTTAACTAGTGAGGAGCACGGGTAACCCGTGGGCAATGGCGAAGAAAAAGAGCGATAAAGGCGAGGTGGAGCGGATCGCCGCCGTTAACCGCAAGGCGCGCTACAACTATACAATCGAAGATGTGTTCGAGGCCGGTATCGCGCTCGTTGGAACCGAGGTCAAGTCGCTCCGCGAGGGAACGGCCAATATCACGGATGCCTACGCGGTGGCGCGTCATGGAGAAATCATCCTCATAAACTCGCACATTCCCGAGTATCACGCCGGTAACCGCTTCAATCATGAGCCGCGCCGCCCACGGAAAATTCTGCTCCACCGTGGCCAAATCAATAAGCTCAGGGGCCTCGTCGACCGCGGCGGAATGACCCTCGTTCCGCTCAAGATCTATTTCAACGCTCGAGGGCGCGCCAAGATCGAACTCGCGCTGGCGCGCGGCAAGAAGCAGTATGACAAGAGGGCGTCGATCAAGGATCGCGACTGGGGCCGGGATAAGGCGCGGTTGATGCGGGTCCGTGGCTAGAATGACTTTGACCCGCGAACCTCCTGACGTGTGAGTTCGTTCGCGATCGAGTTCAGAACGGCTTCGAACATCGCTGGCTTCAATCGTCCGGTGTTCACGTTGTAGCGCGAACAGTGATAGCTATCGATCAAAACGAGCCCGCTCGAAAGTTCGTGTCTGGCGCCGTGACGGAACTCGCGGGTGGTCCTTTTTTCGCCGAGGATGGCGAGGGTCGCGTTATGGGCGATTGTACCGAGCACTAGGATCATTCGAAGATCGTGAAGGGCGCTGATCTCATCGGCGAGAAAGCCGCTGCAGGTCTTGACCTCGCCCGGTGTGGGCTTGTTCTCCGGAGGTACGCATCGAACTGCGTTGGTGATACGGCAACCAACGAGGGTCAATCCGTCATCCTCCCGCGCATCAAAACGTCCACGGGCGAATCCGAATTTCAGTAGTGTCGGGTACAGAAGATCGCCCGCGTAGTCACCGGTGAACGGGCGTCCGGTCCGATTGGCGCCCTTTCGCCCCGGCGCGAGCCCTACGATGAGTAGCTTAGTTCGATCGTCAGCCGGCGGTTCAAAGCTCGGGACCGGAGCGTTGTGCCAGGAGGGCTCTGCGATCCGGTTTGCGGCGCGAAACGCCGCCAAACGAGGGCAAAGCGGACAGTCGAGCCGCGGAGCAGACGTGTGGATTCTCGAGATCACGCCGTTTCGCGCCACTCGCTCTCGCCAGGTTCGTCGCGCCGGCGCTCCGGCTTCGAGCCTTGGCGGCTAATGTGGGGTGCAAGGTCAGAAAGTTCGATGAAGGTATCGGCTTGGCGGCGCAGTTCGTCAGCAACCATCGGCGGTTGTGAGCGAATGGTAGAGACGATGGAGACGCGGACCCCCTTTCGTTGCGTTGCCTCGACCAGCCGCCGGAAGTCGCCATCGCCGGAGAAGATAGCGATGTGGTCGACGTACGGCGTCAATTCCATGACGTCGATCGCGAGCTCAATATCCATGTTGCCCTTGAGCTTGCGCCGACCGGTCGCGTCGACGAACTCCTTCACCGGCTTTGTGACCATGGTGTAGCCGTTGTAGTCGAGCCAATCGACGAGTGGGCGAAGCGGCGAATGCTCCTGATCCTCCACGAGGGCGGTGTAGTAGAAGGCGCGCACGAGCCGGCTTTTCGATTGGAACAACGTGAGCAGGCGTCGGTAGTCGATATCAAAGCCCAAGGCACGGGTGGCCGCATAAAGGTTCGCGCCATCGATAAAAATTGCAACGCGCTCATTGGGGTAGAAATTCATGACTATCTCCTAAAGTATGAGATCGTGGTGGACTATCCGGACGCGAAAAATGCGTTTTCGTCGCTAGTGTATTGGTGCTCGGGGCAAGAGCAAAGTTTGTGGCCCGCGGGCGCCAGGTGGGGCGAGGAGTGGAGTGGCCGAGGAATCGCTGTGGATCGTGAGCTAGCCTACATCGGTCTTGGCGCCAATTTGCCAAGTGTCCGGTTTGGCCCGCCACGCGCGACGCTGACCGCGGCGCTCGCGGCCCTCGCCCAGCGCGATGTGGTCATCGTCGGCCAATCCCCGTGGTACCGGAGCGCGCCGGTTCCGCCATCGGCTCAACCCTGGTACCTCAACGCCATCGCCGTGGTCAAGACGGAACTCGATCCGCATGCGCTCCTGGTCCGATTGCTCGCGGTCGAGAGCGAATTTGGGCGCGTTCGCTGCACGCCGAATGCGCCACGGCCGATCGATCTCGATCTATTGGCCTACGGCGCCCGGGCGATCGATCGGGGCGGACCGCTTGAGCTGCCCCATCCCCGGATGCATCTGCGAGCGTTCGTACTGATGCCGATGGCCGACATCGCACCGATGTGGCGCCATCCGCGCTTGGGCGCGACGGTACGAGAACTGCTCGCGGCGCTGCCGGTCGCGGAGCGCGCGGAGGTGACGCGCGACGATGAAAAATCGACATAACGCTTTGTTAGCGCTTGCTTTTTGCCGAACGAGAGCCTATGTGTTGACGATAACCTGACGGTTGAAGCGGTCGCTTCTCGGGCCAGCGCGGTCCGAGCGCGCCCGGAACGCATCTGGAGATCGCGAAATGGCGCGGATTACGGTCGAAGACTGCCTCCTGAAAGTTCCTAATCGGTTTGATCTGGTGGTCTTGGCCGGCCAACGTTCCCGGCAGATCTCGGCCGGTGAAGCGTTGACGCTCGATCGCGACAATGACAAAAACCCCGTCGTTGCGTTGCGCGAGATCGCCGAGAGCACGATCGATCTCGATCAACTGCAGGAAGCGGTTGTGCGCGGCATGCAGAAACATGTCGAAGTCGATGAACCCGAAGAAGATGACATGAACCTGCTCATGTCGCGCGAAGCGGGCAACGAACCGCCCAAGGTGCCGCTCAGCATCAAGGATCAAGTGGCTGAGGAAATCGCGGCGCTTGAGGCGCTGGCCTATGATGCTGAGGCTTCCAGCGAAAAGGGCGTCTAACCGGCGCCCCATTCCTACGCGAACCGGCCGGACGACGGGCACGGTCCCCCACGCCCTGGGACAGAGCGGCGGAACTCCGCGGCAGCGGGCACGGTCGTGAGCACACAGATCGACCTCGTCGATCGGGTCCGCGCCTACGATGTCGGGGCCGACGAGCAACTCCTCAAGACAGCGCATGATTTTTCACTCGCGGCGCATGCTTCGCAGCGCCGCGAATCAGGAGATCCGTACTTCACTCATCCGCTGGAAGTCGCGCGGATTGTCGCCGCCTTCAAGCTAGACTCGGCGGCGGTCGCAACGGCGCTGCTGCACGACACGGTCGAGGACACGCTAGCGACCCTGCCTGATATAGAACGCCGGTTCGGCGGAGAAGTGGCTGGATTGGTCGACGGCGTGACCAAACTTTCGCGGTTCGAGCTGCAGTCCGAGGGCAGTTCCCAAGCCGAGAATTTCCGCAAACTGCTTCTTGCGACGTCGAACGACATACGCGTCCTGCTGGTCAAACTCGCCGACCGCCTACACAACATGCGGACGCTTTCGTTCGTCAAGAACCCAGACAAACGCAAGCGCGTCGCTCACGAAACGATGGAGATTTACGCTCCGCTCGCCGAGCGAATCGGGCTGCATGAAGTGTATCAGGAGCTTGAGGATCTCGCGTTCGCTGAGATCAACCCAGAGGCGCACGCGTCGGTGATAGCGAGGCTAGGTTACCTGCGCGAGCCCGGCAGCGATTTGATCGATCGAATATCCGGCGAACTCAACAAGACTCTAACCGTGGCTGGGATCAAGGCCCATGTTTTCGGGCGCGAAAAGAGACCGTACTCGATCTGGCGCAAGATGGAGCACAAGAAGATCAGTTTCGAACAACTGGCCGACGTCGTCGCTTTTCGCGTCATCGTCGACACGGTCGCCGAGTGCTATCGAGCGCTGGGCGTCCTGCACGGCGTCTATCCGATGGTGCCGAACAACTTTGACGATTACATCTCGACGCCGAAACCGAACGACTACCGTTCGCTGCACACCGCCGTGATTGGGCCGGAGCAGCAGCGGATCGAAGTCCAGATCCGAACGTGGGAAATGCACGAAAAAGCCGAGCTCGGCATCGCCGCGCATTGGCAGTACAAGACCCACCCCGACATCAAAGACGGCGGTCAGTACCGCTGGATTCGGTCGCTGCTTGAAATCCTCGATCACGCCTCTAGTCCCGACGAATTCCTCGAACATACCAAGCTCGAGATGTTCAAGGACAAGGTCTATTGCTTCACGCCGAAGGGCGGCGTCGTCGAACTGCCGCGCGGCGCGACCCCGGTCGATCTTGCCTTCGCTGTCCATTCCGACGTCGGTGAAACGTGCGTCGGCTGCAGGATCAACGGCAGCCTGGCGGCGCTCGACACTCGCCTCAACAACGGCGATCAAGTCGAAATCTTGCGCTCAACCGAGAGAGCGCCGTCGCCGGTCTGGCTCGACTTCGTGGTCACCGGCAAGGCCAAGGCCGGTATTCGCCGCCACGTGCGGAGCCGAGAACGCGAAGAATACATCCGTCTCGGCCGCGCCATCCTTGAAAAACGCCTCCGCGAGGGCGGTCACGAGTACTCGGAGAAAGCGCTCAAAGCGGCGCTCAAGCTCGGCAGCTACAGAACCGAGGAAGACTTGCTCGCCGGCATCGGTCGCGGCGAGTTGCGTCCAAGCGACGTAATAGAAGCTGTGTTTCCTGGCGAGAAACGTTCGCGGCTGTTGGCACGGCGCATGCTCGCGTTTATGCGCCCGCGGGCCAAGCCCCCGAAGGGCGGCGATCAGGCGATCCCGATTCGCGGCCTCATTCCCGGCATGGCGGTCCATTATGCGACCTGCTGCTCGCCCCTTCCCGGCGACCGCATCGTCGGAATCGTCACGACCGGAAAGGGCGTGACCGTTCATACGATCGATTGTGAAACGCTCGAAGCATTTTCGGACACGCCCGAGCGGTGGCTCGACGTATCGTGGGACGAGAAACGCTCCGGCGTCCACGTCGGACGACTCACAGCCGTGATCGCCAACGAAAGCGGCAGTCTCGGTTCTATCGCCTCGTTGATCGGCCGCAATCTTGGCAATATTACCAATCTTAAAATCACCAAACGAACGCCCGATTATTTTACCATGGTGCTCGACATCGAAGTCAGCGACGTCAAGCACATGGCCGATATCATTGCTGCGCTTCGAGCATGTCCGCAGATGCAATCGGTCGAACGAGTGCGCGGGCAGTAGACGTTGACGTTTCCCTTCTTTCTGGCTTATTCACCAGCTTGATATGCGTGAACAGCTTCGATTGGGGGTCAACGTCGATCACGTCGCGACGATACGGAACGCGCGCGGTGGTTCTCACCCGGATCCGCTCGTCGCGGCTCGACTGGCGATCGAAGCCGGCGCGGATGGAATAACGGCGCATCTACGCGAAGATCGCCGGCACATTGTCGATGACGACATTCACCGCTTGTTGAACGAACTCGAATGTCCGATCAATCTTGAGATGGCGCCGACTGATGAAATGGTTGGATTCGCGGTGGAGGCTCGACCGCACGCCGTTTGCCTCGTTCCAGAGCGTCGCGCCGAACGTACGACCGAGGGTGGTCTTGATGCAGCCGGGCAGCAGAATTGGCTAGCGCCAAAGATCGGGCGATTGATCGAAGCTGGATGCCGGGTATCGCTCTTCATCGCGCCGGAGCCGGCTCAACTCGAAGCAGCACGTCGGGTCCATGCGCCGGTGGTTGAACTCCACACCGGTGAGTTCTGCAACGCGAGGGACAGCACGACGCTGGCGCACGAAATCGAACGTCTTCGTGCCGCGGCCCGCCTGGCCACGGACTTAGGGCTCGAGTGTCATGCTGGACACGGCATCTCGTTCGACACCGTCGGCCCGATCGCGGCAATCCAGCAGATCGTCGAGCTCAACATCGGCCATTTCCTGGTTGGCGAGGCTGTATTCACCGGCCTGGGCGCGACGATCGGACGCATGCGAAAGCTGATAGATGAGGCCCGGGCTGCGTCGATCCGACCCGAAGTGGCACGATGATTCTCGGACTCGGCAGCGATCTCATCGACATCCGGCGGATAGAAAAGACGCTTGAGCGATTTGGCGAGCGTTTCATCGAGCGCGTTTTTACCGCCACGGAGCGGTCTAAATCAGATCGTCGCGCCAATCGAGCAGCGTCCTATGCCCGGCGCTTCGCCGCCAAGGAAGCGTGCTCGAAGGCGCTCGGCACTGGCTTCCGCCGCGGGGTTTTCTGGCGCGACCTGGGCGTGGTCAATCTACCGTCCGGTAAGCCAACGATGAAATTGACCGGCGGCGCTTTGCGGCGGCTTGAAGAACTCACCCTATCGGGTATGGTCGCGCAAATCGACCTGACCATCACCGATGACCACCCGCTCGCCCAGGCCATCGTCATCATCACGGCTATCCAGTCTGTTCGACAACCTTAGACCTTCATCACCCACGTGAAGAATCCGCGCGAAAAAAACAGCATCGGTGAAACGATCAAGACCGTGGCCTGCGCGGTCCTGATTGCAATGGTGATCCGCACCTTCGCTTACGAGCCGTTCAACATTCCGTCCGAGTCGATGCTGCCGACGCTCTTAGTCGGCGACTATTTGTTCGTCTCGAAATACCCGTACGGCTACAGCCGCCATTCGCTGCCTTGGAGCCTGCCTTTGATTCAGGGGCGCTTGTTCGAGTCGCAGCCGAAGCGCGGCGACATCGCCGTATTCAAGCTGCCGAGCGACAACTCGACCGACTACATCAAACGCATAGTCGGCTTGCCGGGCGATCAGGTGCAAATGCGCGACGGCGTGCTTTACATCAACGGAGCGCGCGTCCCCAAGCAACGCAGCGACGACTATATCTACGTCAACTACAGCGGTCACCGCTACTACGTTCCACGTTTCGTCGAGACTCTCCCGGGTGGACGCAAGCATGAGACGATCGACCTAAAGCAGCAGGACGAGCACGACAATACACGCGAATTCCTTGTTCCGCCGGACCACTATTTTGCGATGGGTGACAATCGCGACAATTCGAGCGATAGCCGTGTCGCTGGCGGCGTCGGCATGATCCCAGCCGCGAATTTGGTCGGCCGCGCCGAGTTTTTGTTTTTCTCGACCAATGGTAGCGCACGGTGGTGGGAGATTTGGCGTTGGCCATTCGCCATTCGCTACGACCGCTTGTTTACCCGGCTGTCACAGTGACGCGATGGAAGAGGCAGCGCGCGAGCATCTTGAGAAGGCTCTTGCGCACCGCTTCGCCAATGTCGCCTTGCTAACCGAGGCACTTACCCACCCAAGCCTCGCCAGGGGTCGAGCTGAGCCAAGAAGCTACGAGCGTCTCGAATTTCTGGGCGATCGTGTGCTCGGTCTCGTGGTCGCGGATATTCTGCGCGACCTCTACCCGGAAGCGACGGCAGGCGACCTCGCGCGGCGTTACAACGCATTGGTGCGCCGCGAAGCGCTCGCCGACGTTGGGCGGGGCATAGGACTGGGCGCCTACCTTTACATTGCTCCTGCCGATCGCACCGCTGGTGTCGCCGAAAACGACACCGTCCTGTCTGACGCGATGGAAGCCTTACTGGCCGCGCTCTACATCGACGGCGGGATCGAAGCAGCG
>SHVV01000021.1 GCA_009694095.1 Alphaproteobacteria bacterium | reverse complement strand
GTAGATGCCGCCCTGACACATGTGATCGAGCGTCACTTCCACGGCCTGCGCGAACGACCGATCGCCGCTTCGCGCCCGGGCGCGCCACAGAAACTCGAACACCGCTACTTGCGGAAATTTTGGCGCCCCGTTGATACCCCCGTTGATCAAATCGACACGCTCGAGCGCCCCACGCGCCGATTGGGCAAACAACTCATCGGTCGGATCAGGTGCCGCCTGATCGGGCTGCGCCATTTTTTCGAGCGCATCGCGGATGAGGACGGTGTTTTGAAGGATCTTCTCCCGTTGTGTTTGAAAGATCGTGTGGATGTGGCGAAGCACCTCGGGGAAACTCGGTCGCCCCCATCGCGAAACCGGAGGAAAATAGGTACCGCCCCAAAACGGTTCGCCCTGTGGCGTCAGGAACATCGTCAGGGGCCAGCCGCCTTGCTGTCCCAGCAGGTGAAGCGCGTTCATGTAGATCGCGTCGATGTCGGGCCGCTCCTCTCGATCGACCTTGATATTGACGAAGAGCGCGTTCATGAGGTCGGCGGTCTCCTGATTCTCGAACGATTCGTGCGACATGACGTGACACCAGTGGCAGGCGGCGTACCCGATCGAGAGCAAAATAGGTTTGTCCGCCGCTGCCGCGAGGGCCAATGTCTCCGCCGCCCACGGCTGCCAGTGCACCGGGTTTTCCTTGTGCTGGAGCAGGTAGGGGCTGGTCTCTCGATCGAGATCGTTGCGCATTGAGGAGTCCTCGGGTAATGAAACTCGCGCGAACGGGCGGAGCGCGATCATGACGGCAAATAACAACCGTTACGAGCGCCATCCTTGAACAAGCTCGATTGAAGATTTCGCAGCGATTCGCGGCTCGACGTAACGCGGAGGGAATCATGACGACGGTCAAAATGGAGCGCCCCGGCGACAATTTCGGCGACGAGCCGCTATTTTATGATAAGCACGTTTTTGTTTGCTTGAACGAGCGCGCGCCGGGGCATCCGCGCGGTTGCTGCAAAGAAAAGGGCGCCGAGGCGCTTCGCAATTATATGAAAAAGAAGGTCGGCGATCTCAAGCTCGACCGTGTTCGCATCAACCAGTCGCTTTGCCTCGACCGGTGCGAACTCGGACCGAACATGGTGATCTACCCCGAGGGGACTTGGTACCAGTTCAACAGCGAGGCGGACATCGACGAAATAATTTCGACGCATTTGGCACAGGGCAAACGCGTAAAACGGCTGATGCTCAAGGTCGACCAGAAAAATCCCTGACGACTAAATTACGACCGCACGACGGAGCGACGATCTTTGCGCTAGCGACGGCGCCTGGGCGCGGTGCGTTAGCCGTTATCCGCATCGCTGGTCCGACCGCCGCAGAGGCGGTCGGACGCTTAACCGGACGTCCGCCAGGCCAGGCGCGAACCGCGAGGCGAGCTCGGATCAAGAGCCTCGCGGGCGATGTTCTCGACGATGGGCTTGTGCTGTGGTTCCCCGCCCCGGCGAGCTTTACTGGTGATGACGTCGCTGAACTGCACGTACACGGTGGAACTGCGGTCGTCGCTAGCGTGCTGACGGCTCTCGCCGGAATCGCAGGTTGCCGCACAGCGGAGCCGGGCGAATTCACCAAGCGGGCGTTTCTTAACGGCAAATTAGATCTGACGCAGGCGGAGGCGATCGCGGATCTCGTCGCGGCTGAAACCGAGGCGCAACAGCGACAGGCTGTGCGCCAACTCGATGGCGAACTCGGCCGTTGCTATGAATCGTGGAGGACGGCGCTGGTCGGCGCCCTCGCTCACCTCGAGGCTGCCATTGATTTCCCTGACGAAGATCTCCCGGCCGAAACGGTCGGACAGGTCCAGTCTGCGGTCAGGAATCTCGAACGCGCGATTTCGGCTCATTTGGACGATGGTCGGCGCGGCGAGCGGCTGCGGGACGGATTTCGGATCGCGATCGTCGGCCCGCCAAACGTAGGAAAATCTAGTATAATTAATGTCTTATCTCGGCGCGAAGCGGCCATAGTCGCGCCTCAACCTGGAACAACGCGAGACGTCGTCGAGGTTCACCTCGACCTTGGCGGGTATCCGGTAACGCTGGCCGACACCGCAGGCCTGCGCGAAACAGACGACCTGGTTGAGAGCGAGGGGGTCCGGCGCGCGCTTGCCCGCGCCGAGGAATCCGATCTCAAGCTAGTGGTGATCGACGCAGGAGCTTGGCCAAGCATTGGTCGGGAGTCCTTGGCGTTGATCGACGAGAACGCGATCGTCATTGCCAACAAAATTGATCTTAGGGCCGTTAGCGAGATGACAATCGAAGGGCGTCCAGTGCTCGGCGTCAGCGCAAAAACAAATGTCGGAATCAACCGCCTTCTTGAAGTATTGCAAGGCGAGATCGGGGCCCGATTTGGCGCCCGCGATGTGCCGACGCTCTCGCGCCTTCGCCATCGCGAAGCCTTACGTGAATGTCGCGATGCCCTGAGCCGCGCGCTCGATGGTCTGCAATCAAAACGTGGTCTGGAAGAGTTACCGGCCGAGGATCTTCGGATCGCGATTCGAGCCATCGGACGCATCACCGGCCGGGTCAATGTGGAGGATATTCTCGACGTCGTGTTTCGGGATTTTTGCATCGGCAAGTGAGTCCGTTCGCCTTAGGTAAAAGAGGCGTTCGCTTTGACAGCGTCGGGGGCGGACCCTACATTCCGCCGCCATGTCCGCACGGCGCGCAACGAAGAAACGCTACGACGTCATTGTCGTCGGGGGCGGCCACGCTGGCTGCGAGGCGGCAGCCGCGGCCGCTCGACTTGGTGCATGCACCCTACTCCTGACCCACAAGTTTGCGACCATCGGCGAACTGTCGTGCAATCCGGCGATCGGCGGTCTAGCCAAAGGCCACTTGGTCCGCGAGATTGATGCGCTCGATGGGCTGATGGGCCGGGTTACCGATGAAGCCGGAATACAGTTTCGCGTGCTCAATCGCCGCAAGGGTCCGGCCGTTCGCGGTCCTCGAGCGCAGGCTGATCGTGCGCTTTACCGCGCCGCGATGCAGCGCGCGGTCGACCAAACGGCGTCGCTAGAAGTTCACGAAGACGGCGTCGAAGACCTTGTTGTAACAGATGGCCGGGTCACCGCCGTCATCACGGCAAGCGGCGACGAATTTAGCGCCGGCGCGGTCGTCCTTACGACCGGAACGTTTCTTCGCGGACTGATTCATATCGGCGAGGAAAAAATCGCCGCTGGACGGGTTGGCGAGGCACCCGCGCTGGGTCTATCTAAGACATTGATAAATCATAATTTTATTCTTGGCCGCTTGAAAACGGGCACGCCGCCACGGATTGATGGTCGAACGATCGATTGGCGTGGACTCGAGGTTCAGGCTGGCGATGACCCCCCGCCCCCGTTCTCTTTTCTCACCGACCGAATCACCACGCCGCAAGTCACGTGTGCCATTACCGGCACGACGGAGGCTGCCCATGCTTTGATCCGTGCCAATATTCATCGCGCGCCGATTTATTCGGGGCAAATCCAAGGTACTGGTCCGCGTTACTGTCCATCAATCGAGGACAAGGTGGTGCGATTCGCGGACCGCTCGCGGCACCAAATTTTCCTCGAGCCGGAGGGTCTCGACGACAATACGATTTACCCGAACGGGATCTCGACCTCGCTTCCGCGTGAGATTCAAGAGGCCGTTGTCGCGCTTATTCCCGGGTTGGAACATGCTCGGATTATCCGGCCCGGCTACGCGATCGAATACGATTTCGTCGACCCGCGTGAATTATATCCGACGTTGGAGACAAGAAAAATCGGCGGGCTCTATTTCGCCGGGCAGATTAATGGCACGACCGGGTATGAGGAGGCCGCAGCCCAAGGGGTGATGGCCGGACTCAATGCTGCGTTGGCCCTTTCTGGCTCGCACCCCTTCGTGCTTGATCGCGCCGACGCTTATATCGGCGTCTTGATTGACGACCTTGTAACGAAAGGAACGCGTGAGCCCTATCGCATGTTTACCTCGCGGGCAGAGTATCGCTTGAGCTTACGGGCCGACAACGCCGACCAAAGATTGACCGGAAGGGGTATCGATATTGGCTGTATATCGATTGCACGTCGCGCTCGATTTGATCTAAAAATGACTGCCTTATCGCTGGCACGCGCCGCGATGAAGGGCGTTTCGGTGACTCCGAATGCGGCGCGAAGCCGAGGACTTGTTGTCAAGCTTGATGGCGTTAGACGCACGGCGGGAGATTTGTTGACTTTGCCCGGCATCACGCTTTCTTCGCTCGCGAAAATCTGGCCGGACCTTGGAACCTTTGCGCCCGACGTGGCGGAGCAGATTGAGATCGACTCGCTCTACGCCGGCTACCTCGAACGCCAGGACGCCGATATTCAGTCTTTTCGGCGCGACGAAGGGCTTACGATTCCAAAGGACATTGACTACGCCCGAATCGGCGGACTTTCAACCGAAGTCAGGCAAAAGCTCGGTGACGCCCGGCCCGCCACCCTCGGAGCGGCGGCTCGTATCGCTGGCGTCACCCCGGCAGCCCTTACTGCGCTGCTCGCTTTTGTCCGACGGCCTATTGCGGAAGGAGTTACCACTGCCTGAGGGTGGTTTGAGCGGGTCCCGGCCGCTCACCGCAAAGGAATGCGGGAAGATACTCAATGTTTCACGTGAAACGTTGGCCCGCCTGGAAGAGTATGTTGCCCTTCTAGTCAAGTGGCAAAGGCGCGTTAATCTCGTTGCTGAAAGCACCCTCGCGGACGTCTGGCGGCGCCACGTCCTCGATTCTGGCCAGCTGTACCGCTATATTCCGCCGAACGCCGCGAGCATCGTCGATATCGGTTCGGGCGCCGGATTTCCCGGACTGGTCCTCGCGATCATGGGCGTGACCAACGTTGAACTCATCGAGTCCAAGGGAAAAAAATGCCACTTCTTGAGCGAGGTGGCAGCGACAACGAAAACCCGTGTCACCATTCATCAGGCCCGGGCGGAGCAAGTCGCAACGCGCAACGCCGCCATTGTCACCGCTCGAGCCGTCGCCCCGCTTGACCGCCTGCTTGAGGTCGCGTTCCCATTTTTTGGCGTGAATACGGTTGGTCTGTTTTCGAAGGGACAACATGTTGACGGGGAATTGACCGCAGCTCATAAATGTTGGAATATGTCTGTGGAAAAGATTCAAAGCGTCACTGATTCATCGTCGACGATTCTTCGCGTTTCGAGGTTGAGGCATGTCCGACGTAAATGAGCCCGAAGTAGAGGCGGCGGTGCCGACCCGCACCCGAATCATCGCGATCGCCAATCAAAAGGGCGGTGTTGGGAAAACGACGACCGCAATCAACTTGGCGACCGCGCTTGCCGCTGTCGGCGAGAAAGTCCTGGTGGTCGATTTAGACCCGCAGGGAAATGCTTCGACCGGGCTCGGCATCGATCGGAGCGCACGCAAGACATCGATTTACGAAGTTCTTCTTGGCGCCGCGACGATCAGGCAGGCGATCGTACCGAGCTTGATCCCAAACCTCGACGTCGTTCCCGCGACCGTCGACCTGTCGGCAGCGGAAATCGAGTTGATCGATGTTCCCCGGAGAACATATCGGCTTCGAGACGTTTTTTCTCAATGCCAGGGCTTCTACAACTATATATTGATTGACTGCCCACCCGCCCTAGGCCTGCTGACGCTGAACGCGCTGGTCGGCGCGGATGCCGTGCTTGTGCCGCTGCAATGCGAGTTTTTTGCACTCGAGGGCTTGAGCCATCTGATACGAACGATCGAGCGAATCAAGACTAATTTCAATCCTAACCTTGAAATTCAAGGCGTTGTTCTGACAATGTTTGATAATCGCAACAATCTTTCGGATCAAGTTGCGGCGGATGTCCGGAGCTTTCTGGGCGAGAAGGTCTATAACACCGTCATTCCTCGGAATGTCCGCATCTCCGAAGCACCATCGTTTGGCAAACCGGCGTTGCTCTATGACCACCGCTGCGCCGGTAGCAAGGCCTATATCAGCTTGGCGCGCGAGCTCATTCGTCGCGAAACGCATCTGAGGGCCGCATGAACGAAGAAACCCGTCATAAGGGCCTTGGACGCGGGCTCTCTGCCCTCCTCGGCGAAGAAAACGAAGATTATGCGACGTTGGATCGTGCCCGGAGCGGACGCGAAGTTCCAATCGAATCGCTCAGGCCCAATCCGAACCAGCCTCGCCGCCGCTTCGACGACGGCGAAATCAATTCGCTCGCCGACTCGATCCGAGCGCACGGAGTCTTGCAACCGATTCTCGTCCGTCGAGCGCGCGACGGCAGCGAAGCGTACGAAATCGTCGCCGGTGAGCGGCGTTGGCGCGCCGCGCAACGGGCGCAGCTTCATCAGGTGCCGGTTCTCGTTAAAGATCTGACCGACGCTCGCGTCGTCGAAATTGCCCTGGTCGAAAACGTCCAACGCGAAGATCTAACCGCGATCGAAGAGGCGAACGCCTTCAAGCGATTGATGGGCGAGTTCGGCCACACGCAGGAGCAACTGTCGCAGGCGATCGGCAAAAGCCGAAGTCATATCGCCAACACGCTCCGTCTTTTGGCTCTTCCGGAATCAGTCAAAATCCTGTTGGAGGACGGTCAACTCACCGCGGGTCACGCGCGCGCGCTGCTGGGGGTGACTAACGCCGAAGCCCTGGCCCAGCGAATCGTGCTCGAAGGAATGAGCGTTCGGGCGGCCGAGGCGCTGGCGCAAGCCGCTGCGATCGATGGTGGCAAACCGCGCCGCGAGCGCCGCAACGCTGCGCCGGCGAAAGACGCCGAAACCGTCGCGCTCGAAAAACAAATCGCGAGCGCCCTCGGCCTCAAGGTCGAGATTCGCCACCAGGGCGATGGTGGTGAAGTGCGCATCCAGTATGGCAGCCTCGAACAACTCGACGAAGTCTGCCGGAGGCTTTGTCACAAGTAGTCTCCCTGTGCCCGTTCGCGGGCGTTGCAATCAGGCTCGTGCCGCGGCCGCGATCCGCATCAACGTTCGTTGAACGATCGGCCGATCGGGCGCGTGGGTCGACTTGCATGCCAACTCAGCCTCAACCACGATCGTTAATGCCTGGGTAAGACGCTCGATCGTCCACGTCTTGCTCTGGCGCTCCAGTGCCGGGCGGTGTTTGAAGAACACTGGCGGCCTCATCCCCGCCATCGCTTGTTCTGGACTCGCGCCCCGGTCCGTCGCCTGGCGCAAGTTGTAGAGCTTGTCGATGTGAAAGCTGAGCGCCCGTAACGCGCCGATCGCACTGGCGCCCTCGGCGAAGCAACGCTGCATGGCGCGATCGGCAGCCGCATGGTCGCCACTGAACGACGCGAGCGCCAAATCTTCGAGCGTCGCGACGCCGTAGTCTTCCACGACGTCGCGAACATCTTCGAGCGTCACCCGCCCGCCGGCTCCGACAAACTCGATCAATTTCTCGATCGTGCGCCGAGTTACCTGTCGATCGTCCCCTAACCGCTCCGCCGCGTAAGCGACGGCGTCAGGATCATACGCCAAACCAGCAGCATCGAGCCCGCCGGCCACCAGATCATTGAGCGTCGCGCGATCATCGAGGTAACAAGGGACCGCCGCCGCGTTGTCTGCTCGCTCGATCAGCGCGCGCAGGCTCGATCGCGGCCCAAGCTCCTCCGCCTCGATCACGACACAAGCGTCACCCGGCGGCGCATCGAGAAAGGCGCCCAGATTTTTACTCACCCGATCGCTGCCGGCGCGCACGCGAATCACCCGCCGCCCGCCCGTCATCGCGATGGCGGCGGCTTCTTCCCACAGCCGCCCCGGGGATTCATCAAGCGCTGCGGGAGAGATCTCGACGACGCGAAACGGGTCGTCCGGGCTACCGGCAATAGAACGGATGAGCGTCTTCGCCCGTTCGGCGACGAGGCCGGCATCGGGTCCATAAATCAAGACAGCGCGAATCGTCTCGGGTGGTCGTGTGACGAAGCTGTCGACGCGCTGCCCGCTGAGCTTCATCGCTCGCTAGGCCCCGCTCCGGCGGTCGAATAAAACCGCCAGCCGGTTATGAACCTCGACGCTCACTTCCTTGACGGCGCGCTCCTCGGCGTCGCGTTCGGCGATCAACGTCGCGTACTCCGACCGCACGATGTTGTGTGAGGCGATCGCTCGCGCCGAACCCGAAATGATAATCGCTCCGTCCGGATGCGCGCGCAGGATATAGGTCACGGTTGCGGTTACGTTCTGGCGCGTTGCGGTCTGATCGCGCGCGAACGCAGTTGATTGCTTGGCGATCGCGAGACTGACGTCGAGGCGGTAGCGCGGCGCCACTGGAACTCCGGCCGGTGTCAATCGGCCGCGCAGCTCATTGTAAAGCAGGACTTCGGAGCCACCTTTCGGCGCCGGCATGAAAATCTCGGCGAGCTCGCTGGTGACGGCCCGGGGACGCTCCGCATAGAGCGGCTGAAAGCCGCAGGCCGTCAAAAGTACAGCCGCGAGCGCGGCTGCCACCGCGTTAGACCACCACATTGACGATGCGGTTGAGGACGACGATGACTTTTCGTATCGCTCGACCGTCGATTGCTTTTTGTACTCCTGGCTGCCTTAGCGCAACCTCGCGAACCTCGGCTTCAGGCAGATCGCGCGCAAGCTCCACCGTCGCGCGCAATTTTCCCATGACCTGAATCGCGACCGTGACTTTATCGTCGACCACCAGCGCCGGATCGTGTCGGGGCCACGGCGTCTCGGCGACGAGGGTGGTGTGGCCCAACCGAACCCACATCTCTTCCGCCAAATGCGGCATCATCGGTCCGACCAGTAGCGCGAGCGCCTCCAACGCTTCGCGATGCGCCCAGGCATCGCCCGCTTCGGCGAGCGGCGCCGCGGTGAATTCAGCCACCGCGTTGGAGAGTTCGTGCACGCCCGCCACGGCGCGGTTGTAGTGGAAATTCTCCATGCAATAGGTGATCAACGCGATCGTCTTGTGCGTCGAGCGCCGAAGGGTTTCAGCGTGCGGACCAAATGTCCTCGGATTCGCGGCGCCGGCGGCCGCGATCGGGCCGCCCGGTTCGTCGACCAGACGCCACAGTCGATTGACGTAGCGCCACACGCCCTGAATGCCGGCGTCGGTCCATTCGAGATCGCGCTCGGGCGGGCTATCCGACAGCATGAACCAGCGCGCGGTATCGGCGCCGAACTTGTCGATGATGAAATTGGGGTCGACGACGTTCCGTTTCGACTTGCTCATCGATTCGGAGCGTCCGATCGCAACCGGCCGGCCGGTCTTGGCGTGGATCGGCTGGCTATTCGCGTCGCGCGCGACTTCCTCCGGGTAGAGCCACTTGCCGGCGTCGTCCTTGTAGGTCTCGTGGCAGACCATGCCTTGCGTCAGGAGCCCGTTGAACGGTTCGACGAAGTCGACGTACCCGCAGCGCTTCGCTGCGCGCATGTAGAAGCGCGAATAGAGCAGATGCAGAATGGCATGCTCGATGCCGCCGATGTATTGATCTACCGGAAGCCAGTAACGGACGGCATCGACATCGAGCGGGACTTTCGCGCGCGGCGATGCGAAGCGGGCAAAGTACCAGGACGAATCGACGAAGGTGTCCATCGTATCAGTTTCGCGCTGCGCCGGTGCGCCGCAGGTCGGACAGGGGACGTTCCTCCATGTCGGGTGACGCGCCAGCGGATTTCCGGGAGTGCCGAAGTCGACGTCCTCAGGCAGTGCCACGGGCAGGCCGCTTTCCGGCACCGGCACGACACCGCAAGTCGGGCAATGAATGACCGGAATCGGGCAGCCCCAGTAACGCTGGCGCGATATGCCCCAATCGCGCAACCGATAGTTGACGGTCCGCGAACCGAGGCCGCGGCTTTCCAAGAAGTCCGCCATTTTCGTCTTGGCGGTCGGGACGTCGAGCCCATCGAGGAACTCGGAATTGACCAGTTTGCCGTCGTCGACGAACGGCGTATCGCCGATCGCGAAGCCCGCGCCCTCGCCGGGCGGTGTGACGACGGTGCGCACCGGTAGGCCATATTTGCGGGCAAAGTCGAGATCGCGCTGATCGTGCGCCGGGCAGCCGAAGATCGCGCCGGTGCCATAGTTGATCAGGACAAAATTCGCGATGTAGACCGGAAGCTCCCACCCGGCACGGCAGGGGTGAAGAGCCTTGAGCCCGGTGTCGAAGCCGATTTTGTCCGCCTTTTCCAAGGCCGCCTCGGTCGTTCCGATGCGTTGGCACTCATCGATGAAGGCGCGGGCGTCGCTCCTGGTCCGGGCAATCTCCTGCGCCAGCGGATGCTGCGGCGAGATCGCGCAAAACGAGGCGCCGAACAACGTATCGTGCCTGGTCGTGAACACGGTGAGCTTGTCGCCGCGGCCGGCGAGCGCGAAATCGACCCGCAGTCCTTCCGAGCGGCCGATCCAGTTGCTTTGCATCAAACGAACGCGTTCCGGCCAACGGTCAAGCTTGCCGAGTTCAGCCAACAGCTCGTCGGAGAATTCGGTGATGCGGAAGAACCATTGCGTCAGTTTCTTCTGCTCGACCAGCGCGCCCGAACGCCAACCGCGCCCTTCGATCACTTGCTCGTTCGCGAGCACCGTGTGCTCGACCGGATCCCAGTTGACCAGCGACTCGCGGCGGTAGGCGAGATCGGCTTTCAGGAACGCCAGGAACATGCGTTGCTGCTGGTGGTAGTACTCGACATCGCAGGTCGCGAACTCGCGGCCCCAATCGTAAGAAAGCCCCATCGCCTGAAGTTCTTTTTTCATCGCCGCGATATTGTCGCGCGTCCATTTGGCGGGGTGGATGCCGCGCTCGATCGCCGCGTTTTCCGCCGGTAGTCCAAAAGCGTCCCACCCCATCGGGTGCAACACGTTGAAGCCCTGCGCGCGCTTGAAGCGCGTCAGCACGTCGCCCAGCGTGTAGTTGCGCACGTGGCCCATGTGGATGCGCCCGGATGGATAGGGAAACATCTCGAGCACGTAGTACTTGGGCTTGCTCGAATCGGCCTCTGCCGCGAACGTTCGGCGGTCGGACCAAGTCTGTTGCCACGCGACCTCGGTGGCTTTCGGATTGTAGCGCGCCATCGCCGGGCGATGCTCCATGCGTCGGCCGCCAGTGTGGCGGCGTGTTCGTGAACGAGCGGAAATTATCCCGCCCGTCGGCGAGCGTCAAAACAACCCGCGTCGAACCTCGCGGGCGTCGCGTTTATCCGGCCGTCGAAAGCGCGGCCCGCGAACGGCGTGACGGTTGCTGCCTAGCTCGCCGGGAGCGTGGCGATCCGCAAATCGCGAGCGCGGGCGAGGATCGAATTCTCGACCTCGACGACCGTGGAGTCCTTGACGGTGGCGTCGTCCCACTGCGCTTGACCGCTCCGGACCTGGCGGAACATCCGCACCTTGAGCGCGTCGGCGCGCAGCCGGCGATCGAGGATATAGACGACCGCCTTGAAGCGCTCGTTGGGCGTTTCCGGCGGAGTATACCAGTCGGTGATGATCAAACCGCCGAAGGGGTCGGCGGACGCGAGCGGCATGAATGCGATGGTGTCGAGCGACGCGCGCCAGAGGAAGCTGTTGACGCCGATACCACCGCCGCCACCTTGCTCCCCGTCCTTTTTCTCGCCTCCGAATAGGGTGATTCCTTTCGGCCCGAAGAGATTACCGGACTCTGCCATCGCTCGACTTGAGCCGGGGCGCTTCGAACTTCCTTCCGGGTACGAGTTCTCTGATGGTGCGACGCCACAGGCGTGCAGCGCTACAGCAGCCGCGAGGCACAAGACGAGATGCCGTTTTCGCATCAATTTCACCATGGCGGAAGTTTAGGGGCTCATTTGACGACCATTGATCGTCACCACCCTCCTCGGTTACGGCGCACCATACAATTTTCCTCGGCTCTAAATCCAGTTCACTGTTGCCGCGATTCGATTTACTCAACATCTCGCATGGTAATTACCTTCTAAGTCTACAGGTAGATTTAATAACTTTAAATTGTACATCAATGAAAGGTATGCAACTAGATTCTTATGTTTAATAGCTTGTTACGGCCCCCAAAACTCGCCGTGACCGCAATGCCACACTCGGCGACATTAGCAGCCGGACTGTGGTCAAAGCCTTGACGCTCACGGGGCTACGCGAAAGTATGCGCCAGTGTTGTCAAGGAAACGGTCGCACCGCGACTTTGGTGCGAGCTGCGTTGCAACATAGGAAACATAGAGAGGATTATGATGAAGAAGCTGTTATATGGGACGACGGCGCTCGTGGCGGCAGGTTTGCTGTCGAGCGGCGCTTACGCCGCTGATCCGATCAAGCTGTCGGTCGGTGGTTACTTCGCTACGGCGATCGGGTTTTCGTCGAACCAGGACGACGGTGCGGGGGCGCCCGCGGTCAACAGCCGCAGCCATGTTTTCCAGAGCGAAAAGGAAATCATTTTCTCTGGAACGACCACGCTGGACAACGGCGTCAAGATCGGCGTCAACGTCCAGCTTGAAGGCGATACTAGCTCTGACATAATCGACGAAAGCTACGTCTGGTTCGAGGGTAGCTGGGGCAAAATCCAGTACGGCGCCGAAGACGACGCCACGTACCTGCTGAACGTCGGCGCCACCAAGGCGACCAGCTTCTTCTACGGCGTTGCCTCGCCAGTGTTCTCGTTCTTCGAATGCGGCACGAACGCGCTGGGCTTGTTCGGGCAGGCGGCTGGTGGGGCTTCGGGTTCGGTTACTCCGGCCAATACCGCGACCGTCGGTTGCTTCATCGGCGCTTACTCGCCGCTGGTGACGGGCGACAGAGAAAAGCTCACTTACTTCACGCCGAAGATGAGCGGGTTCCAGTTTGGTATCTCGTACACGCCGAACAACCACGAACAAGCAAACACCTTCCCAACGGGCCAAACCGCGGCCGGTACTTACTCCGCTCTGTTGCCCGACAACAATACCGGCGCGCAGACCGAAGTCATTTCGCTGGGCGCCAATTGGTCGGGAAAGTTGGGTGACGTCGGCGTGCGCGCAAGCGCTGGCTATGTAATGGGCAACCTTGAGGTGAACAACGCGGCGCTTCAGTTTGAAGACCGAGATGCCTACATCCTCGCGATCGGGCTCGACTTCAAGCAGTTAACCATTGGCGCGTCCTACTACAAGGACGACTTTGGCATTAAGCTGCATGGCGATCGTCGAGACTACACATTCGGCGCGACTTATAAACTAGATAAGGAATGGACGCTCGGCGCCGAGTATGCGAACTCGAAGGTCGAAGCGGGTCCTGGTGTCGTCGGTTCGGACGAAGGCCATGGTTTCGCCCTCGGCATCACCTACAACCTGGGTGCTGGCGCGAGCATATCCGCCGAAATCCAACGCATGAATATCGACGACAATGTGAATGCGGTGGGTGCTCAGAACAGCGGTACCGCGTTCGTGATCGGTACGGTGTTCTGGTTCTAAAATCGCTTCGGCGATCGCGAAAAGATGCGGGGCGGACTTCGGTCCGCCCCGTTTTCTTTTTGGACGGCTCTTCTATTTTTTCGGCATCTTGATTCATCGTCTGGGCGCGTTACTGTCTGCGCCTACTACGATAGAGGTGTGGACGCATTGGGATGACGGGCGCAGTTCCGAACACGTGGAACAGTTATCTTACCGTCATGCCCGGCCTTGTGCTGGGCATCCACGGCCTTCATTCTTCGAGCGCCAAGGCGCGGATGGCCGGGCAAAGGCACGGCTGTCCGGTCGGGAGTTTCCTGGGTTCGCTCAAAGCGTTTATTTTGCGTGTCGCTAGCGCGTTCGTCGGGGTGTGGGACCCGGGATTGCACCATCGTAGCAAGGGATCGGGTATGGTCGCTGTCGGCGCGGCGTCACCCGGGAGATGCATCGTCACGGACGCATTTTCCTTTCGTCATAGCCGGCGAAGGACGGCCATCAACGACTTTCTTGCCAGCAAAGCAAAGCCGTGGATGCGCGGGACAAACCCGCGCACGACAACTTTTTGGAGGCGGCCTTCCTCGAACGCGACGATCCGGTTGCCGATAGGGCTCAGCCGGGCAGCTGTGGGCTAAGCCCGGTCATGACGAAACTAGCTTGAGCCGGTTCTAGGAACATGGGCGGACTTGTCTGGCTCGCGTCCTACCCCAAGTCGGGCAACACGTGGTTGCGGGCTTTCCTGCATAATCTCTTCCGCAATCCCGACGCGCCGGTCGACATCAACGACATGATGCAGATCTCGGTCGGCGATTCCCAGCGAGAGTGGTATGCCGAGGTCGCTGGGCGCGATGTCGACAAGCTCAGCGAAAACGAGATCGCGGCGCTCAGGCCCAAGGTGCACCAACACCTGACCAAACTCTCGAAGAATCCAGTTTTCGTTAAGACGCACAACTTTCTCGGCATCGATCGCGGCGTGCCGTTAATCACCATGGCGATGACCGCCGGGGTCATCTACGTGGTGCGTAATCCGCTCGACGTAGCGCTCTCGCTCGCCCCGCAATTAGGCCTGTCGATCGACCGCGCTATTACGTTGATGGCGCGCGACGCCGGCGGCTCGCTTCCCGACCGCGCCAACGTCGCCCAGCGCTTTTCGTCGTGGTCCGCGCACGTCAAAAGCTGGACCCGGCGTGCGACGCCGCAACTGCATGTCATCCGCTACGAGGACATGCACGACAAGCCGACCGAGACGTTCGGCGGCGTGATGCGGTTTCTTAACCTCAATCACCCGCCCGAGCGGCTCGAAAAAGCGATTCGCTTCGCCTCGTTTAAGGAGCTCCGCGCTCAAGAGGAGAGCCATGGATTTCGTGAAAAAAGCATCCACGCCGAGCGCTTTTTCCGCGACGGACGCTCCGGTCAGTGGCGGGCCGCCTTGACCGCCGCCCAAGTCACGGCGATCGTCGAACGCCACCGCGAACAGATGGAACGGTTCGGCTATCTACCTGAATAAGATCGCTCCCCAACGGAACTGGCGCACGGAAGTCGAAGCGCAAGGCCATATGGCGGATTTTCGCCGGATCGTCGCAAAAGCCACCGATGACGAGGTGCTGGGCGTCCCAGGGTTTGGCGTTCGAACTCGCTCTAGCTAATCCGATTTAGAGGCGTGCGCCGCCTTCATCCGCGCGCGTTCGGCGAGCCAGAGGTCGCCGTGGGCGATATGGGTTATGCCGTTGAACCACGGTCCGCCGCGGGTGAAGTGGATGACGTGGCGCGGCACCGCTTCGGCCGAATGACCTTCAAGCCAATTCCAGCTCTCGGGCAGCCCGCCGATATCGTCGTCCTCGAGCCAAAAAAACCGGTGCAGGTCGAGTCCGCGCCGCGCGTTGACGGCGTCGAGCGTCAGCGCGCGGTGCGCCGGGTGGCGGCGATTCCACAGCACCAAGCTCGACCAATTCTTGCGCTGGTAACGCAATTGGACGCGCCCATCCATTTTGCGGTCTTCGGCCGGCCGATGGTCGTGCTTGACGACCATGACCGCGAAGTGCGGATCGGCGAGCGCCAGCAACCCGGCGATGTCGTCGAGCCAGAGAAAGTCGCTATCGCAATAAAGCGCCCAGTCGTGGGTGCCGAGATGCGGTACGAGAAAACGCGTCAGGCTGAACTCGGTGCTCATCGGCGCGTCCGATATCACGTCCCAGAGGTGACCGTTCCGCTGCTCGGTAGGGCGGGTGTAGAGCCCCCGCGAACGCAGATCTTCGATCTTGAGCGGCTCTACCGTCAGCCGCGCCGGATCGCTCCGGCGCCGCAGCGAGTAGACGCAGACGTCGTAAGCCTCGGCCTCGCGCCCGTCCCAGCCGACAAAAACATCGATCACGATGGCCGGCCCTGGTGGCCCTGGCGGCTGCCACCGATGCTCGACGCGAGATCGCGTCCGAGCGCGCTCAGCGCCGCCGTCCAGTCGTTGCCGGCGCCCCGACGATAGAGCCTCGTTCCAGGAAACCACGGACTCTCGTCGCCAGCGATCATCCAGCGAAACTCGGGCGCTGGGATCAGGACCCGGGACGTTCGTCCGCGCGCCGCGCGAAGATGGACATTGGTGTTGCTCACGCCGACATATTCCTCGATTCGATCGAGCACCGCGAGCATCGTTTCGAGGTCGTCGTTGAGGGCCGAAAGGTCGGCTACCTTCCGCCCGATGACCGCTTCGAGCCGCCCGACCTCATCGGGCTGTGGCCCACGCTGCAGGACCAGAACCGTGGCGCCAAGGGACGCAACGCTCGTGCCCAATTGGTCGAGCGTGATTTCCTTGTAGAGCGCCAGCCGCTCGCGCGTGCCGCCGCGCCAGGTCAGACCGATATAGGGTGGCGGCCCAGTGGCCGCCAGCAGCGCCTTTGCCTCGTTAGCGGCGGCGGTCGTCACGGCGATTGAGATCGACGGCACATAGTCGCTATCGCCCAGGCTAAGCAGATAGGGAAGGTCGCCAGCCGAAAGCTTCGCTTCGCACGCCACGCTCGGCGGGTCATCGGTGAAGACCGACGCGAGGCAATCCAGGCGCGCGACCAAGCTGGCGATCTTCGGGCCCGCTTGGTAGTGAATATGCGCGCCACGCTCGGCCAACAGGGGGACGAAGCGTAGGAAAAAGATCTCATCGCCCAGGCCCTGGTCGCGACGAAGATGCAGGTCTCGGCCGGACAAATCGCGCGCCAGCGGCACGCGATGAAAGCCGCGCGATTTTTCTCCCACCATCGAGGGCCGATGGCGGTACTCGGCCCATCCTTCCTTCAGGCGCCCGGCCAAAAGGAGCGCCTTGCCCGTCACATCGTGCGCGGCCTCATAGCCGGGATCGAGCGTCAGCGCGGCCGTGTATTCGCGGAGCGCGTCGTCGACCGTGCCCGCTTGTTCGTAAGTCTTACCAAGGTTGAGACGTGTTTCCTTGGCTGTCGGCGCTAGCGCGAGTGCCTTCTCATAGGCAACGATCGCGTCCGCCGTCCGGCCGAGCTTCGCCTGCGCAACACCGAGATTGCGCCAGAGCCCGGCATCGCTCGGGCTCTTGGCGAGCGCTTCGGCGCAGATCGCGATGGCGTCGTCGAGACGCTCGACTTCGATCAGCGCGCCCGCGAGCGAAATGCGCGATTCGGAAAAACTCGGATCTCGCGCTTCGATGCGCTGAAAGGCGGCGATTGCTTCTTCCAGCCTAGACCCCTGGTAGAGCGCGTTGCCGAGATTGAGGAGGACGCCCGGAACCGTCGCATCGATCGATGCGGCGCGCTCGTACGCCGCGACGGCGGCATCAGTATCGCCGGACGCCAGGGCCCGATTGCCGTGCTCGACATAGGCGCCGACCAGCGTTTGTCGCAGGCCTGGATCGCGCGGCGCGCCGGCGTGAGCGCGCTCCAGCGCCGCGATGGCGTTCTTCCAGTCCCCGGTCGAGGCTCGCGCTATCCCGAGGTTGCGCCACACCTCGGGGTCGCGCCCGGCGCGCGTCGATGCTTTTTCGAGCAGCGTCACGGCCAACTGTTTGTCGCCGGCCGCGAAGGCGAGTTCGGCGCGAAGGCTCAAAGCTTTGACGTTGCCGGGTTGGCGCGCCAGCAACTCATCGCACAGCGCAGCCGCCTCTGAGGAACGCCCGGTGCGGTGCGCCGCCGTTGCCCGTGCAAAGAGCGCTCCCGGGTCCATGCTCACTGTCGTCAATCGTCCGAAACGTTGGGGCTCGTTCTACCAGACCGGATTCATCGAGGCTATCGGCGGCGCGCCGCGAGGTCGGCAACGATGAACGCGGCGAGCGGCGCCGGATCGAGCGCGAGTTGCGCGACGCACGGTACCGGCTCGCGCATCAGTCGCTCGACCGTCTCCGGGTCGGCGGTTCGCGGCACGCCGGGGAGGCCGGCGAGGGTGGTTTGGAGCGATCCCATGCAGCCGATCCGTCCGTCCGGCGCGGCCCGCACCTTGGCGAGGCCACAGGGCGCCCGGCAGCGTGGGCCGACGAAGGGTACCGCCCATCGCGCGAGGTTACGGAAACGGCCTTGCAATACATCGCCCGGCGCCGACGTATAGACAGCGACGCCCGGAACGGCGACGAGTTTGGCGAGGTGTGCCGGCCCGCTGTCGGCGAACACGCCGTAGTCGAAGCCATCGATCGCTTGGATCAATGCCGCAATCGACTCAAAACCATCCATCACCGTAACCTCCGGTAGCGCCTCGGCCGCGATAGCGGCAGCGTAAAGCACTCCTTGGCGCTGGTTGCGATTGAGGCAGAGCGTGACGTCACCCTCGACCGACAGAGCGCGGATGACCGCGACGGTCGCGGGGACCGGAAGGGTGCGAAGCGGCGAGGACGCCAACGGGAACACGCCGATCTTGGCGCGCCCATGCGGCGCGTAGGTACGGCTTTCGCTCGGGTAGCGCCCGCTCGGCGCGAGGTCGAAGTCGGCCAAAAGATTTGCCTCATAGTCGACCGGCCAGAGGTCGATGTTGCTTACGCCCTCAAGATGGCCGAGGTCGATCACCGCGTCGTACCCGGTGAGCTCCTCGCGATCGATCCACAGTGGCAGGGCTCGAATAGCTGGGTTGGTCAGGTAGATGTCGTGGGCCGGCCCGGTACAAAACGCTACCAATTCCTGCGGCCGATGGTGTTCGAGAAAGGCTTGTAGGAACAGCACGATTTGGACATTTTCGCCGAGTGCGTGCGAGGAGAGCAGCACGGCGACGCGCTGGCCGCGAAAGTCATGGCTCCGCCATGAATCGCGCGCCAGGCAGTCGATGCGAACAGGCGCGCTCTCGATGCGGAACTGACTCTGGTTGTGGACCAGCACTTGGTTGACGAGCGCTCCGACATTCGTGAGGTAAGTCCGACCGGCTTCACCCTTTTGCTCGGCGGCGGCCGAAGCGTTGGGGAGGCGAAGGGAGAACGGCGTCGTCGCCGAAAACGCCACCAGCGTCGTTCGGCTTTGGTGCGCCATCCGTACGGCTTCAGACGCCATGCAAAACCTCACGGCTGCCACGCGAAAAAAGCGTGGAAGTTGCACCGTTTTGCGGCGCCGGAGCTCGTTGTGCTGGCGCGAAGGTTGTAAGCTCACTCATCTGGGTTCTCGTCGCCCTAAATAGCTCGCAAGATCCGACAGTGCCATGCCCGCATCGAGTGCGCCAAGCGTGAACAAAATCGAGCACCCTAGCGTCGAGCGTGCTTTGGCAGAGGTGCGTGCGCGTGTCGCGGCCGCGGTGCGTTCGACCGGGCGCGGCGCAGACTCGGTCACGCTGGTGGCGGTCTCCAAAGGCCACGGCATCGACGCCATCGCGAAGGCCATCGCGGCCGGACAGCGGGTGTTTGGCGAAAATCGGGTCCAGGAGGCGATCCGCAAATGGCCCGCGCTCAAGGAGCAGCATCCCGACGTGGTCCTGCATTTGATGGGCCCACTACAGACCAACAAGGCACGCGACGCTTTGGCGCTGTTCGACGTGATCGAGACGGTGGATCGGCCGAAGCTGGCCGGCATCCTTGGCGAGGAGCGTCGGGCCGGGCGAGCGGTTCGGTGTTTCATCGAGGTCAACACCGGAGAGGAACCACAAAAGGCAGGCGTTCATCCCGGCGCCGCTGACGATTTTATCGCGGCGTGTCGTACCGGCGGACTACCGCTCGAGGGTTTGATGTGCATTCCGCCGCACGATGAAGAGCCCTCGCTTCACTTCGCCTTATTGCGCGAGATCGCTCGGCGCAACAGCATCGAGCATCTCAGCATGGGAATGAGTTCCGATTTCGAAATTGCAATCGCGTTTGGCGCCACGCACGTCCGGGTGGGGACAGCGATTTTTGGGCCTCGGCTGGGGTGATTAAGCGTCGGGCTCGATCTGGATATCGTCGCCGACGCCTGCGTTCCGTAGAAGCGCCAGCAGAGCGTTCAAGGCGATCGCGACGCAGCCTGTGGTCGGGGCGTAATCGGCAGCCGCCACATGGAGGAAGATCGCGCTTCCCAAGCCGCGTTCCACCGGATCGTCGTTGTACCCGAGCGTGACAATAACGTCGTAAACACCGTCGCCGCGCCACAGCCGCTCGTGTCCGGCAGGGTAGGGCAGCGTCACGGGCCGGTTGTACGCGGGATCGCTCGCGTCGTCGCACCAGCCGGCGGTGGCCGCGAGCGGCGCGCAATGTAGGCCTGTTTCCGGGGGTGGCAGCCGGTCCGGGCGGAAAAGCACGTTGCGCAATGGAAAACGGCCGGCCGGCGTCGCCCCGTCGCCTTCGCGTTTGAACCGCGTGATGCCGGCGCGGCCGACCGCGCAACGAATGCGGTGACCGTTCCAAAAAAATGACTGTCCGACGACGGTAATGATCATGGGCGAGGCGGCAACGGGCGCGCCGCTATCGCCTAGAATAGTCCAAGTTTTATCGCTTGACCCGCGCCGTTTGCTTCGCACGCGGCGAAGTAGGCCAGTAATCTTTCGGCGAGTTGTTGGGCGGTCATTTCTTCGGCGTGCCGTCCGTCGCCGGACGGTGGTGGGGGGGTCGTCGGCTTAGCCGCTCGGCAAGGGTAGTGGTTGATGGAACGGTTTGCGCACTGGTGCGCGTCCAGCCCGTTCTTCGCTGCCGCTGGCGGTGCTGGTCGGGAAGGGCGGAACTGGAGCAATAACGGTTGCGGCCGGATCGGCATCGGGAACCGTCGGCGCCATGACCGCGGCGATCGATGCCGGCGTGGGCGATTGATCGAACCCGTCGAGCGCTAGAACGTGGTTATCTATGTCGCGCACGGTCATGTCCTCGATGACTAGATTGGCGAGCGACGAGGCGAAGCCGAGGGGACCGCCGTACAATGCACCGTCGGCTAAACGGGCCGCCCGGGAAATTGTATCGTCGGTCAACGCCCGGTAGATTGTCGAGACCACCGGGATGTGCTGCAGCGGATTGATGAGATCGAGAAAATCTTCGAACGAGAGCTCGTCTCGACCATTGAGAAACGCCGATTGTTTTGGCTCCGACTCGACACCCCGGACGAGGTCGGCATGATTGTCGATATTGTGGTTAATCGGGCTGATGGTCATGTCGCATGGCGACGAAGCAACCGGCGGGCCATGGGATCGATTATTTTTATGCATCTAGATCAATATGTTAACATAAAAACAGCGCGCGACATCCGGCAATTCCTGCCGTTATTGTCCGCGCCGCTGGTCGAAAATTTTGATCTGCCGCGCTAAGACGCGACAGGGAGGAGCTTCATGCTTTATCGCGGTTACGACAAACCGGGTCTCGATGCCCAGTACTTCATGCGCGCCCGCCACCCGGACTGGGAGCAATGGTTCACGAAATGGACCGCGTGGAGCGAGCGCGTCCGTTCCTCCCGGAGCGTTAAATCGGACCTTTCATTCGGCAACCACCCGGATGAAAAAATCGACGTCTACCACACGCGCTACAACAGATCGCCGGTTCACGTGTTCATCCACGGCGGCTACTGGCAGGCGATGAATAAAAAAGATTTCAGCTACGTGGCCGATGGATTCGTCGATGCTGGCGCTGCGTTGGTAGTCGTCAACTACACGCTGGCACCGGCCGCCGATATCGATGAGATCGTCAGGCAGTGCCGCGCGGCACTGGCATGGACTTGGCGGAACGCATCATCGTTTGGCGGCGATCCCGATCGGATCTTTGTTTCCGGTCACTCGGCTGGCGGACACCTCACGGCAATGATGGCGTCGACGGACTGGCGCGCTTTCGATAAGGGGCTGCCCGCAAATCTCGTCAAAGGCGGCTGCGCTATCAGTGGGCTCTTCGATCTCGAGGCGATGCGGCTGTGCTACGTCAACGACAAGCTCAAACTGACGCTCGACCAGGTCGCGCGGCAGAGCCCGATTCACGCACTGCCTGAAAACGGCCCGCCGCTCATCGTCGCGGTCGGTGCGGATGAAACGGCCGAGTTCCACCGCCAGTCCGATTCCTACGCGGCACAGTGGCTCGCCAAGGGCTTCCCACTGCAAACGATGCGTCCTGCGGGGCTCAACCACTATTCGATCGTCGACGCGCTCGGAAACCCGCGCCACGAGCTTACCCGGGCCATTCTCGCGCAAATGGGTTTACCGGAAGATCCGACCAGGACGTGACACGATCCAATTATAACCACTTAGCGGCCGGTCGTTACCGAGGCGAAGAGGCATATATCGAAGGCCACGAGCGATGGAATTGAGTGCATGTCCAGCCAGAATCTGATTCTTCTTGTGGACGATGATGACGCCCTCCGGGGCGCGCTCAAAGAACAACTAGAACTCAACAACGAATTCGCCATGACGGAAGCGACCACGGGCGCACAGGCACTCGATATCCTTAAACGAGACCGGTTCGACGTGGTTCTCCTCGATGTCGGACTCCCCGACCTTGACGGTCGCGAAGTGTGCCGTGCAGTGCGGCGCTTCGGCATCGCGGTACCGATCATCATGCTGACCGGCGCCGGGACCGACTCCGACACCATCCTGGGCCTTGACGCAGGCGCCAACGACTACGTCACTAAGCCGTTCAAGCTCAACGTTCTCTTAGCTCGAATTCGGGCGCAACTACGGCAACACGATCAAAGCGAGGACGCGGTCTTCACTATTGGGCCTTATACGTTCAAGCCGAGCCGAAAACTCCTCGTCCACAACAAGACCGTAAAGAAGATTCGCCTGACCGAAAAAGAAACTTCGATTCTCAAATATCTCTACCGGGCAAGCCGGTCGGTACAACGTGGAGTTTTGTTGAGCGAGGTGTGGGGCTACAACACCGGCGTGACCACACATACGTTGGAGACGCACGTCTACCGGCTGCGGCAAAAAATCGAAGAAGATCCAACCAACGCGGCAATCCTGTTGACCGAGCCAGGCGGTTATCGTCTCAATCCGTAATCGAGTTCTATCGGCCGACGAAACGCGGCGCTCGTTTCTCGGCGAATGCACGCGCGCCTTCTTGGGCATCGGCGGTGGCGAAGCAAGCTACGACCTCGCGCCGCGCCGCGTCCTCGTCGAGCACCCCGCGTGATATCGCGCTGATCGCCTGTTTCATTCCAGCGAGCGCGCGCGGAGCACCGGTCGCGAGACGGCTCGCTAGATCATCGATCGTTGTCGACAGCTCTTCTCCATCGACGAGCCAATCGAGATAACCGATTTCGCGCAACGCGACCGCGTCGAACTCTTCACTGAGCAAGAAAATCCGTCTCGTTGTCGCTGGACCCAAACGTTCGACGAACCGACGAAGTCCGTTGATGTAGTAGAAAACGCCGAGCTGCGCAGCCGGCACTTTGAGTCGCATCCCGGTGACGCCAACGCGAAAATCGCAAGCGAGGGCGAGATCGGTTCCGCCGCCGAAAACGCTGCCATTCAGGGCGCAGATAGTCGGCATGCCAAGCGCCTCGATCCGATCGACTACCCGCTCAAGCGGATTGCGCGCCCAATCGGTCGTGGCGATCTTGCCGATATCGAATCCGGCGCTGAAAATCTTGGCGCCGCGCCCGGTGATGACGACAACGCGGATCGAAGGGTCGCGCTCGATCGCGTCGAGGGCGCGGTCGAACTCCGGTAAATCTTCGGCCGAAATCAGGTTCAGCCGCTCCGGGCGATTGAGGACGAGCGTGACGCGCGCGTCTCGTCGATCGAATTCTAGAAAAGGCGCCACAATACCTCCCTTCGGCGCCGCGGCGCCCGATCTGAGTCGAATCCATCCGCGGACGAATGGTGGCAAGCTATTGACAATTAGAGAGAATTAGCTTTTTACCCCACATTGATATAATTCGATACGATTGTACGGAATTAAAAATGGCAGATCGGGGGGGGGGGGACGCTAAGTGGCTGCTGATGACGACTTTTTTGTCCGTTTTTGGGGCGTTCGCGGAAGCATAGCGTCTGCAGGCCGAGACACCGTTGTCTACGGCGGCAACACGTCGTCGCTTGAGATTCGCTGTGGCGAACATATCCTTTTGTTCGATGCCGGTACCGGGTTCCGCTACCTCGGCAACTCTCTTATCAAGCAAGCACCGTTCGATGCCGATGTTTTCTTGACCCACACCCACCTCGATCATGTCGTTGGGCTGCCGTTTTTCGTTCCAGCGTTCAACCCGGTGAACAAGTTCCGCATCTGGGCGGGGCACCTGCTGCCGCAGCACACGATCCGTGAAGTGCTCGGCGCGATGATGACCCCGCCGCTCTTTCCGGTTCCGCTCGACATATTTAGAGCCGCGATCAGTTTTCATGATTTTCATGCCGGCGAAACGATCGACCCCAAGCCTGGCGTTGTGGTTCGAACCGCGGCACTCAATCATCCCAACAATGCAACTGGTTATCGTATCGAGTATGGCGGCAAGTCGATCTGCTACATCACCGACACCGAACATAAACCGGACAAGCCAGATCCCAACGTCCTCAACCTGATGAAAGACGCTGACATCGTGATCTATGACGCGATGTACACCGACGAGACCTTCCGAGGCCGCGAGGGGTGGGGCCATTCAACGTGGCAAGAAGGCGCACGTTTGTGCGACTTGGCGGGTGCTAAGACTTATGTCGTGTTCCACCACGATCCCGATCATAACGATGCCTTCATGGACGGTGTTTCCGCGCAAGTCGCCAGGCTCCGTCCGGGCGGCGCCGCCGTCGCGCGCGAGGGCATGGTTTTAAGACCGTGAGCCCTGCGCCGACGCGGACCGGCTCCCGACCGGTAGCGTCGGGGCGTGTCGGACAGCGCGGTCGATCGCGGCGGATCTTCATGGGCTTGGCGACGGTGCTTGGCTTCGCGCGGCGCGGCTATTTCATTCCAAGCCGTTATCCGCCCGCTGAACCAGTCGCCGATTACATGTGGGTTCGTCGACGTTTCGACGCTGGGCGTACCGGCTTCGCCGCGCTGCTTGCGGATATCGAGCGGTATGCATCCGACCTCCAGAGACTGGGGAACGAAACGCCGCCGGCGCCTCGGTGGGACCAGGACTGGTTCCCCCGACTCGATGGCGCCGTCGCTTATTCGCTAGTGCGGGATCGCCGTCCGCGGCAAATCGTTGAGATCGGGTCAGGCCACTCGACTCGTTTTCTTGCCCGCGCGATAAGAGACCAAGACCTCGATACGACGATTATCTGCCTCGATCCGGCGCCACGAGCGACCCTCGCTGGTTTGCGAATCGAATGGCACCATAGTTTGGCGCAACGCGCTGGGCGCGCACTTTTCGATCGGCTGGCGCCCGGTGACTTCGTTGTGATCGATTCAAGCCACGTGGGGATGCCGGGCAGCGACGTCGATTGGCTCGTCAATGTGGTGTTGCCAACCCTGCCGGCCGGCGTTTTGGTTCATTTTCACGACATCTTTCTTCCGGACGGGTATCCGGAGTCGTGGGCATGGCGCGGTTACAACGAGCAACTCATTGTCGGCGCTCTCCTGGCGGGCGAAGCTTATGAAACTGTTTTCGCAAGCCATTTTGTTGCGACGGCCATGCGCGAGCAGTTAGCTGCGTCGGTGGTGAACTCGCTCCCGCTCCTGGAGGGAGCCTACGAATCGAGTCTCTGGCTTCGCAAGGTTACAAGTAGAGCTTGAGCGAGTCGTGAGTAAATTTACTTCGGTTTCCCCCACGGTTGGTTGTAGCCGCATCGCTGCCGCCGCGGATCGCGGCTGCGGTCGAAAATCAGCAACGCGAAAGCGAGCGTCTAATCGGCCGGGCGCAACTGATCACCGTCGGGACGTTCGGGACGCTTTATACGGTTTCGCCGAAGACATTCCAGGCCGATGTCACGTTTGCCCCGGTGCCGTGGGTGCTTGGCGCTTACTTCGCGTTCACCATCCTTAACGGTTGCGGCC
>SHVV01000020.1 GCA_009694095.1 Alphaproteobacteria bacterium | reverse complement strand
TGACCAACATCCAGCAACGACGGTATGACATCCTGAGCTCGCGAGCGGCTGCCGAGATTGAGCCGCTGCGTTCGATCGCCTCGATGATGAGCGCCTTGCCCGGCCCAAGCTGCGTCGAGGCGCCGAACAAGATGCGCACGTGCGGTGGCTTCATGCCGGACATCCCTGCCCGTCGCTGAACGCTGGGCTCTTACTTATCGCTGCCGCAATTCTCTGGATCGTGCCGTTTCTCGAAGCGCTCAAACGAACCGGGCCGATCGCTGTCAGGTCGATCGGCCAGCGCGAACGTTTGGCGCCGCGACCGGGATCACCGCAACGCTTACGCACCGGACAACGAGGCGATCAGATGCGCCGCGTCGGTGAGATCTTCGGGCGCGTTGATGTTGAAGAACGGATCGAGCGGATCGATAGCGAATGTCACCGTCACCAGCGGGTGGCCGGCGGTCCAGGCATCGATCTTTCGTGCTCCGGCCGCTAGCGCGCGATCAAGGTCGCCACGAAGGCTTAGCGCCCACAAGCCGAAAACCGGATGGGTGCGTCCCCCCGACGCGGCGCAGGCGAGCAACGCCCCAGCGTCTTCTGTGGCGGCGACGAAGCGGGTGACGAGGTCGAGTGGAAAAAATGGCGCATCGATGGCAAAGCTCGCCAGCCAGCGCGCATTCGAGTGTTCGGCCTGCGCCCACGCCATGCCGGTGAGGATCCCGGCCAACGGTCCGGCGTAGCCTTTGAGGAGGTCGGGTGTAACCGGGAGTCCGTAACCGGCAAACCGAGATGGATCGCCGTTCGCGTTGAGAAGCAACGCGTCGACTTGGGGACCCGCCCTGGCAACGGCACGAGCCAATAACGTTTGGTCGCCGAGTTTCAGCAGACATTTGTCGCCTCCACCCATGCGGCTGGATCTCCCGCCCGCCAACAGAACGCCGACCGCCGCGCCGCTCAAGCGTCGCACCCCGACGTGGCACGGCTGCTGCGCTCCAAAGCGTATCGCGCGCGCTCAATCATCGCCGTCTCGGCTGGCTTTGCGCTGCGTCTTGCCGCTTTCCTCGCCGATCGCACTCGGATCGGCGTCGAAAATAATTCGATTTTCACCGGCGAGAACGACAAAGCGTTTTCCCTTGAGACGACCGATCAGCGTTAGATTGGCCCGGCGCGCGAGATCGACTCCCGACGCAGTGAACCCCGAGCGCGACACCAGGATCGGGAGTCCCATCTGCACACATTTGATCACCATTTCGGACGTGAGCCGGCCGGTCGTATAGAAAAGTTTTCCCTCGGGGGCGATGCGATTCGCATGCATGTAGCCGGCGATCTTGTCGACGGCGTTGTGACGGCCCACGTCTTCCATATAAACGAGCGGGCGGTCCTCCTCGCAAAGCACGCAGCCGTGGATCGCGCCCGCTTCAAGATAGATCGAGGGTGCGAGATTGATCTTCTTCGATAGCGCGTACAGCCAAGACGTCCTGACGATCGCATCGGACGCCAACGCGACGCGGTCGAATTTTTCCATCACGTCGCCGAACGCGGTGCCCTGCGCACATCCCGATGTCAGCGTTTTCTTGCGCAGCTTGGCTTCATAGTTGGTCTTGCGGTCGGTCCGGACAACGACCACTCCGAGGTCCTCGTCATACTCCACGGCCACGATACGCTCGCCCGCTGTCACCATGTTCTGATTGAGCAGGTAGCCGACCGCGAGGTGGTCGGGGTAGTCGCCGATCGTCATCATGGTCACGATCTCTTGTCCGTTGAGATAAAGCGTGAGCGGACGCTCGGCCGGCACCGCAGCTTCTATCGGCCGTCCGGCTTGGTCGACGCCGTGGACACGGTGAACCAGTTTGGGATTGGATGGGTCGGGCCGTACCAGGAACTCGGCGCGGTCATCGGCGATCACAGGCTGGCGGGCACTATCCTCTACGGCCGATCTGCTCATGGTCCGACCCATACCATAGCTCGCTCGTAAGTTCCCCTTGACCGGTGTTGTATTCAGGCGAATATAACGCTGACGAGGCGGTAGTAAAGGCAGTGCCGACTCGAAAGGGACATTCTCCCCGATGATCGATCCGTACGGGCGTACGATCACCTATTTACGCGTCTCGGTCACCGACCGGTGCGATTTCCGCTGCGTCTATTGCATGGCGGAGGAAATGACGTTCCTGCCGAAGTCCGAAGTTCTGACGCTCGAAGAATTGGACCGCGTCGCCAGCGCCTTTGTCGGCAAGGGCGTGAAAAAGCTCCGCCTCACGGGCGGCGAGCCGTTGGTGCGCAAGAACATCATGAGCCTCATCCACGGTCTGTCGCGCCATCTGGCGACCGGGGCGCTCGACGAACTAACGTTGACGACCAACGGCAGTCAGCTCGCCAAGTACGCGAGCGAACTAGCGACGTATGGGGTCAAACGTGTGAACGTTTCGATCGACACGCTCGACCCGACTAAATTCAAGGCAATCACGCGCTGGGGCGATCTCGGCAAGGTCCTCGACGGCGTAGCCGCAGCAAAAAAAGCCGGCCTCACGATCAAGATCAACGCCGTCGCTCTCCGCGGCGTAAACGATGAAGAGGTCGACGATTTGATTCGTTGGTGCGGCAGCGAGGGTTTAGACCTGACGTTCATCGAAACCATGCCGATGGGCGACATCGATGGGGACCGGACAGCGCAGTACCTGCCGCTTTCGCTGGTCCGCGCCAAAATCGCGAAGACCTGGACCCTGGCCGAAACCGACTACCACACTGGCGGCCCCGCCCGCTACGCGCGGATCGTCGAAACCGGCCAGCGGATCGGCTTTATCACGCCGCTCACGCACAATTTTTGTGAGTCCTGTAACCGCGTGCGCCTGACCTGTACCGGCAACCTTTACATGTGCCTCGGTCAGAATGATTCGGCCGACCTGCGCGCGCCGCTCCGCGCCGACCCTTCGGGCCGCCTCCTCGACGCCACAATCGACGAAGCGATCGGACGCAAGCCCAAGGGCCATGACTTCATTATCGACCGCCGCCACGCGGCGCCCGCGGTCCCACGCCACATGAGCGTCACCGGCGGCTGATGCCGCTTTTTTCAAAACTCCCACAACAGGCGGCCGTGGCCGTACATCTGGTCCTTGATCCCGTTGCGGCGCAGCGCCAACCAATACGTCGCCTTGTTGATCGCGATCACCGGCTTGCCCAGCCACCGTTCGGCCTCATCGGCGAGGCGCCCAAGCGGAAAGTTGGCGCCAAGTTGCACGATCGCCTCGACCTCGGGCCCGTCGACTTCGTGGAGCCAGGCGCGCAGGTCTGATTCGGGCGTCGCCGCGATCATCGTTGGTTTCGGGCGGGCGGTGTGTTTCGCGTGCACGACCTCATAGCCCAAGGCGGTGACAAGCTCGCGGACGTTTTTATCGGCCGAGGGGTGGTAGGGCGTCAGGATCGAAATCCGCTTTTTGACGCCGTAGGTCTTGAGCGCCGCCGCCATGGCGTCGGCCGGCTGCGTGACCCGCACGCCGTTCGATCGCGCCAGAATCCGTTTGCGCACCTGTTCGACTGCCGCGAATCCGCCGCCCCACACGCTCTCACCGGCGATCCCAAGAATGAGATGCCCCGGTTCGCAGGTCATGATCTGGTCCACCGCTGCTTCGAGCGATGCGTTGACCTGCCGCAGCATGGCGTTGAAGCCGGCTTCATCATGGGTGTCGATGTTTCCGACGGTCATGCGGGCATAGTGATTGCTGACCCCGTCGGGACGGATCGACTCGACGTCGGGTTCGATCGTGGTGTTGGTCGACGGCACGACGAAACCGAATTTCATCCGCCAGCCATAGGCATAGGTCATCGTTTCCTCCCCGGATCTGCGCGCCATCGTCGGCGCATCGGAATACGTCTGTAAAGAGCCGAGTTGCGCAGGTTGTAACCGCGTTCCCCATGGCGAGGACGCCGGAGCGCGTTATACTCGCAGTTGGGAGGAAGGCTTCCGTGCGTAGAAAAAAACGGACTGCGTTTGTTGCAGACCGAGCGCTGGCTGCGCGCCAAGCGCTGCGGCGCCTCACCGCCCGGTACGACAACGTTCCGCCCGACAAAGCAGAAGTCATCGTCGCGCTCGGCGGCGATGGCTTCATGCTACAAACGCTGCACCGTTTCATGGGCCATGAACTGCCGATCTTCGGCATGAATCGCGGCACCGTCGGCTTTCTCATGAATCGGTACGACGAGGAGGACCTTGAAACGCGTATTGCCGCCGCCGAAACCCATACGCTCCGCCCCTTGCACATGCGCTCCGTCGATTTGCGCGGCCGGGTCCGCAATGCGCTTGCGATCAACGAAGTGTCGCTGTTGCGCGAGAGCCGGCAGGCAGCGAAGATTCGCGTCACGATCGATGCGGTCGTGCGCATGGAGGAGCTGGTTTGCGACGGCGTCTTGCTTGCGACCCCTTCGGGCAGCACCGCATACAACCTGTCGGCGCACGGACCGATCATCCCGGTCGGCTCCAACATCCTGGCGCTCACCCCGATCAGCGCCTTTCGACCGCGCAATTGGCGCGGCGCGCTCCTGCCGTCGAGCGCCAAAATCCGCTTCGACATCCTGCAGCACAAAAAGCGACCGGTCAGCGCGGTCGCTGATTCGACCGAGGTTCGCGACGTCATACGCGTCGATATCATCCAGGAGCGCGTTCGCGCGGTTCAAATTATGTTCGATCCCGAGCATAACCTCGAGGAGCGAATTCTGAGCGAGCAGTTCGAGCACTGATGTTCGGCGCATCGAATCTGACGCCGGAGCGGACGACATACGTCACGCACCTCGAATGCGGCATGACAGGCGAGACGTTACCCGCCGATCGCATCCACAATCTTTCGCCCGGCGGCTACCCGATCCTCGTCCGCTACGACTTGGCCCGGATGAAACGCGATCTCACTCCCGATGGTTTGACGGCGCGAGCGGGCGATCTCTGGCGCTACCGTGAATTACTCCCCGTTCGCCGACGCGAAAACATCGTTTCGCTGGGCGAGAACACGACACCGCTCATTCCGCTCGAACGTTTTGGAACGCTGGCTGGCGGGTCGGTCCCGCCGCTCGTCAAAGATGAAGGCCGATTGCCGACTGGGTCGTTCAAGGCCCGCGGCCTCGCGCTTGCCGTATCGATGGCGAAAGAACTTGGCGTCAAGCGGATGGCGATCCCTTCGAACGGCAACGCCGGTGCGGCACTCGCGGCGTACGGCCGTCGGGCTGGAATGAGCGTGATCGTGTTTTGCCCAGCCGACACGCCCGAGCTGATGTTGCGCGAGATCGGAGCCCACGGCGCCGAAGTGCATAAGATCGACGGCTATATCACCGATTGCGGCAAGCTGGTTGGCCAGGGCGCGCGTGAAGGTCGATGGTTCGATTGCTCGACGCTTAAGGAGCCTTATCGAATCGAAGGCAAGAAGACGATGGGCCTCGAACTCGTCGAACAGCTCGGCTGGTCGGTCCCGGACGTCATTTTTTACCCAACCGGCGGCGGCACCGGCCTCATCGGCATGTGGAAGGCGTTCGCCGAACTCGAGGCGATCGGCTGGATCGGCACGGCACGGCCGCGACTTATCGCGGTCCAGGCCGCCGGCTGCGCACCGATCGTTCGAGCGTTCGAGACCGGACAACGACGCGCCGAGCCGTGGCAAAACGCGGACACGATCGCGATGGGCATTCGAGTGCCGGCAGCCGTCGGCGATTTTCTCATTCTCGACGCCCTGCGCGAGAGCCGGGGATATGCGATGGCGGTCGAGGACGACGCCATCCTCGTAGCCCGGGCCGAGATCGCGCGCGAGGAAGGACTTCTGCTTTGCCCCGAAGGCGCGGCGACGGCCGCGGCCTATCGCCAGTCTCTTCGATTGGGACTGATTCAACCGAGCGACCGCGTTGTCCTGTTCAATTGCGGCAACGGACTCAAGTATCCACTACCGTCAATCGAATAAACTCGGACATCGGGCGGTCAAGGATGGGTCCCGGCTGCGCCGCACGATCCGCGGTCTAGTCCCTGATGATCGACCTTTTCCTCGATGCCCCGAACCAGAGCGAATTGCAGCGCTCGGATCAACTCACGACCATTGATTTGACGGGCCAAACGATGCAGTTCGAGCATCGCTCCATCATGCGCGGCGACAATCATCGCCGCGACTTCGCTCGTCACAAGATCGGTGCGAAACGCATTGCGCATCTTTCTGAACTCGACGGTGCCCTCGACCGTTTGCTGCATGGCGACGTGGAGTTTCCGTACCTTTTACGCCAGAGCGTCGGCCGGATTCTGAAATTCGATCGACATCAGGATACGAAGAAGCGAGTCGTCTAAGTAGCTGCGCCCGAGCAAGACTCGTTCGTCGAGAAAAGCCAAGAGCTTGTCCTTGGCCGAGGGACACGCCGTAGCGACTCGCTGTACGGTTTGGAACAGCACGTCTTCTTCCGCGCGTACCAACAGCCGCAACAACAGGTCGGACTTGGTGCAGAAGTGGTGATGCAGCGGCGCCTCATCGATGAGCTCAGCATCGACGGCTATCTGCACCGTCGTCGTCACGTGGTATCCCTGCGCAACGAAACGTTTCTTAGCGACCGCCGGGATACGATTGGCGACGACCGATTTGGCGACAATCGACGCCGTTTTTTGCTTTATAGCCACCAATCCGGTTGCTCAGGCTTCGATTTCTGTCCGATCCGGGCGACCAACGCCCTGAAAAAAAGTGGACTCGACGGCCCCAAATTGAATCGTAAACCTTCGACCTGACGGCGGAAGGTGCGAACCGGCTGGACAGGAACTTGAAATAGCGCCATACGCTCCGCCAGCCCAAAGTGAATTCGATCGATGTCCACCCTGTCCTTTTCCCGGGCCGAAGCACGCGCACTCGGCGTTGTCAGCACCGGCCATCTCGTGGCCCATTTCTACGTTCTGGTCCTGCCGCCGATTTACCCGCTGCTGAAGCAAGAGTTCAGCGTCTCCTACGCCGAACTCGGTTTGACCGCGACCGCCTACGCGATCGTAAGCGGGATCGGCCAAACCCCGGTCGGGTTTCTCGTCGACCGAATCGGCGGGCGCCGGCTGCTCATTACCGGCCTGATCTTGATGGGGCTCGCGATCGCGGCGATCGGATTTACAAGCTCGTTTTGGCCGCTGGTGTTTTTCTACGCACTCGCAGGCGCCGGCAACACCGTCTTCCATCCGGCCAACTACGCCATCCTGTCCGGTTCAATCCCGCGCGAGCGAATCGGGCGTGCTTTCAGCATTCACACATTCATCGGCCATATCGGCTGGGCAATCGCGCCCGGCATTGTCATCGGCCTCACAGCCCTTTGGAATTGGCGCACTGCGTTGGTCATTGTCGGGCTTGCCGGGGTCGCGACCGCCGGACTCGTCGCCTGGCAAGGCGCAGCACTCAAAGAAGAGAGCGCGACTGTCGGCTCCAACGATCGTGCGGCGTCCTCGATCCGGGAAGGCGTTGCGCTTCTGATGTCGCCAGCCATTCTGCTCGCATTCGTCTTTTTCGCGATGATCGCGATGGGGTTCGGGGCGCTCCGCCAGTTTACCGTTTCGGCGCTGGTCGTTGGCTGGGACATGCCGCTCGGCGCCGCGAATGGCGTGCTGACGGGCTACTTGATCGGATCTCCGATCGGCATCCTCGTCGGCGGTCTTTTTGTCGACCGGCTGGAGCGACCGCAATTGATAGCTGCCGGCGGCTTCCTCGGTGGCGCGGCGTTGGCGCTCATGATCGGCAGCCTGCCGCTTTCACTCACCGTGCTGACCGCGGCGCTGGCGGCCGCCGGGATTTGCGGCGGCATGGTCCAACCGGCACGCGATCTTCTCCTGCGCCGGATGACGCCAGAGGGTTCGGCCGGAAAAGTGTTTGGCTTCGCGACCACCGGTCTCGGGTTTGGCGGTGCGTTGATGCCGCCGTTGTTCGGCTGGATCCTCGATCAAGGCGATCCGCGCTGGGTATTTTGGCTGGCTGCCGCTTTCCTGCTGGCATCGCTGTTGACGATCGGGCGGTTTGGCCGTGCGGCCAGCGCGGCACGGCTGCGTGATCAACCGTCGGAATAATGACGATGGAGAAATAGGCGTGGCAAAATCCGTGTCCGTAGCGATGTGCAGTGACCTGACTCAGGCGCTCATGACCAGTTCTGGCATGTACGAAATCATCGCGATCGCGCCGAATGGCCGACCGGCGCCGATTTACCGCCTCGGCGGAATTGATACCGAGGGCATTCTCTACGTCGGACAGTCGACCAATGTTCGCGGCTGTTTGCTTGGGCTGCGAACAATGGTTTGCTCGCCACGATGAGAAAGGAAAGGTGATGGCCATCCTTTGGGAATGAATTACGCCACCAATCGATTGGTTCGTAAGATCTATCCAGTTTCAGGGTGGCGCGTTCGCGTCAGGCACGTGAAGGACGCCGATGAACAGCTCGAACGGCGGCTCGCTGCCTATGTCCGAACGTTCGGTGAGCTTCCGCCGTTCAACAATGTGCAGTCGGAGCGGCGCAGTCTTCGGCGTGGCGCGCGGTTCCCGAGCGCAAGCCGCGTAAGATGACAGCCCGAATGCTCTGAGGGCGCTGGACGCGGCAGTCAACGAAAACGGCGCCGGAATGGCTACCGGCGCCGTCTCGATAAAAATCGTAGTCGCTATTCAGCCGCAATCAAGCGCGACTTCGGCAACTCGATATCGTAGAGCCGAGCCGCATTGTAGTAGCTCATATCGGCCATTTTCTTGTCGCCGAGCTTGGCCAACTTATCCTTTACGATCTGTTGGCTGTTTGGATAGGTACAACGTGTATGTGGGAAATCGGAGCCCCACATCATCGTCGTGTGCGGCGCCGCCTGGATCGCGAGGTCGACGTAAGCGTCATCGACGAAGCCGTGATAGATGCGGCTCATATATTCATCGACCGGCTTCTTGATCGGCGGCAAATGCATCGCGGGGCCGATCTGAGTCTGCAATCCGCGGACCCGGAACAACCAGTACGGCAGCCACGAAACCTCGAACTCCGAAAGGATGAGACGAAGCTTGGGGAAACGGTCCATCAAGCCACTCAAGAGAAAATCGTTGGCAACGACCGGCCCCGCTTCCGAGCAGACATCGAGAGTCGAGCGCCATGCCCCGCCGCGATCCTCGCCAAACAGAGTGTAGGGGTCGCGCGCGTTGCCGGTGATGATGTGGAGCGTGATCGGCAAATCCGCCGCCTGCGCCGCCGCCCAGAACTTGTCGTAGTGCCGGTCGCGATAGGGCGGCCATTCCGGGCGCGTGTCGCAATTGATCAGCACGCTCTTGAAGCCGCGCTTGACCAACCGCTCAAGCTCCTTGACCGCCCAATTCACGTCCGCCATGTGGATCATTCCAGTCGCCAGCAGGCGCTTGCGATTGGCCGAGACCATTTCGTTCATCCAGTCGTTGTAAACAAGGCAGCAGTCCTCGATCATGCGGTCGTTTTTGGCGCGCATGGTGTAGAGCATCCAGGTCGAGTTGAGGATCTCGGCCCACACGCCATCCTTGTCGATGCACTTGATCCGCGCGTAGGGATCCATCGACGCCGAGATCAGCTCGTCCTGCAGCTGCTTCTTCTCGGGCGTCGAATCGTCGCCGTCGACGATCTCGTCGATCTTGATGTACTCGAGTCCCGTGAAGTAGAACTTTCCCGTCATGTTCATGACGTCGCTGATATAGCGCGGCACTTGGTCGCCATATTTTTTTGCCAGCGGCTTCTCGAAAAGATCCGGCGGATCGAGCACGTGACTATCGCCCGAGATGATCCACTGGGTCGGCTTCTTCTTTGCCTTCGCCTTAGGTTTGAAGTTAAGAGTTTTTGCCTTTTTGGCCATTGCCGACCTCCTCCGATCGAAGCGCCGTTGAGATGGAACAACACATAGCAGATGCGCCGCTACCGGCGCCATAGACTGGCTTTTCCTATTCCGCGGCCGCTTTTAGACCCTTCGCCGGCACGACTCGGTTCTTCGGCAGGTCGATGTTGTAGAGCCGCGCGCAGTTGTAATACGAGAGATCGGCCATCGCCTTGGCGCCAAGGTGCCCGAGCGTCTTCTGCACCACTTTCTGGCTGTTCGGATAGGTGCAGCGGGCGTGCGGGAAGTCGGACCCCCACATGAGATTTTTGGCGCCCACGGCCTGTACCGCGACGTTGACGAACTTGTCGTCGACGAAGCCGTGCCACACGCGCTTCATGTAGTCGTCGACTTTGTGCTTCGGTAGTTTGAACTTAAGCGCGTCGGCGAACGGACCTTCAATCTGATACATGCGGAAAAGAACGTAGGGCAGCCACGATACTTCGTACTCTGACAACACGACGTTCATTTTGGAAAAGCGGTCCATGATGCCGCCGAAGATGAATTCGTTAGCCAACACTGGGAACGACTCGGAGAGAATCTGCAGCGTCAGCCGCGGCAACTCCTCACGCTCCTTGCCGAACAACGTAAAGGGATCGCGGATATTGCCGGTAATGATGTGGAGCGTCGGCGGGATACCGTGCGCTTGGCAGCGGGCCCAGAACTTGTCGTACTTCTTGTCGCGGTATGGCGCCCAATCGGGGCGCGAGTCGCAATTGACCAGCGCTGAGACGTGGCCTTTCTTCGCGACGCGGTCCAATTCCTTGCAGGCCCAATCGACGTCGGCCATGTGGATCATCGCGGTCGCCTTGAGCCGGTTCGGATTGGCCGACGCCAGTTCGCCGACCCAGTCGTTGTAGAGACGGCAGCAGTCCTCGACCATGCGGTCGTTGGTGGCGCGCATCGTGTATAGCATCCAGGTCGAATTCAGGACTTCGGCCCAAACCCCGTCCTCATCGATGCATTGCAGGCGCGCATAGGGATCCATCGACGCGCGGATCAGCTTCTGCTGCAGCCGCTTCTTTGCCGGGGTCTCGTCGCCTTCGATGATCTCGTCAACCTGAATGTACTCAAGGCCGGTGAAATAGAACTTGCCCTTCCGTCCTTGGAAGCGGTCGGTGTAACGCGGCACTTGGTCGCCGTATTTCTTGGCAATCGGTTTGTACAAATCCTCGGGCTCGAGAACGTGCGAATCGCTCGAGATAATCCATTGTTTCGTCATGCCAATCTCCTCCGTTGCCGCGTTGTGCGCCGCGTCGCCGCTGTTGTTGCGTCTTTGATTATGCCGGGTTCGCCGCCAAAGAAAAGGGGCGGCTAGCGCCGCCCCCAAATTGCGAATCACTCACTCTCGCGACGCTACTCGGCCGCCAGCTTGAGGCCGTCCTTCTTGATCTCGCGGCTCTTCGGCAGCGTCATGTTGTAGTACTTGGCGACGTTGAAGTAGGTGAGGTCCTCGATCACCTTTTGCGGCAACCCCTTGAACACCTGCTTCACGACCTTTTGGCTGTTCGGATAGGTGCAGCGGGCGTGGGGGAAGTCAGAGCCCCAGGCGATGTTCTTGAGCGGCAGCTTTTTCCACACCAACTTGAACTCTGAATCGTCGACCAGCCCGTGGAATATACGGCTGTAGTAGGTCTCGACCGGTTTTTTCGGCAAGTTGATGTGCATCGCCGGCCCGAGCGCGTGCTGCAGTTGGTGCACGCGAAACATCCAGTACGGCAACCATGACACTTCGAACTCGGAACAGACGATTTTGAGCTTCGGGAAGCGATCCATGATCCCGCCGAAGATAAACTCGTTGGCAACAACCGGTCCTGCCTCCTGGAGCAGCTTGATGGTCTCGCCCGGGATCTTCTTGCGTTCGGCACCGTGGAACGTGAACAGGTCCTTGATGTTGCCGGTGATGATGTGAAGCGTGACCGGCATGTCCGCTTCCTGCGCTGCCGCCCAAAAACGGTCGTAGTGCTTCTCCTGGTAGAGCGGCCACTCGGGGCGCGTGTCGCAGTTGACGAGGACGCTGCGGAGCCCCTTCTTAGCGACGCGCTTGAGTTCCTTCGCCGCCCAGGTCACGTCGGCCATGTGAATCATCGCCGTGCCATAGAGGCGGCGTCGGTCGGCGCTCGCGTGCTCCGCGATCCAATCGTTGTAGATTTCGCAGCAGGCCTCGACCATTCGATCGTTCGGCGCGCGCATCGTGTAGAGCATCCAGGTCGAATTGAGGATCTCGGCCCACACCCCATCGCGATCGAGGCACTTCAGCCGAATGTAGGGATCCTTCGATGCCCGGATCATCTCGTCCTGCAGCGCATGCTTTTCCGGATCGGCGCCGCCTTCGACGATCTCGTCGACGCGGATGTATTCGAAGCCGGTGAAGTAAAACTTCGCCTTGGTTCCTTGAAACTTGTCGATATAGCGCGGGCAGTCCTTGGCGAACTTCTTGCCAAGGGACTTCTCAAACAAACCTTCAGGCTCGAGGATGTGCGAGTCGCTCGAGTTGATCCACTGCATGTTGCTAGTCCTCTTGAGTTAATGCCTTCCGCGAACTGAGCGGCGCGAGCCCGCGCCTACTCCGCCGCGATCGAGCGGGTTGGAACTTGTTTGACGCGCTCTTGCGTGTACATGTCGCGCCACATGTCGTACGAGAACTTGCTCACCTTCGCCGGGTTGAAGACGTGTTTCGGCACCTTCACCGCGGCGCCGCCTTTGTAGATGGCGACAATATTTTTCTTGTCCTGCAAGATCCGGATATCGGCGAGCGGATCTTTATCGACGACCAAGAGGTCGGCGAAGCGGCCGACCTCGATAGTGCCGATATCGGCGCCGTCACGCAGCATCGTCGCGTTGTTTACAGTCGTCGCTTGAAGGGCTTCGGCCGGCGTGAACCCCATCAACTTGACGTAGAATTCGAGCTCGCGCGCGTGCCATTCGCCGTACGGCGTGATGGCGAAGCCAGAGTCGGTGCCGACCAGGAACTTGACACCCGCCTGCTTGGCCTTGAGAAGGTTAGGCACGCCCTCCTCGACGATCCGTTTCATCATGTCGCGCGCTCTGTAGTTGCCGTCGGTCGCCTGCGTGAACTCATAGCCATTCACCATGAGCGCGAAGGTCGGGCAGAGCATGATGTTTTTGGCGAGGCAAATGTCGATCGCCGCGTCGTCGATATAGAACGCATGGAAAATAACGTCGCAGCCGGCGCGCGCCGACTGCAGCGTCGCTTCCTTGCCGCGTGCATGACTGATGACCTTACGACCCAGGCGGTGCGCTTCGCCAACGATGGCGTCGAGTTCGCCCTGACTGAAACAGCCGCCGAGTTCACCGGTCTGCGGATTGATATAGACGCCGTCGGCCGCGATCTTAATGAAATCGACGCCGTCCTTGACCTCGGTGCGAATCTCTTCGATCGCCTCGGTAACGCTGCGCACAAGAACGCCGACCGACGTTTCGGGGACGCCGATCCAAGTCGGATAGTAATCGGCGAGTCCTTGTCGCGGCGTGATCTGCCGGCCGGAGCACGAGATGCGCGGCCCGACATAAAGACCGGCGTTGATCGCGTCACGCACCGCGATGGTGACGCGGCCGGTGATCGCCGGATCGGCCAGGGCTGTATAGCCCGCCGCCAGAACCTGCTGGGCGCCCATCATGGCGCGAACGGCGCGAAATTCGACCGGCGCGTAGAGGTCGATATCCTCTTCGTTATGAGCGTTACCGTACGAAAGGTGAACGTGAACGTCGATCAATCCCGGCGAGACGAAGGCGGCGCCGTGATCGATGACTTTGTCCGCCGCGGCCGGACGCGGCGCCGTGGCGGTTGGGCCGACGAACGAAACACGCTCGTCTTCGACCACGATCGTCTGGTCCTTCTCGGCGCTCGTCGACTTGCCGGTGAACAGGGATCCACATCGGATGTGCGTCGCCATAACTTCCTCCCGACCGTTGTGTTGCGCCGCGACAAAATCGTCGGGCTAGCGCCGCTTACGCTGCGGCTTGTCGTCAATATAGCCAATCGCTTCGACCTCAACCAGATTATCGGGCGAGAACAGCGCCGTCACTCCGACCAGCGTCGAGGCTGGGAAATCACCGGAAAAAACCTCGCGCCGCGCTTTCCAAATTTCGGGCTGGAATCGGATATCGAGGGTGTACATGGTGATTTTGACGACGTCGTTCACGGTTCCGCCGGCGGCTTCCATCAGCGCCTTGATGTTGCGGAAAATCTGGCGCGCCTGCAGGTAGGGGTCGGATTTGCTGACGAGCTTGCCGTTCCTGTCGATCGCGATCTGGCCCGACATATAGACGTGATTGCCGACGCGCTTGCACTGCGAATAGGACCCAGGCGGCCCTTCGGGAACTTGAGCGCTGGAAATGCGCCGACTGCTCGGGTTGAACACCGCGGGTTTTTTCGCCATTTCATCCTCCGGTTCATCGCTGCTGGACGCGACGGGGGCGCATCCTAGTCATCTTTTGCGAGCGCTCAAGCGCCATGGCAGTATCGGCGACCAAGCGAATCAAGGAGAGCATCATGGGCGTGATCGAGAGTAACAACAAACGGTCGACCGAGTTGCCGGACCAGGGTCCGTGCGGCGTCTGGGCAGAGCACGAAGGCGAGACCCACTGGCAGCCGGATCCGGCGCACGGTCATGTCACGCTCAAGATCACGCCTGACACCTTCCCGTCGAACTTGATGACCGTCGGGTTCCAGTACATCGACGAGGGCGGCGCACTCCGCGACCACGGCCATCGCGCGTCCGATGAGCTTCTGTTCGTGTGGGGTGGGCACGGCACCGCCTATCTCGACGGAGTGCCACACAAGGTGGAGCCAGGCACGCTGATCTATGTCGGTCGCTTCGTAAAACACGGCTTCGTCAACGAAGGCAAAGGCCAGCTCAAGCTGATGTGGGTCATCACGCCGCCCGGTCTCGAGCACGCGATCCGCGGCATGGGCCGCGAGAAACAACCCGGCGAGAACGGGCGCCCGGGAACCTTCGAGCGCCCACCCAACATCCGCGACATCCTGGACCGCGCCGGATTCGCCCGACCCGATACGCTGGTGCCGGGCGGCAGCGGACGGTAAACGCTTAGACAACACACTGCTAGGAGGACGATCATGAACGAAGCGAGTGCCAAGAAGGGCTACAAGCAGTTCCGCGCCGACGAAATGGAGGCGCAGTTCAATCCGCGCGTCGCGTTGGGCAACGTCGATACGATGCTGGCCGAACGAGCGGTGGTCAGCGCCGAAGTGCGCAAGCGCCTCAAGCACCATGCGAACGTCGCCTACGGCAAAGGCCCGCGCGAAGTGATGGATATTTTTCCAGCCGAGCGCGCCGGGGCGCCCGTGCATATTTACATCCACGGCGGCTACTGGCGCGCGGTTTCGAAGAACGACGTGAGCTTCATCGCTGAAGCGTTTCACGCCGCCGGCGTTACCACGGTCGTTCTTGAGTACGAGCTCTGCCCGAAGGTGACCGTCGCCGACATCGTGCGGCAGGCGCGCGCCGGCATCGCCTGGGTGTATCGCAACATCGCCCAATACGGCGGCGATCCGCACAAAATCTATCTTTCGGGCTCGTCAGCCGGCGGCCATTTGGTCGCGATGGCCGTTGCGTACGATTGGGAGAAGACCGAGAAACTGCCCAAGACCATCCTCAAGGGCGCGGTCGCCATCACCGGCGTCATGGACACGGCCCCGGTCGCGTACATCACGCCCAACGATCAAATCAAGATGACGCCCGAGGTCGCGCGCGAAACCAACCCGATGACCCATCCGCCGCTACCTGGTACGCCCTACGCGATTTGCGTCGGCGGCGACGAAACCGTTGGCTGGCGGCAAATGTCGCGCGACTACTTCGACATGTGCCGCGCCAAAGGCATTGCCTGCACGTTTCACGAAGTCCCGAACACTCACCACTTTTCGATCACTAACGAAATCGGCGTCAAGGGCAGTCTGATGCAGCGTGTTGTGTTCGAGCAGATGGGCATAAAGGCGTAGTTATTGGAGCGGATGACCGCGGAGTAGCGCCTTGACAGCCCTTTGGGTGGGCGGCAAGGTGCGACTGCCTTTCGCGCGACAATTCACAATAAGCGCAAGCAAAATCGTGCCATGGCGGTGCGAGCCGAAATGTCGCGAATAGGCCGGTGCGGGGCAGCCGGTCACAGCGCCATCGACGAACGGATTCGCAGGGGGAACGCCGCATGGATGTGCTGCTGAGCGGTCAGTTGCTAATCGCCGCGCTGGTGACCGGCTCGATTTACGCCCTGGTCGCCGTCGGCCTCAACCTGATCTATGGCACAATGCGGATGTTGAACGTCGCTCATGGCGACCTCGCCATGATCGGAGCGTACGTCGCGTTTTGGCTGTTCACACTCTACGGCATCAGCCCATTTATCGCGCTTTTCCTCGCCGTCGTCGTCACAGCGGCACTCGCTGCGGTGCTCTACTTGTTCATCTTTAAGCGGGTGATGCGGAGCGTGAAACTCCTTGATCGCGCCGAGGCGAATTCGTTGCTCGTATTCTTCGGTATCTCGGTCATCCTGCAAAACGGCTCCGCGTACGTTTTCACCACCAACCCGCGCGGTTTCCAGTATCTCGATCAAGTGTTGCAGATCGGCAGTGCCGCCATCACGGCAAATCGGTTGGTCACGCTAATTCTGTCCCTTCTGCTGGTATTCGCGGTCGTGGCGTTTTTCCGCTTCACCATGGTCGGCCTGGCGCTCCGCGCGCTGATCCAGAACCGCACCGCCTCGCAGATCGTCGGCATCAATATCGAGCGAATTTTTCTCTATAGTTTCATGCTCGGGTTCGCGCTTTCCGGCCTGGCGGGCGCACTGGTCAGCATGTACGAGCAGATTTGGCCGTTCATGGGATTCCCTTACACAATCGCAGCATTCGTGATCATCATTTTAGGCGGCCTCGGTAATTTGTTCGGTAGCCTCGCCGCCGGAATGATCTTGGGCGTGCTCGAAACCTTCGGCATCGCCATCACCGGGCCGAATTTCCGCTCAATCCTGATCTACGGCGTTCTGATCCTGGTTCTGCTGCTCCGACCCCAGGGTCTGTTCGGCGGCAAGCGCGTGGTGGCGCGATGACTACCTCCCGCAAAGAAATAACCGGCGGCTTGATCGCCGTTGCGCTCATCGCGCTCGTCATCGCGTGGCCGTTCCTGACCAGCCAGTATCTAGTTGGCTTCGGCATTTTCGTTTTGGTCTGGGTGGCTTACACCGAAAGTTGGGTCGTGCTGTCGGGCATGACCGGCTACTTCTCATTTGGCCACGTCGTCTTCGCCGGCCTCGGCGGCTATTTAATGGCGGCGCTTTGGATGGTTTGGCCCGAGGAGATCGCTCCTTACGGCGTGGTCATCGGCGGCGTCCGGATCTGGGCAAGCATGATCGTCGCCGCGATTGCTTCGGGCTTGCTCGCCCTCCTAGTCGGTTACCCGTGCTTGCGCGTACGCGGTCCCTACTTCGTCATCTTGACGTTTGGCGTTGCCGAATTCGTTAAATTCATCGTTGTCAACATCGAGGCCGGCATGTCGAAGTCGGGGCGTCTGATGCTCGGAGGCCCGAGCACGGAGGCTCTTTACTTTCTCATGGCGGCCTTAGCGCTGGTCGCATTCCTGTTGGCGTTCTTCGTCGGCCGCTCGCGCTTTGGCGCCGGGTTGCGCGCGATCCGCGAGGACGAAGACGCGGCCGAAACCATGGGCATCCCGGTCACGCGCTACAAGCTCACCGCCTTCGTTTTGTCCGCCATCATCCCCGGCGTCGTCGGTGCGCTTTACGTGTTGCGGGGCGGGTACTTCGAGCCGCTCCAGGTGTTCGATCCGAAGATTTCGCTCACCATGATCTGCATGGCCATCATGGGCGGAAGCGACGACGCCCGAGGACCGCTGTTCGGCGTCGTGTTCCTCGCGGTCCTATCCGAATTGCTGTGGGCCAAGTTTCCGCTGATCTACCAAATCCTGATCGGCATCGTCCTCATCAGCTTCGTGCTTGGAGCGCCCGACGGAATTTGGGGGCGCATCGTTCAGTCTTCGCGCAAACGCGCCATGAACGCAGCCGCGAAGAAGCCGGGGTCGGCATCGTGACGCTGCTGGCAGCTGAAGGTCTGGAAAAGCGTTACGGCGGCGTCGTCGCGGTGCGCGGCGTCAGCTTCAATGTGAACGCAGGCGAACTGATTGGCATCATCGGTGCAAACGGCGCCGGGAAGACGACGCTGTTCGCCATGATCGCCGGCAACCAGCGGCCAACCGCAGGGACGATCACCTTCGACGGCAAGCGGATCGACGGCTTGCGGCCCGACATGGTCAGCCGGCGCGGTATCGCACGAACGTTTCAGATCGTTCGGCCGTTTCCGAGCCTAACGGTGCTCGAAAATGTCGTCGTCGGAGCGTTGTTCGGCGCTCGCCAGGAATCCTCAATCGCGCTCGCGGAGCAGCGAGCGATGGTGATCTTGGAAGACGTCGGTCTTGCCTCGCGCGCGCACCAGATGGCGAGCGATCTCACGCTCGCGAGCCGCAAGCGCCTCGAGGTTGCCCGGGCCATCGCGACCGAACCCCAACTACTCATGCTCGACGAGGTACTCGCCGGGCTGACGCCGACCGAGGTCAATGAAGCCGTGACGATGATCCGCGCCCTGAAGGTACGCTATGGGCTTACCATCGTCATGGTCGAGCACGTTCTGCGCGCCGTGATGCAACTCTGCGAACGAATCGTCGTCCTCCATCACGGCGAAAAGATCGCTGAAGACACGCCGACGGCCATCAGCAACGACCCTGCCGTCATTTCCGCCTATCTCGGGCCGAAGAAGTGAGCGATACCCTCCTCGAACTCAAGAACGTCTCGGCCGGCTACGGCGAGGTCAAGGTTCTCAAGGGCGTGTCGCTCAAGGTGCGGCGCGGCTCGATCACGGCACTGATCGGGGCGAACGGTGCCGGCAAGACGACGCTTATGAGGGTTGTCTCGGGTCTTATTCCAGTGACACAGGGGACCCTGGCGTTGGACGCGGTCGACATCACGCGCGAAGCGTCGAGCGTTCGCGTCGAGCGCGGAATTTCGTTGATCCCGGAAGGCCGCCTGATTTTTCCCGATTTCTCGGTCGAGGAAAACTTGAAGATCGGCGGCTATATCTCGCGCGTGCGCAGCCGCCAATCCGAACTCATCAAACAGATGTACAGATTTTTCCCGCGCCTCGAAGAGCGCCGTAACCAGGCCGGCGAGACGCTCTCCGGCGGCGAGCAGCAGATGCTGGCGATCGCCCGCGGTCTCATGGCCGACCCGCGCCTGCTCTTGCTCGACGAGCCGAGCCTTGGCCTGGCACCGCAAGTCGTCGCCCAAGTATTCGAAAAGATTCAAGAAGTTCGGAGCAAGGGTGTCACCGTCTTCATCGTCGAGCAGGACGTGCGTTCGACGCTGGCCTTCGCCGATTACGCTTACGTGCTCGAAAACGGCGAGCTGCAGTTGGAAGGACCGGCTGCCGACGTGCGCGAAAATCCGAAGGTCAAGGAATCCTACCTCGGTTTGTAATCACCGGCTTCCGGCGGGCTCGAAGTCGCCACAGCTCCGTTCATGCCTGCAGCCGACGTCTCCAGGCCGCGCCAGAGATCGTCCATCGCGCGAGCCATGCTGGTATCGGGTACGGTGAAGACGTCCTGCGGTCCCTTGATGCGGCGAAGTTCGTAGCGGCCAATGGGAAGCACCGGCTCCGTCCGGCAGTTGACGCGCGAACGCCGACGACATCACGATCGAAAGATTGGGTTCGCCGGCAAGACCCTTGAGCCGGCTCGCCAGGTTGATGGCCGAACCGATAACGGTGAAGTCGAGACGGTTCGGTGCGCCGATATTGCGATACATGACTTCACCGACGTGAAGCGCAAAACCGTAGCGTAACGGCTGCTCCCCGCTCTGGGTTCGAGCGCGGTTCAGACCCTCGATCTCGACCATCGCCTCACGTGTCGCGGCGAGCGCGACATCGCAAAGACCGGCGGGCGCGACGCCCTCTGGTGCAGCAAAAATCTCGAGCACGGCATCGCCCATGAACTTGAGCACCTCGCCGCCATGACATTCGACCGCCGCGGATATGCGTTCAAAAAAAGCGTTGAGGAGCGCGATCAGATGGTCCCGCGGTAGCGAGTCGGAAAGAAGCGTGAACTCACGAAAATCGCTGAGCAAAAGTGCGGCGTTAATCGATTCTCCAGATCCGCGCAGAATCTCGCCGCTCAGAATACGTTTCCGGTGTTGCACCCCACATAAGTATCGAGCAGCGTCCGCAGTCGAACACCTCGACGACGCGGGCAAACAGCGGGCATAGCCCGCTCCATGCGGTCGAGGTCGGTGCGGATGAAGCCTTCGGAGTGATCGGTCAATACCGTTACCGCCGAGATGCGATCGGCGAAAAACTCAACCGGCAAAGCGACATAGTCGGTGCCGCTTTCGGCGCGAAACCGCTCAAGAATCGGAAAATCGAGCTTCGCCCCAGCGCCGATGAGTCGGCGCCGGATCACCGTTCGATCGCGAAACACCGGAACCAGCGGGCTGTTGACGAATGCGTCCCTGTTCGCCGCAGAGCGGCTGGCGTCAGCAACATCGATGTTGGCTGCGCCACGCGTCCACGTATAGGTCCGACCGATGAGTTCCGGGTGGAGCGTCGATGAGATGAAGTTGAGGCACAGCAGCCGCAGGCCAGAGGCTACGAAGCGCTCGGAGATGCCGCGCACAACTTCGGCGACGTCGGCGACCTTCCACGCCTCGGCGACGAGCCAAGCCGCGACCGGGTCGTCCAGCCAGGTCTAGACCGGACCGTCGGGCGGCGCCTGCGTGGGGTCCAACAACCTGCGGCCGTCGCTATCTCAATACATGCGTCCGAGCGGCCCACCGACGCATCGACTGCAGCGGATCTTGCCGAAGATTTCGTCTTTGTTGCCGTCCTCGATGACGAAATCGAGGATGACCCGCAGCGCTTTGGAGATATCGGGTAATTCGTATTTCGACGACCACTCCTTCAACGATTCAACCATGTCGGTGTTGAGCGATACCGTAACCTCGACCTTCTCGCCTGCCATGATAAACCTTTCTCATGATCGGAATCGGCGCGTCCGCCGACCAACCCAGCGGACGCCTCAATATGAACTGAAACGACGCTCTAGGCGATGGCGAGTGCGACGGACTGGGCGATCCAACCGCGCTTTTTTCGCCGCAAGCAACGACACCTGGTTCGAGAACTGGTGCCCTCGAGGCAAGGACTTGATAACATCCGCCGGAGCCCACCGTCGCGGTTCCACGATCAACCTGGCAACTTTCTGAAATGGCCGATATTTTCAACGAACTCACCGCAGCCGAAGCCGCGCAGCGAATCGTCGACGGCGTTTTGACGAGCGAAAAACTCGTCACCGCCTGCCTTGATCGGATCGAGAAGCGGGAAAAAGTCGTCGGCGCGTGGGTTTCCTTCGACCCCGACAAGGCGCTCGCCGAGGCCCGACAGCGCGATGGCGAGCCATCGCGCGGACCGCTCCACGGCATTCCAATCGGTATCAAAGACATCATCGAGACGGCGGACCTGCCGACTCAGTTTGGCTCACCGATCTACGAAAACTACCAACCGGTTGCCGATGCGGCGTGCGTGGCCCTGCTTCGTACCGCCGGTGCCGTGGTCCTCGGTAAGACGGTAACGACCGAGTTTGCCACCTACACCCCCGGAAAAACCGTAAATCCGCACAGTCCGGCGCACACGCCGGGCGGTTCCTCGTCCGGATCCGCAGCGGCTGTCGCCGACTTCATGGTACCGCTCGCGCTCGGCACCCAGACCGCGCAATCGGTGATCAGGCCAGCTTCCTACTGCGGCACGGTCGGCTATAAGTCGACTTGCGGCGAATTCGCGCTGAGCGGCGTCCGAATTCTCGGCCAATCGCTCGACTCGCTGGGCGTATTCGCGCGCTCGGTAGCCGATTGCCAGTTGGTGCGGTCCGCTCTTGTCAACGCAAAACCTAAACCGCCGAGCCAACGGCGCCCGCCGCGGATCGGACTATTTCGGACGCCGCAGTGGGACGACGCCGATCCCGATTCGCAGCGCGCGGTTGAGGCGGCCGGCGAAGCGATCAAGAAGGCCGGCGGCACGGTCGATGATGTACCGATGCGCGACCCGTTCAACAATTTGATCGACCTGCACAATCACGTGATGTGCTTCGAAGTCGCGCGGTCGCTTGCCTATGAATATGAGACCCATCGCGATCGCCTAAGCGAGCGTCTGCAGGGCATCATCAAAGCCGGGCTCGCCGTATCCTATGAAAACTATTGCCAGGCGTTGCTGCAGCGCAACCGTTGCCGGCAGATGTTGAGCGACTTGTTCATCAATTTTGACGCGCTGATTGCGCCGAGCGCCCAAGGCGAGGCGCCCCGAGGACTCGAGTCGACCGGCAATCCGTTGTTCGGACGCATCTGGTCGCTGCTGCAAATGCCGTGCATCAATCTACCCGGGCATACCGGCCGCAACGGACTCCCAGTTGGCGTACAAGTGATCGGCGCGTTCGGGCAGGACGATCGACTGATCGCCGTCGCTGACTGGCTGGAAAAGCGAATCGCCTGACCATGATAGCTCGACCACGGACGCGACCGACGACAAGCGCCCGTCGGGCGGCGCCGATCCGATAAAGCAGCCGCGGTGTCCGAAACCGAGCAATCGCCGGGCGCCACGGTCGCGACTCAATGGCTGATCGTGTGGGCGGCGATCGCGGCCGGCGCCATCACGACAATCCAGATTACCAAAGTATCGCCGGCGATGCCGTTGATCCGACTGGATCTCGAATTGGGACTAGTCGCCGCCGGGTGGATCGCTTCGGTCGTCAACCTGTCCGGCGCTGTTATCGGCATACCGTCCGGCTTCGTCGCCGACCGTTTCGGTCATCGCCGGGTCATAATCGCGGGCCTCATTTTCCTCATCATCGGCACCTTTGGCGGCTCGGTCGCGAGTTCGGGTGCGCTCCTCCTCGTCAGTCGTTTTTGCGAAGGCGTCGGATATGGCGCGATCGTCGTCGCCGGAACGCCGTTCGTTGTCGCCGCAACCAACGCGCGCGACCGACGCTTCGCGCTCGGGCTTTGGAGCGCTTACTTCCCAATCGGCAACATCACTATGCTGTTGTGGGCGTCGCACGCGCTCGATGCGCTCGGTTGGCGGTGGTTTTGGACCGCCAATGCTGTTCTGTGCGCCGCATTTCTCCTGCTGTTCGTGGCGCTAACTAAATCGGTACCGACGGTCCGACGAGCACCGAGCCCGATTCGTTGGCAGCCACTGGGGTCAGGCCCGTGGCTTCTGGCGCTGATTCTGCTCGTCAAAAGCTTCGCTTCATTCTCACTCATGACATGGTTACCGACTTTTGCCATCGACCAGCTCGGACGCTCCGTGACCGGCGCAGCCTTGTTGACGGCGGGGTTCGTTTTCTTTTTCATCCCCGCCAATATCGCCGGCGGCGCGTTGGTTCGGGTGCGCGGAATTCGCGCCTGGCACCTCGTTGCGATCGCCGGGGTCGGGATTGGTCTTTTGCCGCAGGGGCTCTTTCTCGATGACTTGCCGCTGGCGGTCCGCTTCGCCTTGCTCGTAGCCTACGCTTGCACCGCCGGCCTCATCCCTGGAGTCATTTTCGGAGCTATTCCCGTGCACGCCCCTTCAGTGGCACACATTGGCGTGGCGACCGGGTTGATCGTTCAATGCGCCAGCTTGGGTAATCTGATTGGCCCACCGATCCTGGCCAAGATCGTCGTAAGTTTCGGCGGTTGGGCCGACGTCGGACCGCTTTATCTGTTTCTCGGCGCACTCCTCGTATTGGGAGCGCTCGCCCTCCGGCGTGCTGAGCAGCACCTCCCCCGCGGAACGAGTTAACCCGTCAGGCGTGAATGTTTAAGCAGGGGAATGTATCGGGCGGCAAAAGCAAGTATTCTCCCGAGACGATCGTAGAATAGCGCGAGCGCAGTCCAAGTCCTATGAGCTCGATCCGCGATCGCATGACGGCACCTCCGTCGGGCGCGGACGAAGCCTCGGCGCCGCTGGCCGCGCCGACGATCCGCCGTCTCGTTGCGATCTACATTAAAGGGTCGCTCGCCTCGGCGGCCGTCGCCCTGGTGCTGTTTTACCTCGGGATCCAATTCGCATCCCGACAATGGCTGCTCGCGATTGCAGCGGCCCCCGCTTGTCGTCGCGATCTACGTTTTTCTCTACATTCTGATTATCCTGCGACATTACCGGCCGCTCGGACAGGTGCTGCGAACGATCGACGCGCGAAAGATCCCGACCCAACGCGAATCGCATGGAGTACACCGTGCTCGGCGATCCAGTACAACTCGCGATGCAAATCGAAAGCGTCACCAAGGGCTGGCGTGCCAAGATCATCATCTCAGAGATTACGCGAAGCGACCTGAGCAAGCCGACGCGCCTGCGCAAGCTTAACTTGATACACGTCAAAGGCGTTCAAAGTCCGATCACCATCTACGAGGCGAAGGAGCCCCACAACGATTCGATTTTCCCGCGCATGACGGAGACGCTCGAAGCCTTCGCCAGCGGGCTAACCGAATACCGGGCGACAAGCCGTCGGAAATCTATATCGAGCGCTGCCGTCACTTCATGGCCGCGCCGCCGCCGGCGAATTGGGACGGCGTCTGGGCTTCGATCCAGGAGTAAGCCGCCGCATCGAGGCGAGCGGTCAGCCCTTGATGGCGATCGCGTCGACCTCGATCAAGAGCTCGGGCTCGTCGAGCGCAGCGATTACGATACTGGTCGTCGCCGGGTGACGATCGTCGTCGCCGAAGGTCTAACGTCGGATTTCCCACATCCCGGGGAGGTGACGTGGATCGGTGACGATCGTCGTTGCCTTAACCACATCGGTGAGCATCGCGCCCGCCAGCGCGAGAACGGCGGCGATATTGGCGGAGACTTGGCGCGTTTTCGCCCTGATGTCGCCGAGACCTACGATGTGCCCTTCGGGATGGCGCGCGATCTGGCCCAAGACGAACACCATGCTGCCAAGACCTTGCTTTGCGGCAGCGGGAAAGCGTCATCCCATTTCCAGCCCGGATCCAGGGTCAAGAGTTTGCTGCTCATCGTCACCTCAGAATGTGTGACCGTATTATCCACTCCTGAATCGGTTTACCAACCACGTCGAGCGTTGATTGCGAAAAGTCCCGGTTTGTCATCGAACCGGAGTGTCTGGCGTGGGCAAGCGCAGAGCAGCGTCAAGCGTGGGTTTGCTTGAGCCCGATACCGGGAGCGTGCGATGGTGCCGCCCTCCATGCCTCATCTCGCCCTCGTCATCGCCGCCTCAGTCTGGGGCTCGGCCCCCGCCGCCATCAAGCTCGTGTTGTCGGCGGTGCCATTGTTCGACGCCGTCGCGTTCCGCTTCGCGCTGGCGACGGCCGCCCTTTGGCTTGCCACACTGCTCGCCGGGCGAATGAAACGAGTCGCGATCGTCGGCTGGCGACCGTTTCTCGCCGGCATGCTTGATCCAGGCGTGATCGCGATATTAGTCTACCACGGAATACAGCTGACGACTGCGATCCACACCTCGGTCATCTTTGCGCTCATGCCTCTCGTCGCGTCGCTGTTTGGCCGGATTGCGCTCAAGGAGCCGATCACGCTCGGCGTCATGGGCGGAGCAGGCGTCGCAGTCCTCGGCGTCGGGCTGCTTGCCGCGGCAAGAGGCGCTAGCGGCGAATCGACTCTGGTCGGCGACGCCATCATCGTCTTTGCTGTTTTCGTCGTTTGCGCCGTTCAGATCGTGCTTCGCAACGTCGCCCGCGAACATGGCGAACCGATCGTTGCCACGGCTTCGATGATGAGCGGCGCGACCACGACTGCATTCATCGCTTGGTTGATCTTCGCCCCCGACCACGGCATGGCATGGGTCCCAACCATGCCGGCCAACGTCGCGGTCATATTTTTCTATAGCGCTTTCGTTATCAGCGCTGGCTGCTTCTTTCTTTACAACTATGCGCTTCGCCACCTTCCGGTCGGGCGGGCGAGCCTCTACGGCATTCTCGAAGCACCGTCAGGCGTTCTGATCGCGTGGCTGCTGCTGGGTGAAGTCGCGACCCTGCAAGAAAGCGTCGGTATCGCGCTGGCGATCGCCGGCGTTGCCCTGCCGGTCATCCTTATGGTGGCAAAAAGAAGTCGCACGCCCGCGTCGACGGTATAACGACGCTCTCGGGAAGCAGCTTATGCTTTCGTGCCGCCGCGCGAGTCATTGGTCGCCGGT
>SHVV01000019.1 GCA_009694095.1 Alphaproteobacteria bacterium | reverse complement strand
GCAAGCCGGACTGCAGGCTGAGCAGCAGCAGCAACAGCAACAGCAACAGCAACAGCAGCAAGCCGGACTGCAGGCCGAGCAGCAACAGCAGCAGCAGCAGCAACAGCAACAGCAACAGCAACAACAGCAACAACAGCAACAACAACAGCAACAGCAACCGCAGCTGCAACAGCAGCAACAAGGGCCGTCGTCCGGCTTGCAGCAGTTTGCAGGCCTCTCTACCGGCACCTCCGGCACTAAGTCTATGGACCTAGGGGTCGGCGGTTTGGTCGGGGTCGGTTCGGGCAATAATCCGAAAATGATCCCGAATGATGGGGGGCAGAACCGCCAGGGGTACTACATGACGGTGGGCGGACCGACGCAAAAGGATAGCGGAACAGCGTTTGTATCAAATGGTCAGGGTCGGCTCGGAAACGAGCAGGCATTCTTCCAGAAGTTTTCGCAGGCCGGTCCTGCCAACGAGTCCGGCACGGTCTCTGCCGGCAGCAGCAAGAGCAGCGAATTCGAGAACTCTGCCGGCAGCAGCAAGAGGAGCGAATTCGAGAATTTGCAGGGGCGGTACCGGATTGTCCGGAACCCAGATTCTGGTGTTACTGGTGGACGCAATTTTCCCGGTAGCACGATCCAGGCTCCGTTCGGTGGGAACGACGCCAACCGCGGCACGTTCGCGCCAGCTGATGTCGCCTTTGTTCCTTTTTTGCTGGATGGGAGTACCATCTCAGTCGACGAGAATTTTAGGCTCCAGTCTCCCAGTCTGTTTCCCAGTGCGATCGAGCCCGGTCCGGGCACTTTTTCTCAAGAGATGCGCTTCGAAATCAAGGGAACAGTCTTAGGCGGACCGATTTCGGGGACGACCACGGCGTTCCGTGGCAACAATGCGAAAACGGGCACCGAGTTCCTCCTCGTCGAAGCAAAAGAGGCCAATCATCCGGGGGATAGCCTCATCCTCTGGGCGGGGGTTCCGACGACAGAGTTCCCGGTCGCGGGCGCGACATTCTACAAGTTTCGCCGCGACTTCATCCTGGACAGCAGCGTACCGTTCTTCAGAAGAACCTCGGTCCGCGTAGATGTCCCTGACGGCGAGACCAGTGCGGCGATCTTTTGGGACACATCCGGCTCTTCGGACGCGCAGCGCTCGTTCCTTGCCGCGAACGGAAACGTTAAGGGCGATCAGTCGTTCCAGAAAAGCGCCGCCTTCGTCGGCACCGGCCAGGTGTTGACCGACGGGGACGTTACGGCTCTCCATGCCTCAATACGCGGCAGTTCGCGCGCGTCGGCCTCCGAGCTTCCGCGCATGCTTTTTGGGGCCGACGGCAGAACGGCCACCGCCGGCGAGAGTAGAAAAGTGAATTTTTTCGGCCGCGACGCCGGGTTTTTCGTCCTCGAAGGCACAAAAGTCATCGACTACGGTACAGTTGATAGTTTTCTTAATCGGACGGATGCCTACTTGACGCACACGGTGGCGTTGCCGAACGTGGAGGTGCTGGAAAGCCGCACGTCGAAGAGCATGCACGGCTACATCGGCGGCGTGACAGAGAACGTCAAGGACGATGGTGTTACCGCCGGGGCCAAACGCCTTTTCTGGTCACTGAGCCCTAACGAATTTGCACACCCGGAATCGAACACCTTCACGACCAACAAGACGACCAACAAGGTTAAAATTTTCCTCCAAGGCCAAGACGCGGTGACGCCGAACGAGCGCGGTCCCGACGAGCTGTTCAACCTCCACCTCGGCGATTTTGACGTGTTTCCAGGAAGCGGGGACAGCGCGTTCATCGATGATAGGCAGTTCGGAGCGATCGAAAATGGCTTTAAAAGGAATGTTTTAACAGCTTTCGGCGGTAATTCCGCTGCCCAGCTCGTGCTGGCCGGATTGACGACGGTAAGCTCAGGCGTGGCGGACGGCCTTTTTCCCGCGGAGGTAACGCCGTGCACCTGCTCGTTCCTGAATTGGGGCGTTTGGAGTGCGAATTTTTTTATATCTCCAACCCTCGAGCAGGAGCGTATTCATCTCGCGGCGTGGGTGTCCGGCGTGTTGGCGGGGGCCGCAGTAAATCAGTTGACCATGAGCGGGGCGACGGCGACCTATTCCGGCCAGCTGTTCGGGACGGTGACGGTGCCGACGGGGACCTACCTGGCGGGGGGCGGTTACACAAACGTGTGGAGCTTTAGCGCTGGAACCGGGACTGTTACAATCAACAAATTTGATGGTCTCAGTTTTTCTGCCACCCAGCCAAACGCCTTCTCGGTTTCAGGCCCTTCGAACCAACGCGAATTCCACACGTCAGGGTTGGCGACCTCTACCGGCAGCCACTTAGCGACGGTACGCGGCTCGTTCGTGCAAAGCCCGACCGACAACGTCGCCGGACAGATGGGCGATTTCCGCATCATCAGTGCATCTAGTGGATCGGCTCCTGCAGGCGCAACCTACCGCGCCGCCGGGATCATCGCCGCGCAAAAGCGGTAAGCCCGCGCCAACGCCGCCTCGCTCGCGTCCTAGGATTCACGCGAGCGGGAAGCGGCATGCCACGCCGCCGCGTCGGGCGTCCCGTCCTCGCGCCGTGGATAGGTAAACGACGAATCGGGCTCTCGGAGGAACGCAGCCTCTTCCGGCGTCGTCGTCCGTCCCAAGATCGCGTTGCGGTGCGGGAAGCGGCCGAAGCGGGCGATGATGTCGCGGTGACGCCGCGCCATGTGAATCGAACGCTCGCGTAGTTCGTACGGCGGTAACGCCTCGAACAAGGCCACCGCGCGCTCCTGGTCGGCCGAATGCTCGCTGTGCTCGAACGGCGTGTAGAAGAACGTGCGGTGGAGCGGCAGGTAGGCTTGGTCGTCGCCCGCGGTGATGGCGGCTTCGGCGAGCGTGCGCGCCTTGGCATCGGTCGCGAACGAGCGCGGCTCGCCCCGGAACATGTTGCGCGGCAACTGGTCGAACAAAAGGATGAGCGCGAAGCACGCCTCACGATTCTGGGCCGCATGATCGTATGCGCGGCCGTCGGCGCGTTCATAGATCGCAAGGAAGCGTTCGCGGATCGCGGTATCGAGCGCCGGCGTGCTCTGGAACCAGAACGGTCGCCGCTGACCGAAGTCCGCATCCGCCGGCTGCCCGAACCAATAGTCGAGCACTGCCGCTAGCTCGGGCTGGTTCGGCGGAAGGCGGTTCATAGGTCGCTACGAGGATCGATCGGCACCCTTCGATTTGACCATCGGCGCTTCGCGGCCGCAATCGGAACACGTGTTGCCGGTGACCGTCTTTCGTCATCGCTGGGCTTGTCCCGCATCTGTCCGGTTGGAAATTTTCTGAGTCCGATTAAAGCGTTGATTTTTCGTGTTGATAAAGCACTCGGCATGCGGGACTTGGGAGCGGACGATCGATGTACAGAGTCAAGCATGACACCCGTTGCCCGGCGCCACCCCAGGGCGCCACCCCGGGGCGTTATCTCGACGCGGATGCTTTTTCTTTTTCGTCATCGCCGGTCTTGTCCCGCGCATGACGACTTCTGTTGATGTCCCCGACATCGAACGCAACTATTCGGTTGCTACGAACGATCAACCGAAGCCACGGGGAAAGCGTGCGCGTGACGACTTTCGTCGATGACTCTAGAGCGAGGCTCGAATCGTGGCGGAAGAACGCGCTATAAGTCTCTCGCCTTCCCGCACTCGGTCCGCATTCACCTCAGCATTCATGAGTTCGCCCCGTCCGCCACGCAAACGAAACATCGAGCTCGGCGAGACCTTCGTCGTCGCGCTGCTTGTCGCGTCGGGCGCTGGCTGCGCGTACCTGCGTGGATGGGAGGGTATTTGGCGCGCGCTTCGCTTCTCGGCCGACCTGCTACTCGAAATCACGCCGATGATGGTACTTTCGCTCGTGCTTGCGGGCTTGGTTCAAGTGCTGGTGCCGCACGAAAAAGTGTCGCGATGGCTCGGCGCCGATTCGGGCTGGCGCGGCTTGACGATCGCCAGTGTGGCCGGCGCGCTCGTCCCCGGTGGCCCGTGGGCTTCGTTCCCGCTCCTGTTCGCGATCGGGGCGGCGGGTGCCGACATCGGCTCGCTGGTCGCGTTCTTAAGCGCCTGGGAGCTGTTGGCCATCAGCCGCATCGTTGTTTGGGAACTGCCGATGATGGGGGGCGAGTTCGTGTTCATCCGGTTGGTGGCATCGATCGCTCTTCCGGTGCTGGCCGGCATCATCGCGCGACGCATTCCGTTGCCGCTCAATCTGCCACGCCCGCCGCGATCGGTCGGACGCTCGTCATGACAACCGCGTCGCTCGTTTCGTTGGTCGTGATCGGCGTGATCACCGCCGCTCTTTTCGTGGTCGCGGCTCGCCGTCCCGGCCGGATGCCGAGCGCGGCGTTTCGCGACGCCTTGGAGCAAGGCAAGTCGATGGTTCCGCGTATGCTGGTCGGCATCCTGGCCGCGAGCTTTCTCGCCGAAATCCTGCCCAAGGAAACGATCGGTGCTTGGGCCGGGGTCGAGTCTGGCTGGCGCGGCATCCTGCTGGCGTCGTTGATCGGGGCACTCGCGCCGACCGGGCCCATGGTGTTGTTCCCGGTCATGATCGCGTTGATGGAGGCTGGGGTCGGCCTGCCGCAAACCGTCGCGTTCCTGACGAGTTGGGGCATGCTCGCGGTCCACCGGGTCCTCGTCTGGGAGTTGCCGATGATGGGTATCAATTTTGTGATCGTTCGTTTAGCGGCGTCGGTCGCGCTGGTGCCGCTGAGCGGCTTTCTCGCCGGCTGGATTGCCGACTGGCTTCACGCTTGATGCGGCGCTAGACGAGAATACTCAATCGCGAGCCGAGCGGCGGAGGTTCGGGCTGGGTAGTTGCCGCGCCCTGATCCGTGGGACGGGTGGTGCTGACGGCGGCGACATCCTCGACCGCGCTGGCGCGGTGGACGCGCCGCTCGTCGGCGTTGAAATCGCGCGGCGGCGGCGGTGCGGATCCTGGTGAAACGCGCTTGTCGGCGGCGATGTTGATAACGACGCGGTGCCGCGACCGTCCGCGGCTACTTGGCCGGACTGTTCCGGTAGGCGCGCGCGCGGCGACGGCGAGCCTTGACTGGGCGGCGGTTGGACCAGCGGGATGAGCGCCGTGAAGGTCGAGAACGATGTAATCGATGCGGCCATGTCCTATCCCCGGACGACGTGCGCCGACGCCCGTCCAAGCCGATTCAACCGCTCCGTGGTTAATAAAAAGTGAATCGATTGAGCTCAGCTGCCGGTTCGTTCCAGGGTGGCAGCGTCGTTGGCCGAGGTTTATGCTGCGTTATGGTCATCACCGACGCCGAACGAGCGTGACGAGGGCGCGGCGCGCGAGCGAAAGGGGTTTTCCGATGGGCGACAAGGTCATCATCAACGAAGTCGGACTGCGGGACGGGTTGCAGATTCACCCGCATTTCATCGCTACCACGGACAAGCTCGCGCTCCTGGATTCATTGATTGGCGCCGGAGTGACGTCGTTCGAGGCGACGAGCTTCGTATCGCCTAAAGCTGTTCCGCAAATGGCGGATGCTGGGGATCTTTTCCCGCGTCTCCCGCAGAAGGACCGGATCGCCTACCACGCGTTGATCCCGAACGAAAAAGGCTACGAGCGCGCGGTGGCGGCAGGCGCGCGCTCGGTCGCGCTCGTGCTGGCGGCGACCGAAACGCTCAACAAACGCAACATCAACATGTCGCTCGGCGAAGCGGTCGAGATCTGCAAGACGGTGCTGAAGCGCGCCAGGACCGAGGGAATCGCGACGCGCGCCTATATCGCGGCGGCATGCGGCTGCCCGTACGAAGGCGCCGTCGATCTTAGCGTGGTCTATGCTCTGACCGATGAGATGTTTGCCGCCGGCGCCGCCGATGTCGGCATCGCCGACACGATCGGCGTCGCTAATCCGGCGCAGGTCGCGCGCCTCTTCAAGACGCTTGTTGGAAAATATCCGGCCGCGCGACTCTCGGCGCACTTCCACGATACCCGTGCCATGGGGCTCGCCAATAGCTGGGCCGCTCTTGAGCAGGGTATTCGCCGCTTCGACTCGTCGATCGGCGGCCTTGGCGGTTGTCCGTTCGCGCCGGGTGCGTCGGGCAATATCGCGACCGAAGACTTGGTCTTCATGTTGAACGAATCGGGCTTTGAGACCGGCGTCTCGATCGACGGTCTGCGCGACGCGATCAGGGTCGCCGAGCGCATCACCAGCAAGCATTTAGGCGGTCGGATCGCTGCCTATTTTGCCTCGCAGGACAAACGTCGCGCCGCCGCGGCCGAGTGACCCACGGCGGGGGCCGTCGGCGCCGACTATTGATTCGTTCGCTCGCGTTCGAGCACGCGCCATTTCGAAAGACGACGCTCGAAGACTTGGACCAACTCGGTCAACACGACGCCGAAGACAGCGAGAACGAGGATCGGCACGAACAGACGATCGGTTGCCATAGCGTTCGCCGACCGTAGGATCATCGCGCCGAGCCCGCTCGCCGCGGTGAATAGCTCGGCGACGACCATGCCGATGATCCCCACTCCGACCGCGAGCCGAATACCAGCCATGATGAACGGCACCGCCGCCGGCAGCATGATCTTGTAGAAAATCTGCCGGTCGGTCGCACCGAACGCTTGGCCGATCTCGATCATCCGGCCGCGCACATCCTTGATGCCGGCGTAGGTATTGATGATGATCGGAAAAATAGCGATCGAGGCGATGATCGTCACCTTGCCGCCGATCTGGAGGCCGGCGGCGAGCGTGATGAGCGGCACCAGGGCGACGCGCGGAATCGCGTAGAGCGCGTTGACGTACGGGTCGGTCACGTACTCGAAGAGCCAGTAGCGCCCCATGAGGACGCCCCAGGCGATGCCGCCGACGATCGAAATCGCCATGCCGATGCCGAACGGGACCAGGCTTTCGATGAGCGCTTTCGCGAGCGTCCCATCCAAGGTGACGATCCACGCCGCGTTCGCGATCGCGCTCGGATAGCTCATGAACAGTGGGTTGGAGCTCCGGCCGTAGTACTCCCAGAGCGCGAAAAAAAGCACCACCGCCATCGCTCGAATAGCGTTCGGGCGGTCGCGCAAAGAGGCGCCGAGGCTCAGGGTATCGGCGGGTGCACGCATCGAGTTAAAGGCTCAATGCTCCGCGCGCAAAAGCGAGCGGATTTCGGAGCGCGCGGCGACGAATTCGGGGTGGGCGCGAATATCGCCGGCGTCGCTTCGATACTTAGCGACCGGTGAGTCGATCAGCTTCTTGATCTTGCCGGGGCGCTGCGTGAAAACGACGATACGGTCGGCGAGAATGAGCGACTCGTCGATCGAATGGGTGACGAACAGCACCGTCGTTTTCAGATTGGCCCAAATCTTGAGGAAGTCTTCCTGCAATTGCTCGCGCGTTTGCGCGTCGAGGGCGCCAAAGGGTTCGTCCATCAACAGCAGGATCGGCCGGCGCATCAGAGCCCGCGCGATGCCGACGCGCTGCTGCATGCCGCCGGACAGCTCGTGCGGGTAATGGCCTTCAAACCCGGTCAACCCGACCAGCGAAAGGTATTCGCGGGCGACTTCCTTGCGCTGCGCCCTCGGGACATTGTCGATCTCGAGTGGAAACTCGACGTTGTCGGCAACGGTGCGCCACGGCAGAAGCCCGAAGTCCTGGAACACCATGCAAGCGTCCTTGCGCGGCGCTTCGACCAGTTCGCCGGAGACACGGATCTCGCCGCCGTCGGCATTGAGTAGACCAGCTACCATGCGAAGCAGCGTCGTTTTGCCGCAACCACTTGGCCCCAGCAAGCAGATGAGCTCGCCGTTCTTGACGTCGAGGCTGACTTTGTCGAGCACCGTCATTACGCCGTCCGGATGCTGGTTCTGGGCCGCTTCGGTCTGACGAACCTTGAAGCGCTTGACCGCATCTCGGACGGTCACCATTTCTTTCGCCATTTCGACGTTTCTCCCCCGCAGGTCGTTATAATTAAAGTGCCGCTTCGCGCCGCCGCTACTGCAACGTCCGCATGTGGCTCCAGACATCGTCGTACATCATGAACATCACATCGACGGTCTTGCGTACGGTCTTGACAACCAGCGCGCGGTCGCCTTCGGTCTTGGCGAATTTATCGAGCAACTCGCGTCCGGCGCCGCTGTGATCTTCGTCGGCCTTGTCATGTACGTACCAGTAATCGAGCGCGACCTGATCGAGCGCGAACTTCTTTTTGAGGTTCTCCGCGATGCGGCCATAGAGCCCTGGTATCTGCGCTTCGCCCGCTAGCATGTGGGCCGAAACGCCTTCCACGAACCGCGAACAGGCGTCGGTAAAGTAGGCCTTGAAGGCCAACGCGCCGGCGCAATAGTCGACGTTGTACATCACGTCCTTCTCCATGCCGAGCCCGCTAGCATAGGCGAGGTAAAGCTTGTGATGCGACACCCCTTTGGCAAATAGCCGGCCGGTCGCTTCTTCATACGCGACTTCGGCGATCCGTTCGCGCCATTCCGGATCGGGGCACGCGACATACAGTCGGCCGTGGTAGTTGTGGTTGTGCAGCGTGATGATCGAGTGCTGCTTGCAGAAATAGCGTACCTGCTCGAGGTTGTGCGAACCATCGACCATTCCCTTCCACAACGGATGGGCGTAGTTCGAGCGCTCGGTGTGGATCGACTTGATCGCATCGAGCACCGTCTCGGTCGTCAATGCCATAGCTAAGGTCCCTTACCCGTCAGTCTATTTCGCGTGTTCCTCAGGCGGCCGCTTGCATGAACCGCCAGGTGTCTTCCGTCAATAAGTTCATCACGTCGATGGTTTCGCGCACGACGCGAAGCACCGTCTTGAGGTCATCCTCGGTCTTGGCGAACTCCTCGAGCAATTTGCGGCCGATGCCCGAATGGTCCTCGTCCGCTACGTCATGGACGGTCCAGAACGCGACGTGTTGGTCGGTGAGGCCGAAGTTCTTCTTCAGATGTTTGGCGATGCTGCTGAAATAGCCCGGTCCTTGTGCTTCGCCGGCCAGCATGTGGGCCGATACGCCTTCGAGGAAATTCTTACCGCACATCGCCGAAAAGAACGATTTGAAGGCGATCGCGCCCGAGCAATAGCGGGTTGCCAACAAGTCTTCCCGGCTAATGCCCAGGCCTTCGGCGAATTCGAAGTAGAGTTCGTTGTGCGGTTTGCCGTTGGCGTAAATGCGGCCGGTGCCCTCCTCATAGACGACCTCGGCGATCATCGCTCGCCACTTGGGGTCCGGGCAAATCACATAGAGCCGGCCGTGATAGTTGTGATTGTGGAGTGGGATGATGCCGTGCTGCCGGCAGAATTCCTTGACCATCGGCAACGGCAACGTGCCCTTGATCAACCCTTGCCACATCGGCTGGTTCCAGAACTGATTTTCGGCGTGCATCGCATCGATCGCTGCCAGCGTGCGATTGACCGTGAGTCGATTGCTGGCGACCTTCTTCTTGACGATCTTAGCCGGCGTTTTTCTAGCAACCGGCGCGGGCGACTTCCGCTTCGCAGCCCGCTTCACCGCTGGTTTTGATTTTGCTGCCATGGCCTATCCTTGAACTCGTTCTTTTTCCAAAATGCGCCACCGCGATATGCGCCGTTCGACGTAACCGATGACTTCAGTCGAGGCGATGCCGATAATCCCGATGAGAATAACCGCGACATACACTTCCGCGGTCTCGAACTTGTCCGCCGAGTCGCGCACCAGCCCGCCAAAACCGACCATCGCCGTGAAAAACTCGGCGACAACCATGCCGACGATCGCCAAACCGACGCTTAGCCGAATCCCGGTCATAATGTACGGAACTGAGCCGGGGACGATAATCTTGAAGAAGATTTGGCGCGGCGAAGCGCTGAACGCGCGCCCGACATCGAGCATGGCGCCGCGAACGTCGCGGATTCCGGCATAGGTGTTGACGATCACTGGGAAGATCGCGATCGAAACGATGATCGCTACCTTGGAGAGCGTATCGAATCCGAACCAGAGGATGAATAATGGGACCAGCGCTGGTTTGGGGACTGCGTAGAAACCGTTGATGAACGGATCGAGCGTGTACTCGGCTTGCCACCAAAGTGCGGTAATAACGCCAAGAGCGACACCGGCGACGACGGAGATCAATGTGCCGATCCAATAGTGCTCGAAACTCTGGCCCAGCAACTTGAAGAAAAGTCCCTTCTGCACCAAGTTGGCAAAGGCTTCATAAATCGCGCTCGGCGTAACGATGAAGAGAACGTCGGCCCCGCCGGCAGCGTACTCCCAGAAGATGAAAAAGATGAGTAGAGAAACGGCGCGAATGATATTCGGACGTTCGCGTAGACCAGCCCACCACGGCGGCGTTTGTGACAGGCCGTCTATTGCGGCGGTGCTTTTTGGGGAGCCTGTCATCACAATGACGGCGGTCAATGAATCGCGGATACCGTACGGAAAATGTCGTCGTACATGAACTTCATCATGTCCAACATTTCCTCGACGGTCTTTAAAACCAGCGCGTGATCGCTCTCAGTTTTTGCGAACTCGCGCAATAGGTCCTCACCGACGTTGGAATGGTCTTCGTCGGCCACTTCGTGGACGGTGAAAAACTTCACCGCCTTGTCGTCAAGTCCGTAGTGGCGTCGCAACGCGTCGGCGCGCTTGCTGCCGTGGCGCGGAACGGGTGCTTCGGCAGCCAACATGTGGGCCGAAACGCCCTCGAGGAAACTTCGCTCGCAGATCATGCTGAAATATTCGCGGAAAGCGAGTGCCCCTCCGCAATAGCTCGTGGCGTACATTTCCTTGCGCCGAATGCCCAATGCCTCGCCGAATTGGAGGTAGAGCTCGTGGTGGGAGACGCCGTCCGAATAGAGACGTCCGGTGCCTTCTTCGTAGGCGACCTCGGCGATGCGGGCGCGCCATTTCGGATCAGGGCATACGATATAAAGACGACCGTGATAGTGGTGGTTGTGCAGCGGAATGATGCCGGCCTGCTTCACCGTTTCGCAGAGCTGTGGTTTCGTCAGCGTGCCATTGACCCACGCTGTCCACAGGGGATGCGAGAACAACGGCTTGCGGCGGTGGATCGACGCGATCTCAGCGAGCGTTCGCGCGGTCTCCGCTGTCATCGCTTTCAACTCCCTAAAAAATCGAACGACAGCTTGGCGGCCGGCGCCCTATCGATAGACGGCCCTACAGTTTGGGCGGCTGGTCAGCCTTTCGGCTTCCAGCCCTGCAGTTCTTTGTTCGCTTCGTCCGTGATCCCTTTATAGATGAGCTCGGCCGGGGTCACAAACCGTTCGATTTCCTGATACTCGACGTACGTCCGCGACGTGAACTCTTGGGTTGCATCGCTGACGGCGCCGTCGAGGTCCCACAGCTTTTCGGCATTGAACCGATCGACGATCGCGCGGAGTAGCTCGGGCTTTATCTCGGGCAGCCGTTTTTGCAGCGACGCGGTCGCATAGGCCGGATCCGCCGCCGCATAGCGGGCGCCTTTGATCGTCGCCACCATCATCTTCTTGAGCGCAGCGCGTTTCTCCGGGTTCGCAAGGGTATCTTCGCGCGCGACCAAGTAGCCATATCCCATGCCGCCGAGTTCCTTTGGGATCGACGCGATCCAATTGATCTGATCTTTGGCGCGCTCGGCAAAGAGCGTGCTCACCAGGGTGAGGTCTGCTTTGCCGGTGATCACCGCGGCGAGCCGGTCGGCATGGCCGCCGATGGCGATATTTTTTAGTCCCGAAGCATCCAAATTGTACTTCTTCAGCACCATGGCGGTCATGTGATTGAGCATGCTGATGCCGCCGCTGCCCGCGACCACCTTGCCCTCGAGCGTCTTGTCGATTTTGCCCGAGGTTTTTTCCTTGTTGCCGATAAGCTGGTAGTCGACCTTCGACTGCCAGCCGCCAAAGACTTTGACCTTCGCTCCCTTGAGGTAGCCTACCATCACCGTCGATGGGCCAATCAGGCAGAAGTCGCCATCGCCGGAGATGATCGTGCGAAACGCGGTGGCGTCGCCCTGGACCAGGAGTTCCTCGATTGAAATACCAAGTTCTTTGTACCAGCCCTGGTCTTCGGCAATGTAGTGGGGAACGCCGAACGAGTTGGGCGCAGTGGGGACGACGAATTTGAGTTTCTGCGTCTGGGCGCTCGCCGGCGCCAAGGCGGCGAGGTAGGACCCGAGCGCAATCACTACTGCCGCAGCGAGGAAGGCGACACGGCGGGTGGAGATGAATCTCACAGGCATGACAGAATCCTCCCCGCAGCTCTTATTGGACCCACGCACGATACGTATTGTCTACATCAATGATCACATGCGATTTTTTGCCCGTCAACGCAAGATCGTTTTGTGAAGGGTAGAAAATTATTAGACTTTTTAAAGGATGGACTTGCGCCGCGGGTGCTCTTCGCTGGTCAGTTTCTTCAGCCTAATGCACGCGACTTGGTCGCCGAATTAATCGTCCGAAAGAGGCGAAAAGGGGCGGCGGGTCGCCCGTGTTTTTGGAGCGACCCACCTCTGGCGTCAAGAGCCTTGCTTCGGCTTCCAGTCTTTGAGTTCGGCGTTCAATTCGTCGACGATCCCCTTGTAGAGAATCTCTTGCGGTGTCACCAAGCGTTCGATCTCTTTGTACTCGAGATACGCCTTGCCGGTGAAATCGGTGACTTCGTCGGGGATGCCGCCGTCGGTACCCCAAACATTCGTTGCGATCAGCTCGGTAAGCACTTTGCGGATAACGTCGACCGGCGTTTCGGGCATGCGTTTTTGAACCGCGGTCACGGCGAAGTCTATATCCGCCATCGCGTAACGCGCACCCTTCATCGAGCCCTTCATCAATTTCTTGAGGGCGCCGCGCCGCTCGGGGTTGTTGATCGATTCCTCGCGGGCAACCAGATAAACGTAGCCCATCCCGCCCAGCTCCTTCGCAATCGGCGCGAGCCAGTTGACCTGATCGCCGGCGCGGGTGGCGATCAGCGTGCTGACGAGCGTGATGTCGGCTTTTCCTGCGATCACAGCCGCCAACCGGTCGGCGTGCCCGCCGATCCCGATGTTCTTCATGCCCGACGGGTCGAGCCCGTGCTTTTTCATGACCATTGCGATCATGTGATTGAGCATGCTCACCCCGCCCGACCCGGCCATTGTCAGGCCCTCAAGGCCTTTGTCGATCTTGGCCGTCTTGTTCTTGTTGGAGATCAGTTGGTAGTCGACCCGGGGTTGCCACGATCCGAACACTTTGACTTTCGTTCCCTTGAGGTAACCCAGCATCGTGGTCGAAGGACCGACCAAGGTGAGGTCGCCGTCGCCGGAAACTAACGTGCGAAATGCGGTGGCGTCGCCCTGGACCTGAATCTCTTCAATCTCGAGGCCTTGCTCCTTGTACCAACCCTTGTCGATGGCGATGTAGTGCGGCACGCCGAACGTATTTGGCGGGGTCGGAAGTACGATCTTTAGTTGCTCCGCATGCGCAGGCGCATCGGCGCCGAACATCGTGCCAAACTCAACGATCAAACTCGCAGCGAGAAGAGCGGCGAGGGGCGACAAGAAAGAACGGATTCGCATAAAACCTCCCAGTGGTTGTTTACCGATCTAATGCGGGGTCTTGGTTGGCGATCGTACTCCAAATCCGGCCTGCCTCGGGGCGAAATAGAAACGCCGGCCGGGTAAAAGTTATCCCGACCGCCGCTTAGCTGAGAAGAAAAGACCGAACCAAAGCGTTGAGTTTGTCCGGATGCTCGCTCTGCGGCAAATGTCCGCAGTTGTCGAACACCTCCAGCCTGGCGTTCGGGATGCGCGCCACGCCTTTTTCATGCCACTGCCAGTTCGCCCGAATGTCGTTGCGGCCACAAATCACGAGGGTGGGCGCCTTGATGTCCTCGAGGCGGTGGAAAATACGAACGGTTTTCGAGGCGGCGGCTCCCATCATGCCTTGCATGGTCTGTTTGTACGCATCGACCCGATCGGGATAGGCGTAGACCGTAAGCTGAATCGGAATCACTTCGAGCGGTATCGAGGCCGGGTCGTAAACGATATTGGCGAGGCGCTTGATGCAGCTCGCCCATGTAGGGTTCTCCATCGCCGAAAGCGCGTTGGCGAACGTGTTCTTGAGGGTGGCGTTGATTTCTTCCGGCGGATGAAAGGTCGACGCGCTGCCGATGATGATGACCTTTTTTACTTGGTGCGGGCGGTCGAGATACAGGAGCGGGGAAAGCAAGCCGCCGTAGGAATTGCCGCCGACCGAAAAACTATCGAAGCCCAAATGATCGACCAACTTGCCGAGGTGTTTGATCACTTCTGGCTGTGGCGGGCCGCCTTTGAGGTCGACCATGCCCGTGAAACCGTGACCCAAGACGTCGGGCGCGACGACGGTGAAATCCTTCGCCAGGAAGTCGATGTTACGGCAGAACATGTCGCCGGAGGTTCCGACTGGGTGGAGGAGTAGGAGTAGCGGGCCGCTGCCCTCGTAGAGATATCGCGTCCGAATTCCATCGATATCGACAACTTTGCATTTCATGATGGCCTCCTCCGAAAAAGGCGCTTAGCCGGCAGCAGCGGCGTGCCCCAACGCGTTTTGCCGTTCTGAGAGAACGACGGTGCGCGGCCGGTGCGCCGATTGTCTTAGCAAAAAAGAAGGGGGCGGCAAACCGCCCCCTTCCACAACAAATTTAGTCCTGCTGCTAAGCAAACAGCGCGCGTTGGTCGATCTTCACGGCGGCGAGCGCGGCGTAATCGGTTTTGCGCTCGACAAAGAACTCGACCAGTAGTTTGTCTGGATCCTGCAGGAAGAAGCTTCGCTTGCGACTGTCGTTGATCCTCCGGAAGATCGGGACCCCGGCCTTGGCTAGGTTAGCTTCGGCATCATCGACGGCCTTTTCGTTCGCCATTTCGCAGGCGATGTGGTGATACCCCAAGTCGGCATCGACATCATTGCGAATCAAGCAGATATCGAAACTCGACTGCTGCGCCGATCCGCGCAAGTAGGCGTACGACTTGTCCGGCGCCGTGTAACAAACCTCGAGGCCGGCTACGTCGCGATAGAACGGCATCACGTAGTCGATGCTCGACACGTGGAACACGGTACGCGCCACCCGCAGAGCGTGCATCGGCGCGCCCTCGTAGTGGCGGTACTCCGGGCTCTCGATCCAGTTTTTATCTTCTATCGGCGTGCCTTCAAGCGGGTTCCACTGGCTCGTGATCAGGCCGAGATCATGGGCGCCGCTCATGAAGCGACGCCAGTCTTTCGTCGTGTCGGCATAGAACTCGTGCACTGAACCGTCGGGATCGCACATGTAGATCGCCCACGATCCGCCGTGATGCAGGACTTGCTTGAATTCGATGCCGGCCTTCAGCCCGCGCTTGTAAGCCTCGACCAGTTGCTGCTGATTGACGGTCTCCCAGCCGATGTGATTGAGGCCAGGTTTCCCGAGATAGTTGTTGATCGACTGCTGCTTGCCGTCTTTACCGAAGCGCGGCTTGAAGTCGGCCTGGACCAGGCCGAAATCATGGTGGGTGTTCCCGTTCGAGACGAATCCCGCCTTGATCGAGCGTTCGAATCCGACGCCTTCGAAGCCGCAGATGCCGTTGTAAAAAGCGTAAGAACGGTCGAGATCACTGATGAATATGTTGGCGTGACCGGGGCGACGGGTCGAGAACTTCACCGCCGAATCGTACTTCGGAGCAAATTTAGGCTGGGTTCTAACGTCTTCCGCTACGGACATCGTATCCTCGCTTTCATCGGTTCAACTTCGGTCAACGACCAAGACCGCGCATCCTGCAACTCAATCTAAACTAACATAGCATCGCGTTCGACGATCGCCGCACACCCTCAAGCGGCAAAAGGACGTTCAGCGCGCGCCACTCCGGATAGTGCCGTGTAGTCGGGCGTCCGTTCGACGAAGAACTCGATCGGCACGCCGTCCGGGTCGCGTAGGAAGAAGCTTCGTTTGCGGGCATCGTCGAAACGCCGCACCGTTGCGATGCCGGCCTTCTTGAGCTTCGTTTCGGCGTCTTCGAGCGAACGTTCGTCAGCGAGCTGGGTTGAGACGTGATGGTAGCCAAGCGATTGATCCTCGTCGTCGTGCTCGATCAGGCATATGTCCCAGCCGGTTTGGCGTGCCGCGCCGCGCAAATAGGCGTAGCTGCGATCGGGAGCCTGGTAGAGCAAATCGAGTCCGGCAACATCGCGATAAAATGGCAGTAGTTTGTCGAGACTCGACACGTACGCCACTGTTCGACTGATTCGAAGCGGGTGGATGAGCGCTTTTTCGACCGTGACCCACTTCGGGTTCGGATCCCAGTATTTTATCGGGTCCACAGGTTGCTCGAGCGGATCCCATCCCGAGGTCACCGATGTCGCGTCGCCGCCGTGGAAAATTTTGCGCCACTCACGCGTCACGTCGGCGTAGAACTCGTGATAGACGCCGTCCGGATCGAACAGATAAAGCGCACGCGATGCGCCGTGATGCAGGCTCCGCATGATGCGCACATCGGACGTCTGCGCTCGTTTGTAGGCGGCGACGAGCGCTACCTGATTGTCGGTTTCCCAACCAAAGTGGTTGAGCGAGCCGGGACCGCGATAGTTCGCGACCGACTTGACGACCCCATCGGTTCCAACGCGGGGCTCGTTGCTGCCCGATCCGTTCAGCGCAAAATCGTGGTGACTATTGCCGTTCGAAAGGAAATACGAGCTCTTGCCGTCACCGACCATGTCGAAGCCGCAGATGCCGTTGTAGAACGCGAACGCCTTGTCGCGATCGCCGACGTAGATGTTGGCATGGCCCAATCGGCGGGTCGGAAAACGAACGGCTGTGTTGGCGTGCGGCGCGGTGGTCACATCGTCGGCGAGGGCCATGGGCAGTCTCCTCTAGGCGGTCCAGCGACCGCAACTATACATCGTCGATACGTTGTCCGCCTAGCGCATCTGGTGCGCCTGCTCGATCGCATCGAGCACATCGTCGGTGAGCGTGACGTCGGCCGCGGCCAAGAAAGTCTCGACCTGCTCTTGCCGCGTGGCGCTCGACAACGCGGTCGTCACGAATGGCCGACCACGCACCCAGGCGATCGCGGCCACCGCCGGGTCGAGCCCAGCGTCGCGCGCTATGGCCACGAACCGATCGGCCTTCGAGAGCATGGCGGGCGAACCGACCCACGACCGGTAGCGCGGGAAGGCTTCGAGCCGCGTTCCCTTCGGCAGTGCGCCACCTGAATACTTACCGGTCAGGACGCCCATGGCGAGGATCGAATAGGCCATGAAACCGATACCTTCTTCGAGACAAACCTCCGAGAGACCGATCTCGGCGTCACGCTGGATCACGTTGTAGAGATTTTGGATCGAAACGACGCGCGGCAGGCGCTGGTGATCCGCCATCGCCGCGAGTCGGGTCAATCCCCACGGTGTCTCGTTGGAAACGCCGAAATAACGAACCTTGCCGGCCTCGACGATTCGCTCCATCGCGTCGAGCTGCGCTTCCATCGGCGTGTGCCGATCCGGCCAATGCGTTTGGTAAAGATCGATGTAATCGGTGCCCAGTCGGCGCAGCGAACCGTCGACGGCGCGCTCGATCATGTGGTGGTCGAACGCCGTCAGCCCATGCCGGATGTGGTTCATCTGGTAGCCGTACATGTTGTCGTTGGGGCCGGTGATCTTCGACGTGACGATCACTGCATCACGCTGCTTGCCCTTGAGCCACTTGCCGACGATTTCCTCGGACTTGCCGTAGCTCTGGGGTGTCGGTGGCGAAGCGTATTGCTCGGCGCTATCGATGAAGTTGACCCCGGCATCGAAAGCGCGATCGAGCATGCGTAGACTGTCGACCTCACTGACTTGGCCGCCCATCGTCATCGTGCCGAGGCAAATATCCGACACTCGCAGGCCGCTGCGCCCGAGCCGTTTATACTGCATCGCTTCTCTCCGCTCCTAAGCAAACGCCGGTGCTTCGCCGAGTTCGTCGAGCGGCGTTAGCAGGTCGTACGGTAGAGCTAAAGCAGCGCTGCGAAGCAGGCTCTCGAGTTGTGCTAGCGAGGTGACGCTGGAAAGCACGCTGGCGACTCCCGATCGAGTCCGGACCCAGGCGAGCGCAACCTCGGCCGGATTGAGACCGGCGCGCCGGCAGAGCGCGACGAAGGAGTCGGCGATTTTAAGATGGGTACCTTTTCCCCATCGCGGCCGATAGCGTGGAAAGCGGTCCAGGCGCGAACCGGATGGAACGTTGCCACCGGCGTATTTGCCGCTCAGCACGCCCATCGCCAGCGGCGAAAATGCCAGAAGTCCGACACCCTGGTCGACGCAGAGATCCCGCAGGCCGCGTTCAACAGTTCGATCAAGCAGATTGTATTGATTTTGGATCGCGACGACGCGCGGCAAACTCGAGCGCTCGGCGGCAGCCAGAAGGTTCGCCAGTCCGGCGGCCGTTTCGTTCGATACGCCTAGGTAGCGAACCTTTCCAGCGACGACCAGCCGCTCGATCGCTTCGAGCTGCTCCCCGACAGGCACGATTCGATCGGGCCAGTGCAGCTGGTATAGGTCGATGTAGTCGGTTCCAAGTCGTTCGAGCGAACCTTCGACGGCCTGCACGATATGGTGCCGGTCGAGCGTCGTGTTGCCGCCGCGGATATGCGGCACCGGATTGGTGCCGCCGAGGACGATGGCGTCATTGGGGCCGCAAACTTTGGTTGCGATCAACACCGAATCGCGGACGCGCGTCTTGAGCCACCGTCCAATCAAAGCCTCGGAGACACCGTACTCGCGGCGGACGTTGGCTTGCAGGCCATCCGCCATCTCGGACATGTCGAACAGGTTGACGCCGCCGTCGGCGGCCCGGTCGAGGAGCGGGAAGGCCTCGGCATCTCTGCGGGCTCCACCCATCGTCATGGTCCCGAGCGCGATCGCCGAGACCCGCAGACCGCTCCGCCCGAGCCGACGGTAGTCCATAACGCGCTGCCGGTCAGATGGTTAGGCGGCGCCCTCGTTCGCTCTAATGGGCAGCTTTGATCGAATGATACATACCGTCATAGAGCATGAACATAATGTCGACGGTTTCTTGGACAATATCGAGCACCCGCTTGCGGTCGCCGTCCGAGGTCGCGAATTTTTCCAGCAACTCCCTGCCGATGCCCGAATGGTCTTCGTCGGCAACGTCGTGCACCGTCCAAAACGCCACGCCCTTGTTGCCGAGCTTGAAGTTCTTTTGCAGATTCTTGGCGAGTTTTGCGAAAACGCCCGGGCCCTGTGCTTCGGCCGCCAGCATGTGGCACGAAACCGCGTCGAGAAACGGTCCTTCGCACATGCGGATGAAATAGGATTTGAACGCGATCGCGGCAGAGCAATAGTGCGAATTGAGCAGGTCGTCGCGGTCGATACCGAGAGCTTCGCCAAAATCATAATAGAGCTGATTGTGCGACACGCCGCCAGCGTAGATGCGCCCGGTTCCTTCTTCGTAAACGACCTCGGCGATTTTAGCCCGCCACGTCGGGTCGGGGCAGTGGACATAAAGCCGACCGTGGTAGTTGTGGTTGTGTAACGGGATGATCCCGAACTGCCGCGCGAATTCGCGCGTCTGTTTGAGATCGAAGGCGCCATCGATCATGCCCGCCCACGCCGGGTGGTCGCCGAACGGGCGGCTCTCGTGAATCTCTTGAATTTTGTCGAGGACGTTTTGGTTGGTAAAACCCATGATTTTTCTCCCAGGCCGAAATTGCGTGGTCAATGAACCACTGCGTTGGATGGTGGTCAAGGCTCGGGCTAGAGTCGGCATTGCGTCATATGCTTGGCGTCGCGTCGCGCAACTTCGAGCTTGAGGCTTATCCAGCGGTGCGGAGCCCTAGGCTAGCTCAGCGCCTCCGACATTGCCCGGAACGGCAACAACACACAGCCATGACGGCTCTTGTGCGGAGCGACTTGGTTGAACACTATGAGTTCCTGCCAAGCTCCGTGCAGATCATCCCCTTTTTCGAGCATTGCACGGACCGCTGCTTCTGCCACGGCGATCGCGGCGCGCGAGGAGCCTTCGGCCTTGGCGGCAAGAATGCTGGCAGCCGCCCGGCAGAGGACGCAGCCTCGCGTGTGATGGCGCACCTCGGCGATGCCATTACCCTTGAGCGTCACGTCGATGGTCACGCGATCGCCGCAGAGTGGATTGTCGGCTGTCGCGCTTGCGTCGTGCGCTTCGAGTCGACCGGCGTGCGATGTGTCTCGCGCAAGGGCAAGCAAGGCGTCCGGGTATAGGTCCTCGCTCACAGCAACTTCTTCAAGGCTTTGTCGAGACCGGCGATAAAGGCGTCGACATCCTCGCGGTTGTTGTAGGGGGCAAGGCTCGCCCGCGTCGTACCCGCCACGTCGAAGCGATCCATCAGCGGCTGGGCGCAGTGATGTCCGCCGCGAAGTGCGCAGCCGTACCGATCGAGCAGTTGGCAGATATCGTGCGGGTGGGCTCCGGCGACGCTGAACGAGACGACCGGCATGCGCGCTTGCAGGCCCGTGGGCCCGATCACGCGAATGATATTCCGGCCGCGGTCGACGTCTTGGAGACCCACCAGGATTCGCTCGGTAAGTCCCGTCAGATGAGACTCGACCATCGCGGAGTCGAGCTTGATAACCCAGTCGAGTGCCGCGCCGAGCCCGACGGCCTGTGCGATCGGGGGGGTTCCAGCTTCAAATCGATGCGGTACGTCAGCATAGGTCGAGCGCTCGAACGTCACGGTCTTGATCATTTCACCGCCGCCCAGGAATGGCGGCATAGCATCTAGCAACGCGCGGCGTCCCCATAGCACGCCGATACCGTTGGGGCCGTAAACCTTGTGGCCCGAGAAGGCATAAAAGTCGACGTCGAGTGCTTGCACATCGATCGGTCCGTGCGGCGCTCGTTGCGCTCCGTCGACGAGAACCAGCGCCCCGACGCGGCGAGCGGCGACGACGACGGCGGCCATGTCCGTCACCGCGCCGGTTACGTTCGAAACATGGGTGATCGCGACAAGGCGAGTGCGTTTGGTGAGGATACGTTCGAGATGTGCGACGTCGATCCGCCCGTCCGGGGTTACATCGATCACGGTGACGGCGACACCACGGCGGTCGCGCAGGAGCTGCCACGGCAGGATGTTACTGTGGTGCTCGAGATGCGAGACGGCCACTTCCTCGCCGGCGACGAATCGTTCGCCGAGGGTTCGAGCGACGAGATTGATTGCCGCCGTCGTACCCGAGCAGAAAATAATTTCCGCCGGCGAACGCGCATTGAGGTAGCGCGCAACCGTTTGCCGCGCGTTTTCGTACGCCGCGGTGGCGGCCTCGGCGAGGCGGTGTATGCCGCGTAGTACGTTGGCGCGATTTTCGGTCTCGTGGCGGCGGACAGCGTCGAGCACCGCAAGTGGCGTCTGGCTGGTGGCCGCATTGTCAAGGTAGTGGAGCGGGATGCCGTCGAATGAACGGCCGAGGATCGGAAACTCGGCGCGCAGTCGTTCGACGTCGAATGCCGTCACGGCACTTTCCGCCGGAACGATTCGAGAGCGTCGGGCGTGTCGAGATCGAGGAAAATAGCGTCGTCGTCCATAACCACTTCGTAGACTTGATCGGCATACTCGCCAATAAGATGCCGCGCCCCAACATCGCCCGAGACTTGCTTCAGCTCGTTGAAGTAGTCGGCGCCCCACAGTACCGGATTACCGCGTTTGCCGCGCCTGGTCGGAACGCAAATCGTCCGACCCTCGCTCGGTTTGAAGCTTTCAATCAAACGATTGAGGTGGTGCGGCTTTATCTCCGGCATGTCGGCGAGACAAACGAGCGTTGCCGCGGATCCGGTCGGCAGAGCCTCGATTCCGGCGGCGAGCGAGGAGCTTAAGCCTTCGCCGTAGCGCGGGTTGTCGACAAACGTTACGCCGAGTCCTTGGAGCGCGGCTTTGATCCGATCCGCTTGATGCCCGGTCACGATCAATACCGGACGAGCGTCGGTGCCGAGGATCGACTCGACGCTGCGGCGCACCATCGGAACGCCGCCGATATCGGCGACCAGTTTGTTGTCGCTACCCATGCGCCGCGATTGACCGGCGGCCAGCACGATGGCGGCGACACCGGAGCCCGGAACCGAGACCGGTTCGGCGGCCGGCAGTTCGCGCGGTTGCGGCCGCCCCGGCACGTCCTTAAGAAGCCCGCCGACACCGAGCTGCGCCAAATCGGCGCCGGTAACGGGCAGATTGGCCAGGACGCGGCGGAGCACGAAATCGAATCCGTTGAGGCGCGGTGAGCGGGCGGAACCCGGAAGACCAAGAACCGTGATCTCGCCGAGGTGCGCCAGCATCAGAAGATTCCCGGGATCTACCGGCATGCCGAGGCGGTCTACAGTTCCGCCCAACCGTTCGATGGCGCTCGGGACCACATCGCGCCGGTCGATCACAGCGGATCCGCCGAATATGAGGATTGGCCTGCAGCCTAGGCGGCGCAGCTCGTCGAGCGCTACAGCGACATCGTCGATGGTGTGAGCACAGCGCCTTTCAGCTTTAAGGTGGCTGCCAAGGACCGTGAGCCTTCCCGTCTGAACGGTCGAAGTCTTGTCGAGGACGCTTTCCTTGAGCCCCGGCAACCGGGTGAGGATCAGCCCCACCGGAAAGTCGCGAAGCGGCGCCACCTTGATCGGAGGCCGCCGCGCGGCGATCGTCCGCCACGCATCGAGCGCCGCCTTAGGCACTGCGAGCGGGATCACTTTGATGGTCGCGATCATCTGGTCGGGCGTCGCTACGTCGAACGGCGCGACGGTCGCCAGCGTGAGCGACTCGTGGACGGCATTCAACTCATTAACTGACGAGGCATCGATGACGACCACACCGCCCTCGATGGCGTGCAAGTTGGCGCGGCCCGTAAAGGCGCCGCTCGTTCGCGTTCCACGACCAACCAGCGCGGCGGCGGCTGCTGCAGCACCGTCGTTTTCGCCGATGTCGTCGGTATCGAGTCGAACCACGGTCACCGTACTCCGCCCGTTTGCCCCGAGAGCCGCGACATCGCTTGTGGACAGGCGGTGGCCTTTAAGCAGCTTGCCGATACCCGTTACGACGAGGCTATGGGCGAGAAGGGCGCCGACGGCCTGATCGACCGGAACGCTGACGAACTTCATGCCGCGTCGGCGGCGGGATCGGATCTTGCGCCGCCGGCGTCGGTTGCGGGTTGCCGCAGCGTCTCGGTCACTTGGGCGAGGACTGAGATCGCGATCTCGGCCGGCGAGCGTGCACCGATCGAAAGCCCGACCGGACCGCGAATGCGGGCGGTTTCGGTGGCGGTGAATCCAGCCAACTCCATTCGCTTCAAACGGGCGGCGTGCGTCTTTCGGCTTCCCAACGCGCCGATGTAAAAGGCCGAGGATTTGAGCGCGAGGTTCAACGCCGGATCGTCGATTTTTGGGTCGTGCGTGAGCGTGACGATTGCGGTTCGTGGATCGGGGGCGAGCGTCGCGAGTGCATCATCGGGCCAGTCCGAAAGAACGGTGACATCGGGAAAACGTACGGCCGTAGCGAACGATCGGCGCGGATCGACGATGATGACTTCGTAGCCCGCGAGTAGGGCCATGCGCGCGAGCGGTTGCGCGATGTGGACGGCGCCGACCACAATCATTCGCAGCGGCGGATTGTAAACGTTGATGAAAAACCGTTTGCCTGCGATCTTAACTACTCCGGATCGATCGGCGATAGCGGCGATTTTGATCGCTTCGGCGACCGCCGGCGGTACTGTGGCGAGGCTCGTCGGCGAGTCGGGGTAAACGAGGCGCTCTTCGTTGCTGTCGAGATCGCTCAGCAACGCGACGGCGCGCTTGGCCGCACGATCGCGCTGCAGAGTTTCGAGCGTTGTGGCTTTCATGGTGGGCCGGCGGCGTTAGTCGAGCGGCTCGACGCGAACGTTGATCTTGCCGCCGCAGGCCAGGCCGACCGCCCACGCTTGCTGATTGGTGACGCCGAACTCGAGGATCTTGGGGGCGCGGGTCTTGATCGCTTCCAGTGCTTCGTGCACCACCGCGCCTTCGATGCATCCGCCCGACACCGAGCCGACGAAGGTGCCGTCGTCGCTGACGACGAGCTGGCTGCCGACCGGTCGAGGCGAGGAGCCCCAGGTTTGAATGACGGTCGCGATCGCGACGTTCTTGCCGCTGGCGCGCCAAGCTACGGCTTGATCGAGTACTTTTTCGTCGTCCATTTCAAATCATCCGCATCTCATTGTGAGCTAGTTCGGGCGTCTCGTCCGGCAAGTAAGCATCGACCGTCGAGGGCTCTTTGCTTTGGCTCATCAGCGCAGCGGCGAGATCGGCCAGACTTTCGAGATTGTGAACCGGGCGAAAATCGTCGACATGGCGAATGATGACGCGCACCCCCGATGATTTTGCCTCGAACTCCTTGAAGCGCAACAGCGGATTAAGCCAGATCAGCCGCCGGCAGGACTTGTGCAGCCGCTCGATCTCGCTCTCAAGGCCGGCGCCGGCGTCGCGATCGAGCCCATCTGTCATCAGAATGACGACAGCGCCCTGACCGAGGACCCGCCGCGACCAGACGTGATTGAATTCTCGGAGGGTCCGACCGATCCGGGTACCGCCCGACCAGTCCTCGACCACGTCGCGCACCTTGGCGATGGCGATGTCGACGTCGCGTTGTTTGAGATAGCGCGTGACGTTGGTGAGACGCGTTCCGAACAAGAAAGTGTGCACGCGATCGCGATCGTTGGTGAGAGCGTGAACGAAATGGAGGAACATCCGCGAGTAGTTGCTCATCGAACCGGAAATATCGCACAGGATCACGATCGGCGGTCGTCGTTTGCGACGGCTTTTGCGCTTGAGCGCGATGAGCGATCCGCCGAAACGAAGGCCTGAGCGAAAACTACGCCGCATATCGATTCGCGGGCCGCGCGCATCGCTCACAAAGCGCCGGGTGGCGACTTCGGCGATCGGGAGACGCATGCGCTTGATGGCGTCCTTGGCGCGCGCCTGTTCCTCGATCGACATCGACTCGAAATCGGCTTTTTGCAGAACTTCTTTGTCCGAATAGGTAAACGAGGCGTCGAGTTCGACTTCTTTTTTCTCCTGCTCGGTCTTGTCGCGATCGCCGCGTTCGGCGACGACCGCCTCCGAAACCCGTCTGTTGGCCTTCTTGACGTTGTCCGGCGGCGCCAGCGCCGGCAGCTGCACGTTTTGCAGTTCGGCCAGTAGATTGGGCTTGCGCCATACGATGTGAAACGCCTGGTTGAAAATCTCGCGGTGCTCGTATCGATTGACGAACACCGAATGGAGCGCCCAGTAAAAATCGTCCTTTTTGCGAATGCCGACCGCTTCGACCGCTCGAATGGCGTCGATCACCTTGCCCGGGCCAACCGGCATGCCGGCCTTTCGAAGCACGCGGCCGAAATGGATGACGTTGTCGGCGAGCCGCCCCGAAAGGTCCGCGTTGATGGGCTGGGCAGCCGCGTCGTTGGCCATTAGCCGGCCCGAGCGATTTCCGCGTTGACGCGCTTCAGTATCTCGGCGGCCTCGCTGCCGCGGATCTTCTGGATGTCGTCCTGATACTTGAGGATCACGCCAAGCGTGTCGTCGATCATGTTGGCGCTCAATGTCATGGCGTTGAGCTGCATCAGCGCGTCAGCCCATTCGATCGTCTCGGCAACACCCGGCACCTTGAAGATGTCGGTCTTGCGCAACTCCTGCACGAACCCGACCAGTTCGCGAGCAAGCCGTTCGCTGCAGCCCGGAACTTTGAGCGATACGATGCGTCGCTCGCGATCGGCGTCCGGGAAATCGATCCAGTGGTAGTAGCAGCGGCGTTTCAGCGCGTCATGAATTTCACGCGTGCGGTTCGACGTAATGATGACGATCGGCGGCTCTTTGGCTTTGATGGTGCCGATTTCCGGAACGGTGATCTGGAAGTCGGCGAGGATCTCGAGCAGGAACGCCTCGAACGGTTCATCGGTTCGGTCGAGTTCATCGATCAACAGAACCGGGGCGCCTGCGGTATCCGCTTCAAGCGCGCGGAGGAGGGGGCGTTTGATCAGAAAGCGCGACGAAAAGACATCCGAGGCCAACCGATCTCGGTCTTGCACCCCTTCGGCTTCACTGATCCGGATTTCGATCATCTGCGCGGCGTAATTCCATTCGTAAACCGCGGACGACACATCGAGCCCTTCGTAGCATTGCAGGCGCTCCAGCCGTCGTCCGAGGGTGCGCGAAAGGACGTTTGCAATCTCGGTCTTGCCGACGCCAGCTTCGCCTTCGAGAAACAGCGGCTTTTTTAGCTTGAGCGCCAGATAGAGCGTCGTCGCAAGGCTACGGTCGGTGATGTAGTTGCCGGCGCGTAGGAGTTCGACGGTTTCGTCGACAGATACTGGAAAATTGGTCATGGAGCAGTCACCAGGGCAATCGATCGGCGCCGAAGAGCGCTCAGTTACGTTCGGCCTCCGTCCAGGCCGGCCGCCCGGTTCTAATGAAACAAGGGGAGCCGGGGCTCCCCTTGCGCACCAATCATGATGGTTGGACGAACGGCTACTCGGCGCCGGCGACAGCGCGTTTGGAAAGCACAGTGATGAGATGCGCGCGATATTCGGCGC
>SHVV01000018.1 GCA_009694095.1 Alphaproteobacteria bacterium | reverse complement strand
GTCCCCTTCGTCTAGTGGCCTAGGACGCCGGCCTCTCACGTCGGCAACACGGGTTCAAATCCCGTAGGGGACGCCAGCCCCTTGAGGCGCCCGCGGCGTCGCGCCGCGCAGAGACTTTGAGTCCGCCGCGACTGGCGAAAGCGCGGGTCGGCAGGCGAGTGGCTATATCGTGACCAGCACCGGCATCGCACCGACGGTCTTGCTGCCGACTGGGTGTCATTCTGCCAGTGCCGTTATCTGCAGTGGGGATTTTTCGGCTACTCCTACGGCCGAGGCGGAAACGTGCGGCGCGAGGACGCCAATCTCGGCGTGTTCGTGGCCGGTCCGCTGCCGATGCCGAGCGACATCCCGACCACCGGAACTGCCACCTTCACCCGGCATACCGCTACTGGCAGCCGGTCTATCCGGCGTACTACGTCGTCGCACCGCCGGTTCAGGTCGCGCCCGCTTATACCATCACTCCGACCACGTGCCGGGTGTTCCAGGGCGATGCCGTGATCGACCAGTCGCAACGGCCGTTTTTCGGCCGCGCTTGCCTCTACGCCGACGGCCGGTGGCACATCGTCGATTGAACGCCGAGACTTGCCGGGCTCCGGCCTGGCGACTACGATTCCACAAGCCCGCGCCCGTGGGCCCAGCACCGGGGAGGATTCCATGGTCAACCAATCGATCGGCGTGTTCGTTCGCGCCGTCGCGCTCGTGGCGTTCAGTGCCGCCGGCGCCTTCGCCCAAACGATCGATACGCTCAAAATCATGGTCCCCGCAGCGCCCGGCGGCGGTTGGGACCAGACCGGCAGGGCGATCGAAATGATCGTCAAGGCGGAAGGCTTGGCCAAGAACGTGCAGATCACGCACGTTCCCGGCGCCGGCGGTACGATCGGGCTGCCGCAATTCGTCAATCAATGGAAGGGCCAGCCGGCGAGCTTGATGGTCGGCGGCATGGTGATGGTCGGCGCGATCGCCGCCAACAAGAGCGCGGCCAAGCTCACCGACGTGCAGCCGCTCGCGCGCCTCACCGGCGAGTTCGAAGTCATCGTCGTACCAGCCAACTCGCCGCACCAATCGATGGCCGATCTGGTCAAGGCGCTCAAAGCCGATCCGGGTAAAGTCGCGTGGGCCGGCGGCTCGGCCGGCGGCACCGATCACATTCTGGTCGGTCTGATCGCCGAGGCGGTCGGCGTCGATCCGACCAAGATCAACTACGTCGCGTATTCCGGCGGCGGTCCGGCGCAGGCGGCGATCCTGGGCGGCCATGTCGCGGCCGGCGTTTCCGGCTGGGGCGAATTCGCTGGCCAGATCGAAGCCGGCAAGATGCGCGCACTGGCGATCTCGTCCCCCGCCCGCGTCGCCGGTATCGCCGCGCCGACCCTGAAGGAGCAGGGCGTCGCTGTCGAGCTTTTGAACTGGCGCGGCGTGTTCGCACCGCCGGGCTTGAAGGAGCCCGAGCTGAAGGCGCTTGCGGCCGCGATCGAGAAGATGGCGAATTCGGCGGCATGGAAAGTCGAACTCGAAAAGAAACAGTGGCTCGGCACCTACATGCCGGCTGCCGAATTCACCGCCTACGTCGCCGCCGAGACCAAAGCGATCGAAGCGATCCTCGCCAAGCTCGGCATCGCGAAGTAAGCCCTTGGGGGAAGGGACGGCGTGGCGGGACTGTGCGTTGAGCGTACCGGAAGCTTGCGCTAATTCGCCGTTTCGACGGATTGCAGCGTCATCGCGCCGCCGCCGCGCGTCACGGTGAACCTCACTTTGTCGCCGACCTCGATCTTGTCCAGCATCGCCGGATCGGCAACCTGGAACACCATCGTCATCGCCGGCATGTCGAAACCCTCGATCGGGCCGTGCTGTAACGTCACTTTCTTGGCCCCTTTATCGATCCTGCGGACGAGGCCCTCGCTTTTGCCGACCGTATCAGCCTGGGCGAGTTGGATGGATTCCGGTTTCACAACGGCCGGCTGCGGCATGGCGTCGGCTGTTGGGACGTGAACTACAATCGCTGTGCTCAACGCCAGCAGCATGGCGCCGGCAATTTGTCGGACGTTAGGCATTTGGGTACTCCTCCTGCTGATCGGTTGCGTTAGTAAACGGCCAATTTGCCTTTCATGCCGGCGGTGAAGTGGCCGGGAAGAAGGCACGCGTATCCGATCTCCCAGACTCCGGACTTAGTGAACTTCCAATAGAGCGTGCCGGTTTTGCCGGGTTCGACCGAGAGAGCATTGGGATCGTCGTGTTCCATTTCGGGAAATTTTTCCATCGCCGCGGCATGCTTGATGAGTTCATCGGGTGTACCGAGAATGAACTCGTGCTTCGTCTCGCCCGCGTTCTTCACGACGAGTTTGACCGTCTGGCCGCGCGTTATCGTTATCTGTGCCGGCTGAAACCGCATTTGGTCGGTCATGACGATTTCAATGGTGCGAATATTCCGGGCTTTCGGATCGCCCGGCTCGCCCAGGTCGGCCGCATGACCGGTGTACACACCGGCCTTCGGTTTGTGCGTGTGAGCGGCATCGGCCAAGGCTTGAAAAGTCGCTACGAGAAAAAATAAAGCGGCAATAGGAATAGGACGCATGACGCCATCCTTCTCAATAACAATTGAAAATAACGATCAGGCTTTCACTTCGTAGGCGACGGTTCCGTTCGGGTGGTCGTACCAACCCGGGTCGCGGTAGTCGCCGCGCGCGAGCCCTTCGCGCACCTTCACCACCGTGAACATGCCGCCCATCTCCAACGCGCCGAACGGACCGCGTCCGGTCATCATCGGCAAGGTGTTCGGCGGCAGCGGCATTTCCATCTCGCCCATGTCCGCCATGCCCCGGCTGCCCATGGCCATGTAGTCGGGAATGAGCGTCACCACGCGCTTGGCGATGTCCTTCGGATCGACGCCGATCATGGTCGGCACGTTGTGGCCCATCGCGTTCATGGTGTGATGCGACTTGTGGCAGTGAAACGCCCAGTCGCCCGGTTCATCGGCTGCGAACTCGATCGCGCGCATCGCGCCGACCGGAACGTCGACGGTAACCTCGGGCCATTGCGCGGCCGGCGCTACCCAGCCGCCGTCGGTGCCCGTGACCCGGAAGTCGTAACCGTGCAGGTGGATCGGGTGGTTGGTCATGCTGAGATTGCCCATCCGAATCCGTACCCGGTCGCCCTTGCGAACCGGCAGCGGGTCGATTCCCGGAAATACACGGCTGTTCCAACTCCAAAGGTTGAAATCGTTCATGGTCGCGACCTTCGGCGTATGGCTGCCCGGGTCGATGTCGAACGCGTTGATTAGGAACGCGAAATCGCGATCGACGCGGTGCTGGTTCGACTCGCGCGGATGGACAATGAACAATCCCATCAAGCCCATCGCCATCTGCACCATCTCGTCGGCGTGCGGGTGGTACATGAAGGTGCCACTTTTCTTGAGCGCGAACTCGTAGGCGAAGGTCTTGCCGGGCGGTATCTGCGGCTGCGATAAGCCGCCGACCCCGTCCATGCCGGACGGAACCAACATGCCGTGCCAGTGAACGGTGGTGTGTTCCGGCAGCCGGTTGGTGACGAAGATGCGGACCTTTTCGCCCTCGACCGCTTCGATCGTGGGTCCCGGGCTCGCGCCGTTGTAGCCCCAAAGATTGGCCTTCATGCCGGGCGCCAGTTCGCGCACCACCGGTTCGGCCACCAGATGGAATTCCTTCCAGCCTTCCTTGGTCCGCCACGGCGCTGACCAACCGTTGAGGGTGACGACGGGACGAAAGGCCACGCCATCGGTTGGCGGCGGCGTGGTCTTTGGTCCAGGATCGGCGGCGAGGTCGGGCGCGGCGGCGAGGCTCGAACGCTGCAAGAGCGCGGCGCCCAGAAGCGCGGCGCCGCCGGTGGTAAAAAGGTTGCGACGGGTGATCATGGGAAGGTCCCTTTCTGTCAATGACCAGCGCCGGCTGCGCGGCCCCCGGGCGCAGCTCGCACCACGGTTGCGGTCGATCCGGTATCGGCGAGAATGACGAACTGCAGATCGGTGTCGGCGATCCAGAAGTCGCGTTGCGCTTCGATCGCCGCCATCACCGCGTTGATCTGGTCGCGCGAATCGGCAAGCAGATCGAAAACGCTCACCTGCATGGCGTTGTAGCGATAAACGATATCCTCCGAGATTCGACGGCGCATCGGCAAGATCTCGTCGCGGTACCGCGTGGCGATATCGAACATCGTCCGGTACGTCGCATGGGTCTCGCGCACCGTGGAGCGCGCGTTGAGAGCGGTGTCCGCCAGCCGGTTGATCGCCTCCCAATAGACCGCTTCGGCGCGCACGACGTTCGCTTCGCCGAAATCGAAGATCGGCACCTCGATGTGCACCTCGTAGCCGGTCTGTAGCGGACGACCGGTCTCGCTGTTGCGCACGTAGGTGCCTTCGATGACGTTGAAGAAGCGGGTGGCCTGGGTGAGCCCGAACGACGACGCCAACCCGCTCACCCGCTCGCGCGCCGCGCGGATGTCGAGCCGTTCGGCGAGTGCCCGACGCTCGGTTTCTTCCATCGGCGCGGGCGCAGCCGGAAGGTCGGGGAGCGTCGCCGGCAGCTTGAAGTCGAGGTCGCGGCCGAACAGGCCGAGGTGGCGAATCAGCCGTTCTCTGGCCCCGCCTGCCGCCAGGCGTGTGCGCGCGCGAAGCATCGCCGTCTCGGCGCTGAACGCCTGTTGGCGCAGGTAGGCGAGCAGGCTCCAGTTGCCGACCTCGGCCATCCGCTTGGCTAGCTCGGCGCCGGCGCCCGCCGCCGTGTCGGCCTGATCCATGTAGTCGGCGAGTTGCTGCGCCGCGATCGCCTCGAAAAACGCCCGCCGGGTCTGCGCGGCGAGCGCGAAGATATCCTGGACTGCGACCAGCTTGGTCTGCTCGAACTGGCGGTGTTCGATGGCGGCGCGAACTGGGAGCGTCAGGAGGCTGAGGACGCCGAGCGACAGTGCACGTTCGATCTCGAGCTCGTCGCCTCGGGTCAGGCGGGCATAGGTGAACCCGGGGGGATCGGGCAGTTGCGCGCGGGCCAAGTCCGCCGCGCCAATGCCGAGGCTCGCGAACTTGGCTTGCAAACCGCGGTTGTTGAACAATGCTACCTCGACCGCCGAATCGGCGGTGAGCGGTCGGGCCAAGAGCTTCGCCGTCCGTTCGCGAACGGCGAGCGCATCCGCCTCGGTCCTTACCCACACCGGCTTCTTCGCCAGCTGCGCTTCCGCCTGCGTCGCTACATCGGAAAACCCTTTGTCCGCGAGCGTTCCGGCGCAACCGCCCAGAAGCACCACGAAAACCGCCGCGGCCGCACTTCTTATAGCGTTCATCGCCGTCTCCTAATTGCGCTTGGGGTCGCCACCGGACGCCGGCTCTGCTTCGGCGCCCCGCTCGACCTGGCGCCGAAGCTCGTCGTTGGCGGCCCTCCAGTCGCGCTGTTCCGGCTCGGAAAACGGCCGGTGGTTCGGCGCGCTCGAGAACGTTGTTCGACCTTGCGGCACGCTGGCCGGATCGCTCGGGTCGGGGAGCGGAAATTTCGCCGTGCACGCCGCTAGCAGCAGGCCCGCGACGAGCGCGAATCCCGAAGCGGCCGGGCAGTAAAACAGTCGGTCGATAGCCATGACATCCTCAACGCTAGACACGCAGAACAGGCGATCGCGACCGCGCCTGGGCGCGGAACGTCGCCTCGCAATCAGCGATTAGGCTCGAGGTGGTTTGGCTGGCGGAAGGATGAAGACCGGGGGACCGCCGCGGTCGTCAACGGCCGCCGGCGGACGTCCCGCGCGGGCCGTCGCCGGCGGCTCGACCACGGAAACGAGATCCAAACCGGTCGCACCGCAGGAGGCATGCAGCGGGCAGGACGCGTGATCGTGCGGCCCTTGGTCCGGTTGATCGTGGCGATGATGTTGGTCTTGGCGCTCGATGTCGCCCGACCCATTCGCCGATTGGAGTTCCGCCGCGTCGGCGCTCGCGAGCGAATCGGCTGGTGTCGCATGGCCTGCGAGCGCGGCCAAGTTGCCCCGGAGCGGCATGGCAGCGAGCGAGAGCGCGACCAAGAGCACGAGGAGCGCGCGGCCAAAGGTGAATTGCCGCGTTTCACCGAAGCGATGAGTGCCCGACGCTTGTCCCGGATGCATGCGCGGGCTCAACGGCCGACCAGATCTATTAGTTCGGCGACTTTCTTGCGTTGTTCGATCCGATTGCCGCTGGCGATCGCCCGCTCGACGCAATGGCCGACGTGGTCGCGCAAGACGTCGCGCTCAACCCGGCGCAGCGCGGCGGCGACCGCCGCGATTTGCGTGACGATGTCGATGCAATAACGATCCTCGTCCACCATGCGCGCAAGGCCGCGCACTTGGCCTTCGATCCGATTGAGTCGCTTGCGGCACGCGGTTCGTACGATGAAATTCATGCTTGAACGTATACCCCACCGGGGTATATACGTCAAGTCCGCGGAACATACCCCCATGGCGTATATTGAGAACAGCGAGAAACGCCTGTGGCGATGCCGGTTGGATCCGTTTCGGCTCGGCGATTCGCTTGGCTGCGACGGCATTGGTTCTGGTTGGCGCCGCTCGTGTTGTGGATCGTCGGTATCCCGCTCCTGCTCGACAGTCCGAAAGCGGGTTTCGTCGTGCATGCGGCGCCGCGGCCGGTCCCGGCGGTCGATTTTCTTGACCGGGACGGCGCCACCGTCTCGCTCGCCGATTTCCGAGAGAAAACGCTGCTGCTCAACGTCTGGGCGACGTGGTGCCCGCCGTGCCGGCGCGAAATGCCGGGGCTCGATCGCTTGCAAGCGCAGCTGGGTGGGGCCGACTTCGCCGTCGTCGCGCTCTCGATCGACAGCAACGGCGCCGACGTCGTCCTGCCGTTCTACCACCGGCACGGGTTGAAAAGTCTCGACGTCCATCTCGATCGTACCTCGGCGGTCACGACAGCGCTCGGCATCGTCGGCATACCGACGACCCTGCTCATCGATCCCGACGTCCGCGAAATCGCCCGCGTCGTCGGCGAGGCGGATTGGGACTCGGCTGAGATGCGGGCGTTGATCGCGGAGACAATCGCCGCGTTTCGCGCTAGACGCGTGAGCGCTTTGACGCACGCCGTGAAAAAATCGCCGGCACCTCTCTCGTGGGAGCTACATAGCCGCGCGATGTGGCATCAAACCGACGTGCGGCGGGACGAGCTCTTCGGCGAGCTTCTTTTGCTCGTCGCTCAGCGCGGCGGCGAGTTGAGCGAATGAGCTTTTCAGTCGACGCACGCCGTCGAGCCGAGCGGCGATCCAATGCTCCTGCAATTCGAGCCGCTGGCTGAGGGTGGTCATGTCCGCCTTGCCGGCTCCGGCGCGCCACGCCGCCAACGTCTTGGCGTTGGCGCGCAACGCCTCGGCGAATTCGTTCCACGGCTTGGCTTGCGCGTCGGCGATCTTGAGTTCGGCGCGCAGGAACGCGATCCGGCCTTCGACCCGCCGGACCATCATCTCGGGGCCCATGGTGCCGGCCGCCGCGGGGTTCATGCCCATCCGAGGCGGCATGCCTGCGCCTTGCCCCATCGGCATTCCACCGGACCCGCTCGGGCCCGCCATCATCCCTCCGTTTCCCATCATCATTTCCATCATCGACATCATGCCGCCGGAGCCCATGGCGCCCATGCCTTGGCCGGCGCCCGTCATCATGTCCATTCCCCGTTGCGGCGCCGATGCGGCGTCGCTTTTGGGCGCTGCAGGAGCGGCTTCGTTTTGCGCCGCGGCTGGCACCGAATTTTTTGGTGGATGGTGCGCGTCCTCGGCTGAGGCGAGCGGGCCGATGAGCAGCGTTGCGAGCAAAAAGGCGCTGGTAGCATATCGAGCGGTCATGACCGATCTCCTTGGTTGGTGCGATAACGGTGGGTGCTGGCGGTCCAAGGCGGACGGCGTCGCGCGCGGTCGGCGGGCGAGGTTGCTCCCGACAAGGAGCGCGCGGGCCCGTTCGAACGCGAAACGTGTCGGTCGTTAACCGATCGGGGGTCGGAAGGGAGGGGCAGCGACCGCGGCGACGGGCGGTTCCCGATCTCCGGGACGCCCGGCAACGCGATACCGCGCGATATTCGGCAGGCCCTGCTCGCGTGAAAAGAGGAGCGGCGCTCCAACTCCGCCGCCGCAAACAAGTCCGCCGAAGAGGGCGTGCGTGTGCGTCCCGGCGGGCTCATCGTCACAGGGATCCATTGCCAAATAGGAATTGGTGAACACCGCTTGGTGGTCGAACCACGCTTGTTCCGCAGGCGTACCACCGGAGCCGGATATCCCGAAAAAAATCATTCCAAACGCGCACAGCGCGAGAAAAACTCGTCTGAAAGCATGGCTACGCTTGTATGCATGAAACCTTACCGTTCGGCTCTGCGCGTTGATCGAGATCAAAAGGCTGCCGAAAAACTGTATTCGCCGTCTCCCGGGGGCTCGAGCGTCGCTCGATATCGGCGGCCAACGCCCGCGTGGTTCGATAAGATCGCCGTTCGATAGTCTCCGAACCCTCCCGAGTCGACGTGTTGATGTCGTCAGGACGTGCCGACCGTATTCCGATGGCTCGCATGGTTCGGTAGGCTCAGAACGAGGACTGTATTTTTCTGAACGCGCATTCCGATCAGGCCGAAGAACCTCGCCCGCGGTCCATCGAAGGATCTCGCCCCTACGGTGAACGGGCGCTGGCGCTCGCCATCATCGCGCTCGCCGTCGCCATGGCGATCGAGGCCGGTGGCATGCCGGCGGGCGCGCTCTACGCCAAGATCGGTCCCAGCATTTTTCCCTACGCCACGGCGGTCGGCCTTGGCGTTAGCGGGATCGCGCTGCTCTGGACCGCCGGGCACGGCATGGGCTCGCCGTCGGACGCGACCGCGGCGCCGTCCCTCGACCGCCGCGCGCTCGCCTGGCTCGGCGCCGGGCTCGCGGCCAACGTCGTTCTGATCGGACCGCTCGGGTTCATCGCCGCATCGACCGTATTGTTCGCCTGCGTCGCCCGCGCGTTCGGGAGCCGCCGCCCGCTCCGAGATGCGCCGATCGGTTTCGCGCTCGCGGCGGTGACGCACCAGGCGTTCATCCGCCTGCTCGGCCTCGACCTCGGCAGCGGAACGTTCGCGGGGTTTTGATGCGATATTGCGCGGAGAGAGCCCCCACCTCCGGCGCCGCGCGGGAGAGGGGCGGAAACGGTGGAGCCGAAAGCGAAGGAAAAAAGCATGCGCGCGCAAATTCCCCCTCGCACGAAGTGGCGGAGGTTGGCGCGCCAGCGCCAGAGGTGTCTCCGCGCGCTCGCCGCAGGGTCATCGTTGACACCATGAAGAGCGTAGCGGCGCGCTGATGGAAACGCTGCTCGCCCTCGGCCAAGGCTTTGCGCTGGCGCTCGACCCGGTCAATCTCCTGTGGGCACTGGCGGGGGTCACGCTCGGCACCGCGGTCGGCGTGCTGCCCGGCATCGGCCCGGCGCTCACCATCGCGCTCCTCCTGCCGATCACCTACAAGGTGGGTGCGACCGGGGCGTTCATCATGTTCGCCGGCATTTATTATGGCGCGATGTTCGGAGGCTCGACGACCTCGATCCTGCTCAACACGCCGGGCGAGAGCGCCACCATCGTCACTGCGCTCGAAGGCAATTTGATGGCGCGCCGGGGCCGCGCCGCCGCGGCGTTGGCGACCGCCGCGATCGGCTCGTTCGTCGCCGGCACCCTCGGCACCCTCGGCCTCACCTTCCTCGCGCCGCTCGTGGTCGAAATCGCGCTCGTCTTCAGCCCGGCAGCGTACTTCGCGCTGATGGTGCTCGCCTTCGTCACGGTCTCGGCGGTGCTCGGCTGTTCGGCGCCCAAGGGCTTCGCCAGTCTTTTTCTCGGGCTCGGCTTCGGGCTGATCGGCGTCGACTTGCTGACCGGTCAGGCGCGCTACACCTTCGGCGTGCCCGAGCTGCTCGACGGCTTCAACGTCGTCATCGTCGCGGTGGGACTGTTCGCGGTTGGCGAGACGATCTACCTGGCGTTGCACGGCCCGCGCGGCGTCGCGCCCCGATCGGCCGTGAGCGGACGGCTCTGGCTGTCGCGCGAAGATTGGCGGCGATCATGGAAGCCATGGCTGCGCGGCACGCTGATCGGGTTTCCGCTGGGCGCGCTGCCGGCGGGCGGCGCCGAAATCCCGACCTTTCTCTCGTATTTCGTCGAGAAGCGGTTGGCGCGGCGGCCAGAAGAATTCGGCCACGGCGCGATCGAGGGCGTCGCCGGCCCTGAGGCCGCGAACAACGCCTCGGCCGCCGGCGTGCTGGTGCCAATGCTGACCCTCGGCCTGCCGACCTCGGCGACCGCAGCGATCATGCTCTCGGCGTTTCAGAGCTATGGCATCAACCCCGGACCGCTCCTGCTCCAGACCCAGCCCGACTTGGTGTGGACGCTGATCGCCAGCCTCTACCTCGGCAATGTCATGCTGCTGGTGCTCAACCTACCGCTGATCGGCGTCTGGGTGCGGGTGCTTTCGATTCCGCCGCCGCTGCTTTATGGCGGCATCCTCGTGTTCGCGACCGTCGGCGCCTACGGCATCAGCCATTCGGCGATCGACCTTGTACTACTCTATGCGATCGGCGGCGTCGGTTACCTGATGCGCCGGTTCGACTATCCGAGCGCGCCGGCGATCATCGGCATGGTGCTGGGACCGTTGGCCGAGCAGGAGTTGCGCCGCGCCTTGCAAATTTCCCAGGGCGATCCGAGCGTTTTTGCGACCGATCCGCTCGCCGCCGCGCTCCTTGCGCTGGCCGCGGTCGCGCTCGTCCTGCCGATCATGCTCCGCCGACGCCGGCCGCGGTGACGACGGCACCCGACCGACGATCGTATTCGTTCGCGCTTTCGCTGGTGCGCACCCCGCCGCGCGTGAGTTGCCGGGCCGGCACGGTTTGCGTACGCTGCGCAATCAGTTTTCGCCTGGACCTGACGCGGTATCTCGCGGCCGATGACCTATTTCCTGCAGCAACTCATCAATGGACTTCCGCTCGGCGGGATCTACGTCCTGATCGCAATCGCTTACACGATGGTGTACGGCATCATCGGCATGATCAATTTCGCTCATGGCGAAATTTATATGATTGGGGCGTTTATCGCGCTGATCGCGGCGATGGCGTTCGCCTGCGTCTACGGCTGGACGCTCGAGCGCGTGGCGTACCGGCCGTTCCGGCGCTCGCCCCGCCTGGCGCCGCTCATCTAGGCGATCGGCATGTCGATCTTCCTGCAGAATTACGTCCAGCTCGCGCAAGGAGCGCGGCTGAAACCGCTGGCCCCGGTGGTCATCGGCGGCCTCAAGCTCGCCGAGCAATACGGCTTCGCCTACATCCAGGTCTTCATCATGACGGTGACGGTCGGACTGATGGCGCTGTTCGCGTACCGCAAAAAGCACTGCGCCCGGGACCGTTTCCGACCGTCGAGCATAATACGAAAGCTTCGATAAAATATCATCAAATGTCGCGGAGTTTGCAGTTTTTGTCAACGGCGAGCCGCCATCGCTCGGTCGCCGGGGGTGGATCCGGGGCCATGGACAGGACCGTCGCGAAATTCCCTTGGGGGATGAGGGCGCGCGGGCTAATTTTTGTGCCCACGACAAAACAAGCGCAGGGAGCCGAACGATGGTGGTGCGTAGGGGCGTGGCGGTCTTGGGTTTGGCGCTCGCGCTGGCGGCGAGTGGCTCTCTGGCACAGCAAAAAGTGACGCCCAACGAGTTCGGGCCGAAGCAGGCCCATCCGGCGGCGCCTAGTCCGGTCGAGACGGAGCTAAAGGATGCCGACATCGCGCCCGGGCTCGCGGTCAGCTATTGGAAAATGCTGATCCGTGACGTCCAGGAAGTCGCCAACATGGTCGGCAAACGCAAGCCCGAGGTCGGCAGGCCACTCAACCATCTCAACTACAAGATGGGGACGGGCAAGGTGTTGACCAGCAACCTCGATGACGGCGTCGGCGCCGAGATTCTCGGCTTCATCAAGCTCGACAAGACCGGGCAATACGTCTTCGTCGCTAACTCGAACGATGGTGTTCGGGTTGAAGTCGGCGGCGAGAAGATCATCGAGGACCCGGATGTACACTCCGACCGCTTCTCGCCGGCCGGCAAGGTCGACGTGACGAAGCCGGGGTGGTATGCGCTGCGCGTGCTCTACTTCGAGCGCAAGAGCGAGGCGACGCTCCAGCTCTACTGGAAGGAGCCGGACGGCGCCGACTACGTGATCGTGCCGGACAAGGCCTTCGCTCGGAAGAAGTAACCAGGCCGCGCGCGCCGCTTCAGCAGCGCTCGACGCCAAGGAGAACGCATGGGCAAGGAATTCACGGTTCACGCGCCGTTCGACGGCACGCCAATCAAGACGCTGGAGACGATCGATTGGCCCGAGGTTGATCGTCGACTCGCCACGGCGCACGCGCTCTATCGCAACCGCGATGCGTGGATCCCGGCGCCGAAGCGCATCCAGATCTTGCACAAGGCGGCCGCGATCATGCGCGAGCGGAGCGAGGCGATGGCGCTGTCGGCGGCGCGCGAAGGTGGCAAGCCGTTGATGGATTCGCGGGTCGAACTCGCACGCGCGATCGACGGTGTCGAGAATTGCATCGAGGTGCTCCGCTCCGAGCAGGGCCGCGTCGTGCCCATGAACGTCAACGCCGCGTCGGCCGGCCGGTACGCCTTCACCCGGCGTGAGCCGATCGGCGTCGTCGTCGCGGTGAGCGCGTTCAACCACCCGCTCAATCTGGTCGTGCACCAGGTTGCGCCGGCGCTCGCGGCGGGGTGCCCGGTTCTGGTCAAGCCGGCCGCGGCGACGCCGCTCTCGTGCATCGCGTTTCTCGACATCCTTTACGAGGCTGGGCTGCCGCTCGATTGGTGCCAACTGGCATTGACCGCGAACTCCGGTATCGCGACGCAGATGGTCGGGGACCCCAGGGTCGCGTTCTTCTCGTTCATCGGCTCGGCCCGGATCGGCTGGATGCTGCGCTCGAAATTGGCGCCCGGCGCGCGCTGTGCGCTGGAGCACGGCGGGGTCGCGCCGGTCATTCTCGCCGCTGACGCCGATCTCGACGATGCGCTGCCCCGGATCGCCAAGGGCGGTTTTTACCACGCCGGCCAGGTGTGCGTGTCGGTGCAACGAGTGTTCGCCGATGCGAGTGTCGCGAGGTCCGTCGCCGAGCGGCTCGGCCAGTTGGCTGACAAGATGGTGGTCGGCGATCCGACCGACGCCAAGACCGAGGTCGGGCCGCTGATCAATCACGACGAGGTCAAGCGCGTCGACGAATGGGTCAAGGAGGCGGTCGAGGCCGGCGCCAAGCTGGTCGCTGGCGGCAAGGTGCTCTCGCCCTCGACCTATGCGCCGACCGTGCTGCTCGATCCGCCCGACACCGCGCGTGTATCGCGCGAGGAGGTGTTCGGGCCCGTGGTGTGCGTCTATTCGACCAAGAACATCGACGACGGTATCGCGCGGGCGAATTCGGTGGCGGCCTCGTTCCAGGCCGCTGTGTTCACGCGATCGATCGAGACGGCGCTACGCGCTTACGCGCGGCTCAACGGTTCGGCGGTGATGGTCAACGACCACACCGCGTTCCGGGTCGACTGGATGCCGTTCGCCGGCCTCTCGGTCTCCGGCCACGGCGTCGGCGGCATCCCGGCAACGATGCACGAAATGTCGATCGAGAAGATGATGGTCCTGCGATCGAACGAACTGCTCTGAGCCAAGGTTTGAACGACCCGCCAGCCAGCGCCGACTATTCGCACGACCCACGCGCGCGTCGCGCGGAGTGGCACCGCTACTACGGCGAGAAGCGCATCGGCCATCAGTGTCTACAGGCCGATCTGCTGGCCGAGCTCGCGGTCGAAACGGTGTTCGAGATCGGACCTTATCTCGGTTTGGTTTCGGCGTTTCTCGACAACGCCGGCTACCGCGTCACGAGGCTCGACCGCCAGCCGAGCCAATACCCCAATCCGCGCATCGCCCACTTCACGGCCGACCTTTACGCGCTCGACGCCGGCCAGATCCGAGGCTTCGACTGCATCCTGTGTTGCGAGACGCTCGAACATGTTCCGGGGTCTGATGTCGATCGGTTTCTCGCGTTGTTCCAGGCGGCGGGTGCGCGTCACCTCGTCGTCTCGGTACCCTACGAAAGCTTTCAAATCGACGCGCGCGTCTACGTCAATCGCTTCACGGCGCGAACGCAATTCGTGCTGAAGAAGTTCCGCCACGCCCGGCAGTTCAAGCCGAGTGCCGACCCGCATGGCCATCAGTGGGAGATTGTTTATCGCGGCCGGTCGCTCGGCGCCTTCGAGGCTAAACTCGTGGCCGCTGGATTTCGGCAGCGGCTTTCCTTCTCAAGTCCCACTCGTTCGGTTTTCTACGTTCTCGACCGTCTGGAACCAGCCGCTTGAAAAATCTCTCAGGAGAGGTTTTGATAGCTGGTGGCTATTGTCGAAGCAATTCGAGGTTAGAATTGACTGCAGGACGATAGCTTCCATGCATTGATACACCGGTTCCGTCCATGGAAATACATCAGGTTCGCTACTTCTTCGCCGTGTGCGAAACGCTCAATTTCACCCGCGCGGCCGAGGAATGTAACGTCGCTCAACCCTTGCTCACGCGCGCCGTCAAGAAACTCGAAGAGGAACTGGGCGGAGAGTTGTTTCGCCGCGAGCGCAACCAGACACACCTGACCGAACTTGGGCGATTGATGAAGCCGCACCTTGAGCAGATCTATGGCTCGAGCGAGGCCGCGCGGGTCGAAGCCAAGGGGTTCCGAAAGCCCGAAATTGTGCCGCTCAAAATGGGACTCATGTGCACGATCGGTTCGGCCCGGTTGCTTGGGGTCTTCATGCGTTTGCACGCCGAGTTGCCGGCGGTCGATCTGACGCTCCGCGAGGCGCCGGGCAAAACGTTGATCGAAGAGATGATGGCCGGCGAACTCGACGTCGCGCTGATTGTAATGCCGGGCTATCCAAACGGTTCGACGCGCGATCGCTTTATCCAGAGCGCTATGTCGTGACTTTTTCCAAGGGCATCGATTCGAGCAGGTGTCGGCGGTACCGCTGTGCGACCTGGACGCCGAGCCCTATCTCTCACGTTCGCACTGCGAATTTCTCGATCAGTTTGCCGCGCTCGGGATGCCAAAGCCCTATAAAGTCGATGTGCGCTACCGCAGCGAACGCGAAGACTGGATCCAGGCGATGATTTTGGCCGGTCTGGGCTGTGCGGCGGTGCCCGAATTCCTGCCGACACTTCCCGGGATCGCGAGTCGGGTTCTGATCGAGCCCGAAGTAACTCGAACGGTGAGCTTAGCGACCGTCGCCGGACGGCGTTTCTCGCCGGCGGTCCAGGGCGTCGTTCGGCTGGTGAAGAGCTATCGTTGGAAAATGGTCGGTATGCCGGCCGCGGTGTAGATAGAGGGATCATGAATATCTTTTATGTCTACGCGCATCCTGAACCGATGAGTTTCAACGGGGCGCTAAAAAACCGAGCGCTCGCCGAACTTCGCGGCGCTGGTCACTCGGTAGTCGTCTCCGATCTCCATGCCGATGGATTCGAGGCGGTCCACAGCCGGGCCGATTTCACTGTCGTCGCCGACGAACGCACATTTCGCTACGGGCGCGAACAAGCCAATGCCACCCGGCTGCACGGGCTCGCGCCTGACATCCAGGCCGAGGTCGACAAGCTCTTTGCTTGCGATGTTCTGATCTTGCAGTTCCCGCTGTGGTGGTTTTCGGTGCCGGCGATCCTCAAGGGCTGGTTCGACCGGGTCTACGCCTATGGCACGCTCTACGATCGCGAGCGGTTCTACGATCGCGGCGTCCTACGCGGTCGGCGTGCGATGTGCGCGCTCACCATGGGTGCGTTTCCAGGCAAGTTCATGCCCGATGGCTGCCACGGCGACCTCATGCTCAATCTATGGCCGGTCCACAACGGCAGCCTCTATTACGTTGGTTTCGATGTCCTGCCGCCGTTTGCGGTGGCCGCCGTCGATCACATGAGCGAGGCCGAAAAGACGGCACAACTCGATGCCTACGCCGAACGTTTGCGGACCCTGCAAACGACGACGCCACTCGATTTCCATTCTCGCGACGACTACGGCGACGACTTGCGTTTCAAGCCCGGCGTCGTCGCGCGCACGATCGCGCAGCGTAACGTCGGCTAGGGCTCGAAACGATCGGCGTCATAGCTCTTGCCGCGCGCGAGAAGTTCGGAGGTTTCGAGCCGATCCTGCAAGGTATCGAAGTCGAACATCTGCGGCCGAAACGTTTGCGTCGTCCCGTCGCGCTTTAGAGTGGCGAAGTAGCGCTCCATCGTGTGCGCGAGTGCGCGCGCCAGCCCGCTCGGAAAAATCACGAACGAAAAGCCGAGTTCTTCCAGCTCCTTGGCCTGGAGGAGTGGGGTCTTGCCGCCCTCGACCATGTTCGCCATGAGATGCGAGCCGTTGCCGAGCCGCTGCGCGACCTCGGCCAATTGCTCGCGCGTGCGCGGCGCCTCGACAAATAGAATGTCCGCGCCCGCCGTCGCATACGCCGCGGCGCGTTCGAGCGCGGGCTCGAAGCCTTCGACCGCGATCGCGTCCGTACGAGCGATGATGAGGGTCGACGCGCTCTCGCGCGCATCGAGCGCGGCTTTCAGTTTGCCCACCATCTCGGCCTTGGTGACGAGCGACTTGCCCTCCATGTGGCCGCATCTTTTCGGCAGGGTTTGATCTTCGAGCTGGATCGCATTGGCGCCGGCGCGCTCGAACGTACGTACAGTGCGCTGCACGTTGAGCGCGTTGCCGTAGCCGGTATCGGCGTCGACCACGAGTGCGAGGTCGACGCGGTCGCGAATGGCGGCAATCGTCGCCGCGACCTCGCTCGCGGTCACCAAACCGATGTCGGGCCGACCGAGCGTCGCGTAGGCGATGCTGGCGCCCGACAGGTAGATCGACTCGAAACCGGCTCGCGCGGCGAAATGAGCGCCCATGGCGTCGTAAATACCTGGCGCCAACAAGACGTCGGTTCGGCTTAGTCGTTTCTTCAGGTCGATCATCGGTTCTCCATAGAGCGGATAAAACGTTGCTCGAGGTGCGGCACGAGACCGCCGGCCTGCACCATCGCCAAAAGATGCGCCGGTAGCGGTTCGCAACGAAGGGTTTCGCCGGTGGTCTTATCGACGATTCGGCCGGCCGCCGCATTCACCTCGAGCGCGTCGTTCGCGCGGATGCGGCCGACGTCACGGCACACTAGTGCCACCAGGCCCAGATTGAGCGCGTTACGATAAAAAATTCCAGCGAATGACCGCGCGATCACCGCCGCGACGCCCAGATGCTTCAATGCTTGCGCCGCTTGTTCACGCGATGAACCCATACCGAAATTTCGTCCGCCGACTAGGTAGTCTCCTGGCGCGACCTCGTTCGCGAACCGCTGATCGATGGACTCGAGGCAGTGGCGCGCCAACTCTTCGATGCCGCCCTTCATGTAGCGGCCCGGTGCCAATACGTCGGTGTCGATGTTGTCGCCAAAAATCCAGGCGCGGTTGTTTGGCACTGGAGCGCTACGCAATGGGCGCGGTCAGCAGATCGCGCGGATCTACGATTCGTCCGGCCACCGCCGCTGCGGCGACGGTGTAAGGCGAGGCCAAGTAAACCTCGGCCGAGGCGGCGCCCATTCGCCCTTTGAAGTTGCGCGCGGTTGACGCGATACAAACCTCGCCTTCGGCAAGGACGCCGATGCCGTAGCCCCCGCACGCATTGCAGCCCGACGGCAGCAGGATCGCGCCGGCTTCGGTGAGGGCGGCCAGCGTGCCGTCGGCCGTCGCGCGGTTGAGCGCTTCGAGCGAGGCCGGCGCGACCATGAGACGCACCTGTTTGGCGACTTTGCGGCCGCGCAGGATCGCGGCAGCCATGTGCAAGTCGGCGAGTTTGGCGCCAGTACAGGCACCGATATAGCACTGATCGATCGCCGTCGGACCATACGCGGTCACGGGCGCCGCGTTGGCTGGACTGTGTGGGGCGGCCACTTGCGGCGCGAGCGCCGCGGCGTCGAAGGCATGCGTTGTTCGTATCGTCGCATCCGAATCGCTCCGCCACGTCGCCACGTCGCCCGCATCGGTACCGGCGCGGCGGAGATAATCGGTGGTGGCAGCGTCGGGGGCGATGAGACCGACCTGGGCGCCGAGTTCGGCCGCCATGTTGCAGAGCGTCATCCGCTCCTCCATGCCGAACGCTTCGATCGCGGCGCCGCGATACTCGATCGCCTGGTAGTCGCCGCCGTCCATCCCGAGCCGCGCGCAGAGCGCCAGCATCATGTCCTTGGCAACGACGCCGGCACCGAGCCGGCCTTCGAACGCGACGACGATGGTTTCCGGGACACGGAGCCAGATTTCGCCGGTCGCCAGGACCCCGGCCATTTCGGTCGCGCCGACGCCGAACATAAAGCAGCCGAATGCACCCCCGGTTGGCGAGTGCGAATCGCCGCCGACCACGAAGAGGCCGGGGGTTAGGTGGCCGTGTTCGGGCACCACGACGTGCGAGATTCCGCGCATATCGTAAAAATGGCCGATGTCGTTGGCGGCTACCCAGCGGCGCGTGAGATCGAGGATGCGCGCGCTTTCGCTGTCGCCCGCCGGGGTAAAGTGGTCGGTGACGACGATGACGCGCGCTGGATCCCAGACCCCGATGCCCAGACGCTCCAGGATCGGCGCGACGCGGCGAGGGCCGCCCGAATCGTGCATCATGGCTAGGTCGACGCGCGCTGTGACAATTTCGCCAGCCCGCACGAAACTGCGGCCTGCGGCGCGTGCGACCAGCTTTTCGGCGAGCGTTTGCGGGTGCGCCAACACGTCGGCTATACCGCTGCGCTGTGCTGCGTAGCGACGCTCTTTTCTTGATGCTGGAGAAGCCGTTCCGCAGTCGTGCGCGTCAGCACCTCGCGAACGCTGGGGTTGCCGTCGAGGAAGCGTGATAAGTCGTGCGCATCGAGCACCAGCAGACGCGATCCCCTGACCGCCGATACGGTTGCCATGCGCGGCGCATGTTCGAGCAAGCCAATCTCGCCGAAAAACTCGCCACTGGATAATCGGACCGGATGCGCCGGCAAGCAGACGAGAACTTCGCCATCGGCGATGAAGAACATGCTGTTGGACGCGTCGCCTTTGCGGACGATGACCTCGCCTGGGCGCACTTGGCGCACGCGCAAAAGGCCGGCGATATCGGCGATACGGACGGCCGAAAGGCGGGCGAAGATTGGCACCTGCGCCACCAGTTCCCATGTAATCACGAAATCACGGCGTTTTAACTCGGCCGCGTAGCCCGAGGCCAATATCCCGGCTGGCAATGCGAACATGGCGATGCCGAAAACCGCGGCGATGCCGGTCAATACGCGGCCTACCGGCGTTACGGGTGTGATATCGCCATAGCCGATGGTTGCGAACGTCGCGAGCCCCCACCACAAGGCGTTCAAGATGCTCTTGAAGTGTTCGGGCTGCGCTTCATGCTCGACGTAGTACATTAGGCACGACGTCACAAATAGCACGAGCATCGTCGTTAAGAGCGCTCCCAGCAGCGCCCGGCGCTCGTTGTAGAAGACCGCTGCCAAGCTTTCGATTGTCGTCCCGAAACCGAAGAAATCGAGCAAGCGCAGCAACCGAAAAGCGCGCAGGAATCGAAGATCGATGACTAGGCCGAAATAAAACGGCAGCACTGCGGCGATATCAAGCAACGTCATCGGCGTCAGCACATAGCGAATTCGGCCACGGATCGGCTGGGTGTAGCGGTTACTCGAGTCGGCGGTGCAAGCCCAAATTCGTGCCACTAACTCAACCGTGAAGAGCAGAGCGGAAGTAGCATATAAGCGGCTGAGATAGCCCGACCATGCGCTTGCCAGCGGAGCGACGGACGAAATCACGGTTGCGACCATGTTGACGACGATCAGAGCGCCAAGGCTGAATTGAGCTGCTATCGCCCAACGACCGACCGAACGCCTAAGCTCGAGAATCTCGAAGGTTGTTTGTCGATCCATGGTACCGCAGGAGGGGCGTCTCGGTACGAGGCCCCTCGCTGGACTTTATCAGGGGACTGGCGGCTATGGCAGCCTTGTCGATTTTCCGAAGCCGCTTGAGTGCCGCCGCGCCGGCCCCTACGATGCCGAAGGAACGAAACCGAACAGTGATCGCTCGACGACCGGATCCTGATAACCTAGTCGAACACGTGGACCAGACGAGCGACCAAAACGGCGTTCTCTCGACGAACGAAGCGTTTTATCGCGCGTTCGCGACCCGAAACTATGAAGTGATGAACACGGTGTGGGCGACGGACGCACCGGTCGCATGTATTCATCCCGGTTGGCGCTCGCTCGGGGGTCGCGAACCGGTAATGGCGAGCTGGAAAGCGATCCTCGGTTCCGAGAGCGCACCGGACATCAGTTGCCACGGCGCGGTCGCCGAAATTCACGGCGACTTCGCGTATGTCATTTGTTACGAGCGCGTCGAAGGTTCGTTCCTGGTGGCGACCAATCTATTCGTCCGCGAACGCGGCGGTTGGAAAATGGTCCATCATCAAGCGGGTCCAACCAACGTCCCCGACGAGGTCGCGGCCGCCGCGGGCGGCGCCGGCGGCCGTTCGGTCCACTGAGAAACTCTAGGGAGAGCATCCATGCATAAAGTCGAAATCGCTCAAGACATCATCGACCGAGTTCTCGCCCGACGCGGGCGGGTCCATCTTTTCGACTCGCTCGATCCAGAAAAAACAGCACTCGTTATCGTCGATATGCAGAACACGTTCGTGGAGCCGGGCGCTCCGGCTGAAGTACCGATCGCCCGCGACGTTGTTCCGGCGATCAACGAGCTCGCGACTAAACTGCGCAAGCGTGGGGTCACGGTAATCTGGGTCAATCATGCCAACAACGGCCGCGGTCACAAGACCGACTGGAGAGGCTTTTTCGACCACATCGTCGGCGACCCCAAGAAGATCGAAAAGATGATCGAGTACACCAAGCCCGGCGCACACGGCACCAAGCTGTGGCGGGCTCTCGACGTCAAGGACGACGATCTTCGCGTCACCAAGAATCGCTATAGTGCCTTTACCACCGGAGCCTCGAGCCTCGAGCGGCTTCTGCGAAGCCTGGGCATCGAGGCGCTGATCCTGGCTGGCACCAAAACCAACGTTTGCGTCGAGTCGACTGGGCGCGACGCGATGGCGCTCGACTACAAAGTTGTGCTGGTCTCCGATTGCTGCGCCGCCGCCACCGACAAAGAGCATTTGGCGACGCTCGAAACCTTCATCATGCAGTTTGGCGACGTCATGACCAAGGACGAGGTTCTGGAAATGGTCGGACGTAAGGTCAACTGACGAGTGCCGAGCTGAGGTGCAGTATCGATCGCTCGGACCCGGCGGGCTCAAAGTCTCTGCGCTTTGCCTCGGGGCGCTGACGTTCGGCGAGGAAGCGAACGCCGGCGAGGCCGCCCGGATTGTTGCCCGCGCGCGTTGCCGGGGTCAATTTCGCCGATACGTCGAACGTTTATGTCGATGGTCGTTCCGAACGAATCCTTGGGCGGCTCGTCCGGTGCGACCGCGACCGCTGGGTGGTCGCCACCAAAGTCGGATTCGGCCCGACCGATCGGCCGAACGAGCGGGGCCGATCGCGCAAGCACGTCTTCGCCGCCATCGACGCCAGCTTGAAACGCCTCGGGACTGACTACGTCGACCTTTATTATTTCCATTTCGACGACCGGGTGACGCCGCTCGAAGAAGCGGTGCGCGCGATGGGCGATCTCATAAGCGCGGGTAAGATTCGATATTTCGGCGTCAGCAACGTTCGCGGCTGGCGAATTGCCGAAATCGTGCGTCTATGTGATGGCCTCGGCGTACCGCGGCCGATTGCCTGCCAACCTTGTTACAACGCTGCGACGCGTGGCCTCGAAGACGAGGTAATTCCAGCGGCGGCGCACTATGGATTAGGCGTCGTTCCGTTTAGTCCGCTCGCCCGTGGCGCTCTAAATGCGAAGTACGTTTGGGGCGCCGTCCCGCCGAAGAACAGCCGGGCGGGACGGCGCGACTGCCGCCTGATGGAGACGGAGTGGCGCAAGGAATCGGTCGCATTTGCGACCAAACTCGCGGTGCGAGCGACCGAGCGCGGGCTGAGCGCGGCCCAGTTCTCGTTGCCGTGGGTGCTCGCCAATCCGCACGTCAGCGCGGCGATCGCTGGGCCGAGAACGCTCGGTCGGTGGAACGAGTATCTCGCCGCCCTCGACCACAATCTAACGCCCGACGACGAAGAATTTGTCGATCGGTTGGTTCCGCCCGGCCACAGCACGACATTCGGCTATACCGATCCGGCTTACCCGGTGATCGGCCGCAAGCCGCGCGCACGCTAGCGCGGTTGCGGGTGTCGGCCGCCTGCCGCACACTTGGCCACGCATGGCAAAGAGAGGATTCCATGGCGCGTTTTCGCGTGCTCGGTACCAACCATACTAGCTTCACCGTCACGAGCCTCGATCAGACGCTCGCATTCTTCCGCGATGAGCTCGGCTTTCGCGCCACCGAGAAAATGGTGCGCGATCCAAACATGGCGGAAAACGTGACCGGCGTGAAAGGCGCGCAAATTACCGTCGCGTTCGTCGACGTGCCCGGACATCGGCTTGAATTCATCGAGTACGCGAGTCCAGGCGATCGCGCCAAGGTCATCGGACGGCCGTGCGACGCTGGCTTCGCCCACATCGCGTTCGACGTCGATGACATCGACGCCGCTCTGGCGTCGAGCCGCTCTCACGGGTTCAAACCGCTCGGGTCGATTCAGGTTTCGGACAAGGGCCCCAACAAGGGCCGCAAGATCGTCTACACGACCAATGCCGACGGTATTACGATCGAGTTCATCCAGCCGTAGGACCTAGCCGATAGCTTCGATGGCGCCGCCGGCTTTCCGCCAACCTTCGATCCCGCCAACGATATGGCAGACATTGAAGAGCCCACTCTCGTGCGCTGACTTGACCGCCAGCGCCGAGCGCTCGCCGAAGGCGCAATAGAACATTATCCGCTTGCGGCCTTTGATCGCTTCGTGATGGACCAACCCGCCAGGGTGCAGCGCGTGCACGAGGTCCCGATAGGGAACCTGTACCGCGTTCGGAATCGCCCCGGCCCGGCGCCGTTCGTTGTCGTCGCGTAGGTCGATCAGCACCACGTCGGGTTTGGCGACGCCGCTGATTGCGGTGGCGGCTTCGATCGACCAGGTCTCGCCGCCCTCGGCGCGCTGACGGGCGCCGATCTTCAGGTTCGCGGGCACGGCCACGTCCATCATCTTCGGATTCGGCATGTTGACGGTTTGCATTAAGGCCGCGTATTCGTCGGCCGATGCGACCTTGAGCCGCGGATTGAACGCGCGCTCCTCGGCGATCGTGCTGACGCTGTCACCCTTGTAGTCGTGGCCCGGATAGACCAACGTTTCGTCCGGAAGCTTGAGCAGTTTATCGACCAGAGAATGGTAGGCGGCGCGCGGATCGCCGTTCTGAAAATCGGTTCGCCCAGTGCCGCGAATCAAGAGCGTATCGCCGGTGAAGACGCGGTCCGGCATGCGAAAGCAATAGGAGTCGTCGGTGTGGCCCGGTGTGTACATCACGTCGAGCCGCACACCCTCGATCTCGACCGTGTCGCCCTCATCGAACCTGAACGACACCACGTCGACCTTGGCCATCTTGCCCATCGCCGTGATGCACTTGGTGCGGTCGCGGAGCGCCGCGAGCCCGGTGATGTGGTCGGCGTGAACGTGGGTGTCGAGCGCCATCACTAACCGGACATCGAGTTCTTCGAACAGCGTCAGGTAGCGCTCGACCCGCTCGAACACCGGATCGATGATCAACGCTTCGCCGCCCGGTCCATCGGCGAGTAGGTAGGTGAAGGTCGAGGAGACGTTCTCGTAAAGCTGGCGGAAGAGCATGGCGGCAGTTGTTCCCCTAAGTGGGGGCATCATATCGGAACGTCTCGGCGAGATCACGGTGGGAGTCCTCGCCGCGATTCTAACCCGCGCCGAGTTTGACCTATGATCTTCACATGAGCCGCGCTGAGTTTCTCTTCATGGGTGTCCTTTGTGGTTTGTGGGTTGCCTCTCCGGTACAGGGCGGGCGGGAAGAGGGGCTGCGCGCCTATCGACAGGGCGACTTCGAAGCCGCATTTCGCGAGTTGCGTCCGCCCGCTGATCGCGACGACCGGACCGCTCAGTTTTTCCTTGGGCTGATGCTCAAGGTCGGTAAAGGCGCCTCACGTGATCCGACGGAAGACGCGAAATGGCCTCGGCGTGCGACCGAACTTGGTGACGGACGTGCAGCGTTTTCGTTGGCCGGGCTTTACGCCAAGGGTGACGGCGTCACCAAAGACCTCGGGGAGATTCTCGGGCTCCTCAAGTTGGCCTTCGAGTTAGGATTCACCGAAGGAGCCGTCATGGCGGACCGGTTGTTCGCTGAAGGTCGTGATGTTCCGAGGGATGAAACTGAAGCTGTGCGCTGGTGGTTGGCGGCAGCCAGGAAAGGCAGCATCGAAGCGCAGATGGCGGTCGGCCTTGCCTTTGCCCGCGGCGAGGGTGTGCCGAAGAGTTATGGCGAAGCGACCAAATGGTTCGAACGCGCTGCGGACCAAGATAACGTCGACGCGCAGCTGAGGGTCGCCACCGCGTATCTCGATGGTATTGGGGTGCGGATCAGTGGGGCGACGGCTCAAAAGTGGGTGGTCTTGGAGGAACGGAACGCCAAGTCGTCGGTCGCTTCCGATCAAGCGCGGGGCATCTTTAAAGTCCATTCGCCAGCAGTTTTCGGCGTCCGAGCTTGCACGCGGCGATGCGCTTGTGCGGGAGTGGCGGCCAAAACCCGAAACGAATCCCCGCGATTGGGACGCACCCCCGCAGCCGGGAGGGAGCGGAACCGGTTTCTTCATAAGCGCCCTCGGCCATATCGTCACCAATGCGCACGTCGTTCCCGCCTGCTGCGAAGTTCGGATCACCCGACCGGCGCAAACGATGGTGCAGGCCAAAGTCCCGGCGCGCGACGCGATCAACGATCTCGCTCTCCTAAAGTGCGAGGGAGCACCGCCCGGCGTCGCGGTCTTTCTCGGCGGTCGTGGCGTCCGGCCGGGCGACAACGTGCTGGCCGTCGGTTTTCCGCTGCCCCAACTCCTCAGTTCGGACACCAAAGAGACCTCGGGCAGTATTAGTTCGTTGGCAGGGGGCCGCGACGATGCGCGTTTTTTTCAGATTAGCGCGCCGGTTCAACCGGGAAACTCTACGGGGCTGCTCGTGGACCTTGCCGGCAACATTGTCGGGGTTGTCACGCGGAAACGGGACGTCCTTCTCATCGCCGACTTGACCGGTGACGTCGCGCAAAATGTCAACTATGCGCTCAAGGCATAGGTCGTGCGGACGTTCCGCGACGCACACGGCGTAAACTACATTGCGCGCCCATCCGAACGCGAGTTGGCTCCCGCCGACGCCGCGGACAAGGCTATCGCCTTCACCGTTAAAGTGATCTGCTACCGATAGGATAATCCGTCGTGTGGAATATCCGGCTCACCCTCATGGCGCTGTAGTTATTGGCGGCGACGACGGTCGCAGCGGTCGAAAAACGCGTTGGCGATACCGAGGCATTTGACGGCGACCACCCGGTCAAAGCCCTGCAGCACTGGCTGCCACTTGCCGAGGGGGCGAGACTTTCACCCAAATCAGAGTCGGCCACCTTTACGAGGAAGGCTTGGGGTTTCAAAAAACCTGGTGACGGCGGCTCTGTGGTACGGCAGGGCAGCCATGCGCGGCGCGGCTGAAGGGCAGGTTCGGCTGGCGCGGATATACAGCCAAGAAAGATCGATTAAGAACGAGGCGAACGCGGTCGCGGGGTTCAGGAGAGCCGCTGAGCAGGGTCATAGCGCCGCTCAAGTGATGCTCGCTGATATGATCGGGCGAGGCGCGGGTGCAAAAATCGATTTGTTCGAGGCGATCGTTTGCCTCGAGATCGCAGCTGCAAACGGTACGGCGAATTACCGCAAGATCGCCCGCGAACTTCTGGCCGAGATCGGACCAGCCCACGAACCATCTGCACGTCGTGCCGAAGCGTCAACCAAAGCCAAAGCGTGGCGCGTCAAACAAGAACTCTACGCTCAAACCGCCGGTTTATTCGTCAGCGGCGAAGGCTACATCCTAACCTCTTTGAGGAACGTCGCGGGTTGCCACAGCGTGTTCGTCGGGCTGCGTGCCACCGTTACGCTGCCGGCCAACGTTTTGGCGCGTGATGCAACCAACGAGTTCGCGCTATTGCGGGTGCGTGCTGACAACGCCGCTCCGATCAGGGTCGCCGTTTTCAACGGGTCGGCGCAGCTTCGTGCTCCGGACCAGGTGGTTGAGGTCGGCTCGCCGATGCCGGCGCGAGAGGGAAGGGCCTATCTATGGGTAGGTAATATTTCCGAACTCACCGGATCAAAGGGAGACACGCGCTATCTTGGGTTAATGCCGGAGCTCGCGGCGTGGCACTCAGGCGTCGCGTTGGTCGATCGATCGGGGCGCTGATTGGCTTGGCGATCGAGACCGATGAACTGGCTTACCGAATCGCCGGTACCGTTCCGCGAAAAATCGAGAGATCGACGGCGATCAAGGCGTCGGTCCTTATGGAATTTCTCGATGCGAACGGGGTTCGTTGGACGGGCCGCTCCGGCGGTGAAACGAGCC
>SHVV01000017.1 GCA_009694095.1 Alphaproteobacteria bacterium | reverse complement strand
ATGACGCCGAAATGCTCGCGGACGGCGGCAATTTTATTGGCGAGAAAAACCGATGTGGTTTCCTCTTGGACAGCCGGCGGCGCCACGGTTCTGGCGATCGCCTTTTGCGATAGCCAGTCCTTGACGGCCGGCTCCGCTAGCAATTCGAGCAGCGCCCGGACCTGGGCTCGGCGCCCCTACCAATTCTTGCGCGGCAGCGATCGAAGCATTGAGAAGTAAGGCAAAAATGCTCGCAGCGGCACCGAGAACGTGCCGACGGACGAGAAGCGACATCCGACCGATTGTCGTACGCAATCTCCCCCGGCGAACTGCGCGATGCCCAATTCTCTGGTATATCGACATTTATAGCTCGCCTGCATGGCGGCCTCCAATGCGCCGCGATTAGCTTGCTGCGTCGCCTTTCGCGGAGTAGAAAGAGAGAGCGCCGCAAGGCGCACTTCCAGACGGTCGGGGCGTAGCTCAGCCTGGTAGAGCACTGCTTTCGGGAGGCAGGGGTCGCGAGTTCAAATCCCGCCGCCCCGACCAATCTGCCTTCCGTGACGCCGGCATACGCCCGACCTTCGCGGACAATAATACAAATATTTCAATCGCTTGCGGGGTTTTCGGCGCGCGGAGAGAACAACGCTCAGTTAACCATTCCCGCCTAGGATGGCTCTTTCTTCATCCGACGCTCGCTGGTTTCGGCGCCGAGCGCGACACACCGCGCGCGATGACAAGTTAAGCTTTAGCAACGAGAAACCTCGAAGGCGGCGTGAAAAGTCTACTTCGCGTCAGAAAAATCGGGGAAGCCCTCGACGCGCCTGGGCAATTGAGGCCGTCGAAGCCGCAAACGACCGCGATAGCGCGAGCGCCGTCAATCGGCTGGCACGCGATGCTCAACGAACTTTGCGCGATCGACGCAGGCCCTTAGGCGGGCGATCGCCGCCGCGAGCTAATTTGATTTGATGTGGATCGGCTTATAGAACCCTTCCGATCGTTCGCCGAACATCTTGCCGACCCAAGGGTGACGGCATGGCTTGTCGGTTAGGTCCAATACGAGGTTCTGCTCCGAAACATAGGCCTCGTAGGTTGTTTCGTCGTTCTCGGCTAGCAGATGATAGTAAGGCTGATCCTTGGTCGGGCGTCGGTCCGCTGGTATCGAATGGTACCACTCTTCGGTATTGTTGAAGGTGGGATCGACGTCAAAAATGACGCCGCGAAACGGATAGAGCCGATGGCGCACGACCTGACCGATCGAGAATTTTGCGTTGCGCGCGTCTTCGAGTGATTGCACGTCCTTCAAGACCAAACTCCCTCGCTCAGAGTTTTCCTTTCCAGCATGAGTATTGAAGAAACACGCGACGACCACAACCCCTTCCATTATTCTGCCCGCCCGCGCGGCCTGCGCGAAGGTCCTGGGGAGCCCATCCTGGCCAGACAATTACTTTCCCGCTGACGGCGCCCAAACGACCCATGGCGTTCAATAAAGGCTTCGACACGGCGGCGCGCACCCAGCGTCACGCCCCGGGCCTCGCGATTACCGCGATGATCATCGCCGGCGTCCTCGTTACGTTGAACAACGTCGCGACCAAGGCCATTTCGTTTGACATGCCGGTCAGTGAAATCGTCGCCTTACGCAGCATCTCCGTCCTCGCGTTGCTGCTCGGCGCGCTCGCGACCCGTCCGGGCGGGTTTCATGACCTCCGGGTCAAGCAACCGCTGTATCACCTCGGCCGCGGCCTCTTGATGGCGATCAGCATGTTCGCCTTCATCGGCGCCCTCCGGGCGATGCCGATGGTCGACGTTCAGGCGATCGTTTTTATCGGTCCGCTGATCGTCACGGCGCTCGCCCCGTTGATGCTGGGGGAAAAGGTCGGCTGGCATCGTTGGATCGCCGTTCTCGTCGGGTTCGCCGGCGTCATCGTAATGCTCCGGCCAAGCTCGGCTGGACTCAATTTTCTTGCGCTGCTCCCCCTTTGCTCGGCTTGCACGACCGCGTTGCGCGACATCATGACGCGGCGTATGAGCGCCAACGATACCTCGATCGCGATCGAGTTTTATACTCAAGCGATCGTCGCGATCGTCGCGTTTTCTGCGTTGCCCTTCGGCTGGACCGTACCGACCGCAATCGATCTAGTCTTCGTGCTGCTTTCCGCCGTAACGCTGGCCGGTGGGCATTTCCTGTTGATCGAAGCTCTTCGATTCGCCGAGACGACTGCGGTCGCCCCTTTCCGGTATTTGATGCTGCTCTGGATCGGTGTGACAGGATTGATTTTTTTCGGCGAGGTTCCCGATGTCTGGGCTCTGACCGGCTCGGCCTTGATCGTAGCGAGCGGTTGCTATGCCATCGATCACGAGGCCCGCCGGCAGCCAAACAATCCATAGAGGACATTAGTCCAGGTTAGAGCCGACCCGAGGGCTCCCGCGAGAATTCAGCGATCGGATTTTAGTGATTGCTGATTCGACAGGAGTTCGTCCCATGGACGTCGCGACATACCCCACGGTTCAATTCAAGCCACGCCGCTTCACGCATATCAATATGTGGGTGAGCGATATCGACCGCTCGATGAGGTTTTTCAGCGAAATTCTGCGGGGTCGGTGCGCAGGCCACCGAGTCCGAACCCAAAGCCGGGTTCCTAACCAACGGCAACACGCACCACGACATGGGGCTGGTCGAAATCACCCGCAGCAAAGCGCGTCTCTGGCGCGATGGGCAGGTTCAGGTACCGGCCGACATGGGCGTCAAACTCGGCCTATTCCACATGGCTGGGAAATGGAGAACGAAAGCGAACTCGTTGCCGCGATCCGGCGATTCGCGGCGAGCGGCTTGCCCTACGACTCGACGGTCGACCACCTGGTTGCGCGTTCGATCTACTTACCCGACCCGGATGGCAACTTGAACGAGTTCTATGCCGATGCGATGAAAGACTGGCGCGTCTGGTTCATGGGGCAGCTCCGACTCATCACCGGGGTTTGGAATCCGGGCGAACCCGAGCGAGCCCCCACCGTCGTCACGAGTCGGCGGTGTCGAAGGATCGGGTGCGGCCCTAAGCCGCGCGAGCGCGGGTGGCGACATAAACGCCGCCAACAATGAGTGAAACCCCGGCGCCGTGGTAAAAGGCGACTTCCTCGCGGAGGAAAAACACCGCGAGCGCCGTTGCGAACACCGGCACCAAATTGATGAACATCGACGCACCGCTCGGACCGAGACGCTGGACGCCAACGTTCCACAGCACGACGGCGAAGATGGTGGCGAAAATCGAGGTATAGCCTACGGTCCATGCGGTAAAAAACGAGGCGTGCATGCGCAGGTCCGTGGTCAGCAGTTCGACGACGTGAACCGGAACGAGAAGCGCCGCCCCGGCGGCCATGATCGCGACGAGCAGGGCGAAGGGATGCAAACCCGGCGGCGCCGTTTTCGCCAGAACGTTGTAGGCCGCGAAACTCGCCATGCTGAGGAGCACGAAAAGGTCGCCGATGACGAAGCGAAGATCGACAATGGCCGCAAACTCGCCGCGAACGATGATGACGACGACGCCCACCAGCGCGGCGACAAGGCCGACCACCTGCCGAACGCCGACCGGATTTCGTAGTACGAACCAAGCGACCAGCACGGTAAGAGCCGGCTGTGTCGATGAGATCAGTGCGGCGTTGATCGCCGTCGTCGTTTGTAGAGCGGTGTAGGTGAATGCATGGCCGGCAACTGCCCAAGCGAAGCCCATCGCCAAGATATGACGCCAATGGGTCACGAGCGTCGGCAGGTCGCGCCGAAGAGCGTACCAGGCGAACGGCGCCGTTAGAAGCGCCGCGGCGGTACAACGCCACATGGTGAAACCGGCCGGCGGCATTTCGAGCGCGACCGCACGTCCGATCACGACGTTGCTCGCCATCAACGCCATCGAGAGCACGAGCATTGCGTGCGGCAGCCACGCCTGTTGCGGCGATGAAGTCGACGTCATCCCCGGTGCCGGCCCCGTTCGGCGAAGGCGATGCCAGTCAAGACGACCCCTCCGGCCAGGAACTGTTGCAAGACAACGCCTTCGTTGAGGAAAAGCCAGCCAAAAAAAGTCGCGAATATCGGGCCAAGCAAGATCGCGAGAGCGGCGAACGAAGCCGAAACGCGGCCGGCCCCGAAAGCGAACAAGCTCTGGCCGAGGATATTCGCGGTCAAGGCAAATCCGAGCAAGACGAGCCACGCCTCGAGGGACCGCGGCCAGAACGACTCGCCCAGCCAAATCCCAAGCGGGAGCAACAGGATCGCCGATAGGGCGAGGTTCCACAGAACCAACGACGGGGTCGCGAACTCGTTCCGCAGTTGCTTGATGATCAGGACCCAGACTGCGAACAAGAGGCCCGACATGAAGCAGAAAAAGTCGCCGCGCGCGATCTCGCCGAGCGGCGTCCCGCGCGCAGTCGTCAGCCAAACCGCGCCGACGATCGTCAACACCAGACCGATCAAGAATGTCGGCGAAATGCGCTCGCGGTGAAACAACGCGGCGCCTATCGCTACGAAGATCGGATGCATGTTACCGAGGATTGATGCGTTGGCGATCACGGTGTCGACAATGCCGAGCTGCCAAAATGCGACGTTGCCGGCGAAAACGATCCCGCCCAGCACGACCAATCCGAAGCGCCCGGCGCGGAGCGTCTCGCCGAGATCGGCACTTCCACGACGTCGGCCCTCGAGGAGCAGCCAGAGAACCGGCGCCGCGATCGCAAACCGCCAGACGCCGGTGGCGATCGGACCAACTTCACTGATCCGCACCCAAATGGGTGTCAGCGAAAAGCAGAGCGCCGACGCACAAACGGCTGCAACGCCAATACGAGAGGGTATTTCGGCCACAGGGGAACTCCGCTGACGGACCTTAGCGCCAGAGCCCGTCTCGACGCCAGCCGAAGTCGTCCGAGCGGCGCGAAATACTCCGATCAAGCCATGACGAAGCGCACCACGCGCCGTAGAGTTGCAGCGTCAATTCACAACGGGAGGCCAGCATGGATAAAGAAATCGTTCGTTTGGGTAAGATTTCCGAGGCAATGGAGCGCGGCAATGTGCCAGCATCCGCCGTGGTTAAGGCCGGCGGATTTATTTTCGTCGCCGGGCTGCCGCCGGTCGATCTTCAAACCGGCACGCGCGGCATTGCCGACATCGCCAAGCAAACCGAACTCGTCCTCGAGAACATCAAGGCCGCGGTCGAAGCGGCCGGCTCAACCATCGACAAAATCGTGAAAGTCACGATCTACATCACGAACGCGGCTTACTACGATACGGTCAACCGTATCTACGCCCGCTACTTCACCGCCAACTACCCGGCCCGCACGTTCGTGACCGTCGGTTCATGGCCGCGCGAATTCGATATCGAGATGGAATGCATCGCGCTGCAGTAATTCTCGTCTAGAACCCGGTCGCCGTCAGCGCACGCGCTATCCGGTCGTCGGGCCAGATAGACGGCTGATTCGGCGCCACCGACGCCGAGAAGACGAGCGTCCCTTCGCGCGGCTCATCGAGTACAACGGAACCGCCCGCGTTCGTCACCTGCACGATGCCGTCGAGCAAGACGACCCCGACGCCGCCTTCGATTGGGCCGATCTAGAAATCGGTTCCGCGAATCCCGATCATCGCGGTCAGCGTCACCAGTTTAACGGCGCGGGTCACGTCCTTCGCGACGCCTCCGGTGAAACGCAACGCCCCGCGCGCGAGCATGAGAACCGCGTTGCCGCCGGCAGCGCAGACGAACTCGTCGACCACTAGGCTCGGGCCATTGGCAAAGTGTATCCTGCTTGATCGAATTGGAGAACACCAGCGCTGTTGGGGCTAAACGATTCAATGATGGGACCGAAGCGGAAACCGCGCGACCGGTCGTTCCAGATCCCGATTCGAGCGAAGTCAATCAACTCGCGCTCCGCTACCACGGCAAGGGAGAAACGGAGTTTATCGGCGGACGCCGCAACATCGTTCTCGACAACAGACGATTCATCGCCGACGCCAGTTTTTGACAAAACCAGCAAACCTTCGACAGCCTCAGCATCATCAATCGGAGCTTGCCGCTGCTCGAGGCTCGCTATGATTACGTGGGCGGCGTTCAACGCCCGTCCGGCAGCGACGCCGTCGATGGTACCTACGATACCGATGCCCATCTCTTTCACCTCGACTATCGGGGCTTGAGCGAAATCAAGGCGAGCGCTTACGCCTATTTTTTCGCGATCGACGACAATCCAAGCCTGTCCACGCGTACCCTTGGCCCCCGTATCCTCGGCGAGCGTCGACTAGCGCCCGATCTCGCGTTCACCTACGAGATCGAGGCCGCACGGCAAACCGATTGGGCGAACAATCCGAACAATTTTTCGCTCGGTTACTACCTTCTCCAACCGGGACTCGTTCGTGGCCGATTACAAACCTGGGTCGGATACGAGGTCCTCGAAGGGAGTGGCGTTCAGGCGGTACAAACCCCGTTCGGCAATCTCCACCGCTTACAAGGCTTCGCCAACGTTTTCGCCGTAACGCCGGCGCGCGAAATTATCGACCGCCAGATCGGGTTTGACTGGAAGCAGCCCCGGACATTGAGCCTCGATTCGATTCGTCTTTGGGGCGGCGCTCATTCGTTCGCGACCGTCGAGACGACGACCGAGCTTGGACGCGACCTAGATCTCGCGGTCTCACTCGGTCTTCTGCGCAGCTACACGGCAACGGCGAAGCTGGCGCGCTTTGACGGCGACAACGGTCGATTCGACACGACGAAATTTTGGCTCATGCTCGAAGCGAATTTCTAGTTCGAATCCGTTGGCGAGCTAGGTCTCTCCATCGCGTCCGCGCGGTTGGTTGTGGCGCCGCGATGTCAGCCATACACCACTTGCTACCAGCACCATCCCGAACAAATGGTATAGGTGGAGCGACTCGCCGAGAACGATCACGCCGAGAAGCGTCGTGAATACCGGCATGAGAAAGAACGGAGCCCCAGCGCGTACCGGTCCGATGCGCGCGACCGCGATGTTCAAGAAAATCAACGCCAGGATCGACGCGAAAATCGCGCAGTAAGCGACCGTCAGCACGGTCACGAGGTCGAGAGCCACGCGCGCATCGGTGAAGACGATTTCAGCGGCGTAGAGCGGCGCGACGAACATCAGACTCGCCAGCGTCATTCCCCAGAAAACCACCAACGGGTTGATGTCCTTCGACACCTGCGAAACGACGACCGAGTAGACGCCCCAACTAATGAAGGCGATTTCAACGATGAAATCGCCCTTGACGAAATCGAGCTCGCGCAATGTCTGCAGCGATCCCCGGACAACGATTGTGATCAATCCGACAAGCGCTACAGCGATACCGATCGACTGCAACCGCGTCGGCGCCTGCCGTAGCCAAATCCACGCGACGAGAGTGGAGACGATCGGGATCGATGCGTGGAGCAAGCCGGCCGTCGTGGCTGTCGCCGTCTGCAATCCAACGTAAAGGAAGCACTGGCCGAATACCACTTGGCTGATCGCCAAGGCCACGACGACGCGCCACGCCGAGGCGAGACGCGAAAACTGCCGCCGCAAGGTTGGAAAGACGAACGGCGTGATGATCGCCAGCGCGACGAGCGCTCGCCAAAACACGAGGGCTATCGGCGGGATGTCGTAGCGAATAGCGCGCCCAAGCGTCGTGTGTCCGGCAAAGAAGAGAACCGTGCCGGTGGCAAGAACGTACGGCAGCCACGCCGTCGGCGCCGCGTCGCCATCCCGAGTCGCCATGGTATTGCCCTGCTTCGCCGAGCGACCGTGAATCAGCCCCGCTCGATCATGACAGCTTCGCCAAATCCTGACCCGAAGTCGATAGGCGCTCCGCTAGAAAATATCCCCAAGATTGCGAGGAATGTCCCGGTATTGAGACGGCGGCCGCACAGCCGATATAGGTTAGAACATACCGACCTATACTCCTGCGTACCGAGGTCTGTCGCACCGCAGCTGCGCAAACAATCGCCATCAGGGAATTGAACGATATCCTGGTCCGACACCGTCGTTGGACGAGGCGGATGAGCGGCGGCCGGCGCGCGGATCTGTCGCAGCGCAATCTGTCGACCCTCGTCCTGCTCGGAGTCGATTTGCGCGAAGCGACGATCGTCGGTGCGCAACTGGTCGGTACGGATCTGCGCGGCGCCAATTTGGCCGCGGCTACCTTTTCGCCTCGGATCTCACCGCGTCGAACCTTTCGAATACGATCCTCATCCACACCGACCTGCGCGGAACGAAGCTCACTGACGCGATTTTCGACAGCGCCGATTTGCAAGAGGCGGACCTTAGCTATGGCATATTGTTGCGTTTTAGCGACTTCTCGCCCGACTACGAGCGACAGGCCGATGGCCGAATCAACATGTCCACGGCATCGATGCAGGGCAGCCGCCTCGACGGCGCCAATATTCCGGGATCGGTCATCGCCAACAGCGACCTCGCGGGCGCCGCGCCAATCTGACCGGCGTCGATTTCAGGGGATCGAATCTCACTGATGCACTGCTCGAAGGCGCCAATCTGAGCAACGCCAATCTTTCAGGTGCAAACCTGACGAACGCCAAACTCGAAAACAAGGATCTGGCCGGTGCCGCGATGATCGGCGCCAATCTTCATGGGGTCGACGTCAGCAGCGCCAACCTGACCAACGCGTTGCTCGAGCGCGACCTTTCGAACGATGCACGAAGAGCGGTGGAAGCCCATTCGTTGTGGATACGGACCAAAGGGTCCGCCGGCGCTCGGCTCGAACTTGACCGAGTCGACTTAACGACCGTCAAGTTCGCCAAGAAGGATCTTTCCGCATCGTCGCTGCACGATTGCAATCTCCATGGCGCCAATTTTTGCGATTCGGCTCTGACGCTCGCCGATTTCACCGGCAGCAACTTGTCCGGCGCTAATTTCCCCGGTGCAAACTTAATGGGAGTCCACCTTGACGGCTGCGATCTGACCCGCACCAATCTCGGCCGCGCCAACCTCGATCCGGCCGAATTGATGGACGAAAAGGGCCAGAGCACCGGGCGGTTCGTCCCGGCGAGCCTCACGCGCGCCAATCTCACCGGCGTCAATTTCTCGGATGCCTGGCTGCGGAACGCAAACTTGACCGGAGCCAATCTTCTCGGCGTGACGGTTCGGCGAACCGTTTTTGAAGGCGCGAAGTTGGCCGGCACTGGATTTGCCGGTGGTATCGCTCGTGCGGTCGCGGACTCGACGGGCGACTAAGGGACCACGATCCGGGACCTAGGCCGAAGAGGCGAGAATGCGCCGCCGCCTTTCGTGCTGGAGAATGAACACCCCGCAAGCCGCAATGATACCGGCTCCGAGCAGGCTCCAGTAGTCGGGCACGTCGCCAAACGCCAAGTATCCAATCAAGATCGCCCACAACAATTCGGTGTAGACGAACGGAGCGATCGCCGGAACCGCTGCCCGCTCATAGGCGTGAATCATGCAAAGGTGGGCTAAGCCAGCGAGGACCCCGGTGCCGACGAATAGCGCCCACCCGACCAGATCAGGCGCTAGCCAATCAAACGGGACCACCACGCACGAAGCCAACGTACCGATCACTCCAACGTACGCCAATGACGTCATCGGCGGGTCAAGGTGCCCCACCATGCGGATGATCAACTGGTTCGAGGCATAGCAAAATGCCAGCAATAGTGGCAGGAACGTCGCCCAGTGGACCGTGCCGAACCCTGGCCGCACGATGACGAGCATGCCAAGAAACGCGAAACCGGTCGCCACCCAGCTCTGCCAGCTAACGCGCTCGCCGAGGAGCGGCGCGGAGAACGCGGTTATCATGATCGGCGACAGAAACGTAATCGCGACGAGCTCGGCGATCGTGATGTAGCGCAGCGCCACCACGAAGAGGACGGCGCCGACCAAGTTGATAAGCGAGCGGACGACTTGCAGCCCGTGATTCTGACTGCGAAGAATGGTTGGCAGCTGGCGCGGAATCAAGAGCACGACGAGCGCCATGTGAAATGCGTAACGCGCCCAAACCACTTGAACCGTCGAATAGTTTTCGACCCTGAGTTCGCGCGCCGTCGCGGCCATCAACACCATGAAAAGCATCGATAGCGTGAGAAGAACGATGCCGCGGAGTCGGGCGTCATCCGGACGGACCGCGTTGTTCTTCACCGGAGCTTCTTACCTCGGGCAGCGAGCGCCAAAATGCGCGCGGCGCCGCCTGAACGCCGTCGCTCCGTTACGTTAGCCGGTCCGCGACGACGAAGTCTACAGCGTGAACGGTCAGCCGGAGCCGCCCGCTAGCACGACCCGAACCTTGGGACGAGTCATCGACCGGTTGTCATTGGCAATGGTGACAGGCTGAGGAGAGGCCACGGCAGCGGCATCGCGGACCCGGGTCTCATCGGTACCACATCCCGCGAGTTCGGCGAGCGCTCCGATGTGGCTGCGATGAACGCCGATGTCTTTCAGCGTCGCATCGCTCAAAGACATGAGGTCGCGGTACGCCGCCCGGCGACGGATCCAACGGCGGAGCATGCGTACCACGCGCGCGTCCAAGCCAAATTATTTGCTGCCCACTATCTGCTCTCCCTCCGATTCCCAGCACGTTGCGCCGAGGCCACTCAAGATAGGCTCTCACGAAGGCCGCCGGCTTCTCCTCTTGGCGCGCGCCGCTGCCGGAGATCGTTTGGCCCCGGCGCGACGCGGCCGCGCTTTCTTGGCCGGAAGCAGTGCCTGAGCTTCAACTTCGATCAACATGTCCGCGCGGATCAAGTCGCAGATAAAGGCTGTCGAAATCAAAGCCTTGCCGGGAAAATATTCGCCGCGAACGCGGTTGATCGCGGCATAGTCCTCGGGCCGCTTGATTAGCACGGTGGTGCGGAATATGTCGGCCATCGTCCCGCCGGCAGCTTCGACGACTTTCTTGATGTTGTCGTACGTTAGGCGTGTCTGCTCCTCGATCGTCGGCGGCAGATAACGTTCGTGCAACGGACCTGATAGGTGCGACAGCGCGGAAGTTCCCGCCACGTAGAGCATATCGCCGATTTTCACCGCACGGCAGAATGGCCCGACCGCGGGCCCAAGACTCGCTGGGTTGATAACCTCTCGCTTCATCGTTCGCTCCTTTAATCGGTTAGGATCGACAAAACATATCGGTCGCGCGGCCCGTGGGCTACGGTTCAGCTTATGATCAACGGCATTCATCCGCTGCCCGAGCTCTTTTGCCCCCTTTCCGTTGTCGCGAATTCATCAGACAATCGAGTACCGAGGGAGACGCTCATGCACGAAGCGCTCGCGTGACGCCATAAGTTCGGCGTTGTCGTTCCATCAACGAATACGATCGTACAGCCCGAAGTCGACGGCATGCGTCCCGCCGGCGTCACGAACCATATTTCTCGAATCAACATCCCCAACGACTCGGTCGAGGACGACGAAGGTTTTCTCTAATTGATGACCAACATCCGTGAGGCAATGATGCTGGCGTTCGATGCCGTCCTTAGTTGCGAGCCCGATTCCATCATTTTGGGAATGTCGGCCGAGACTTTTTGGGACGGCAACGGCGGTACCGATACCCTCTGCAAGCGTTTGGAGGATTGTGCCGGCGAGCCCGTAACGATGGGGTCGGACGCGAGCATTGCCGCGTTGCGGGCCTATCGCGGCATTAAGAATATCGCGGTCATCACGCCCTATATGCCGACCGGCGATGAGCAGGTCGTACGTTTTTTCAGCGACTACGGCTTCAACGTCGTCGATCTCAAAGAACTCAAATGCCCGAGCCTGGTCGCGATCGCGCAAGTGTCTGGTGATGCGCTTCGTTTGATCTTGCGACAGATTGATAGCGACAAGGTCGAGGCGATCATGCAGTGTGGAACCAATCTCTGCGTGGCTGCGGTCGCTGCCGAAGGCGAGCGTTGGCTGGCTAAACCGGTGATTGCGATCAATACCGCGACTTACTGGCACGCGCTTCGCTCGAACGGGATCACCAACAAGATCCCAGGCTACGGCTCGCTGCTGGCCAACTACTAAGCGCGCGAGACACGTCGCGTGCTAGGCCATATCGGCACATGAGCGACGCTCAACTCCTCCAGTCGCGCTCGGTAGATGCGCCACTTAAAGGCGTCGTCTACCTCGCCGTTGGCGGGCTGTTCTTGACGTTGGGCGATGCGGTGGTCAAATGGCTCTCGACCAGCATTCCACCCGGCGAGATTCTCTTTGGGCGCAATACAGTTACGCTCGTCCTGACGCTGGCGGTCGCGTGGCGATCGAGCCAGCCGCTCGCGGCACTACGAACGCAGAACTTGCGCGACCAGATCGCGCGCGGATTGTCGGCGGCGGCGTTTTCGTTCGTGATGGTCGAGGCGCTCAGGCGTCTGCCCCTGGCCGAGGTTTACACGTTCTTGTTCTCGGCGCCGATTCTTCTCGCTCTCCTCGCCCCGCGCATGCTCGGTGAGCACGTCGGTACCGATCGATGGCTTGCAATTTCGGTAGGATTCGTCGGTGTCCTTACAATGCTGCGACCGGGCGTCGACGGCTTGCATTGGGCAACGCTTCTAGCGCTGGCGTGTGCCGTCTTGAGCGCGCTTCGCGATATTCTGAATCGGCGCATCGTCGCCACCGACACCTCGCTCGCCATTCAGCTCTACACGAACCTTTCGATCGTGGTCATCAGCGCCGCGACCTTCCCGTTTGGATGGAAGGCGATCGATCTTGCCGACGCCACCCTTCTTGTTCTCTGCGGCCTCATTCAATTCGTCGGACAATACTTCTTCATCGATGCCTTCCGGTACGCGACAACGACCTTGCTCGCCCCGTTTAAGTACATCTTGTTGGTATGGGCATTGGCGACCGGGTTCGCTGTCTGGGGCGATGTGCCAGACGGCTGGAGCCTCGCTGGAACACTGCTGATCGTCGGTTCAGGGCTTTTTATCGTCGTGCGCAGCCGAAAACCGAAACAGCGCCAGCCGATTTGACGGCCGCCGTTAGCGCAATGGCGAGAACGACGTCGGCTTGAGGATTTTGTTTTCCTGCGCCTTGAGCGAGCCCGTCTCGCGCGATTTCGCCAGAAAAGCAGCCCAATCGGGGTCGGCCTCCATCGCTGAGCGTCGCTGTTCGCGATCACCGATGTCGGCGTACGCCCACATGAACACGACCTGGTTGAGCGGGCCAATGTCGGTCACGAAAAAACCGACCAACTGGCCGAGATGGCGCTTTTGCACCGGCAGACCGAATCGTTCATAGTTTTCGATCCAGGCGTTCATCTTGCTGGGATAAAACGTGTAGGTGCGATGATCGACGATCATGGGATGCTCCTGGTTTTCCGCCGATAGGCAAACCGCTGTATACCATCCGATCGATCAAAGGGGAGATCATGAACCCGGCACTATGGGGTTTGATAAGTGCGGCGAGCTGGGGTAGCGCGGATTTCGTTGCGCGGATTTCCGGTCAAGCGCTTGGACCTGCCCGATCGCTCTTCGGCATGATCGGGTCGGGCATCCTGTTTCTCGTCATTTGGGCGGTCGCGACCGACCTCCCGTTGGGGCTACCGACGGAAGGTCTGCACTGGCTCCTGATCAATGGCGCCGCGACGATGGCTTCGATGCTTTTGCTTTACGCCGGTCTCTTTCGTGGTCCGATCGCAGTGGCAGCCCCGTTGGTCGGCACCTACCCGGTATTCGTCGTGTTGGGCGGTCTTGTCCTCGGCATCGTGCCGACGGGCGCGCAATGGATCGCCATGGCCGCCGTCATGGCCGGGGTTTGGATGGTGGCGACGACCGGTCATCCGCAGACGCTGGCCGAGCGGCCCCGCGGCGGCGTCGGTCTCACCGTCGCGTACTCGCTCGTCTCGGCGATATCCTTCGCGGTTGCGATCTTTGCTGCCCGGGAAGCGGTGCCGATTTACGGCGACGTTCAAAGCGTGCTGTTTACCCGGATCGTGAGCTTCGTCTGCCTCCTCGGCGTGATGACGTTCAACCGCGAGGCTCCGCTGCTGCCGCGCCGGTGGTGGACCGCCGTGACGGTACAAGGCGGCCTCGACACGTTGGGCATGTTCACGATGTTCGTCGGCAGCGTCGGCGGCGGCGCCCCGCTCGCCGCAGTTGGCAGCGCTCCGGTAGCGGTTTTCACCGTCATCTTGGCGCGCATTTTCCTCGCCGAGCGCGTGCCGCTGAAACAGTGGCTCGGCATCGTCATCGTGGTCGCCGGCGTCGGCGCTTTGGCCTATCTCGGTTGGCAATAGGGGCAAACGGCGCCCATCGAAGGCGCGCCCTTTTCACCTATCGTACGCCGCTACTCGGCGGCTTTGGCCGCCGGCCGTTGCTTCAAGAAAGCACGAACGGCGCGGTTCCATTGGTCCGGGTGTTCGAGGAACGGCAAGTGGCCGCATTTCTCGAACGTCTCAAGGCGGGCACGCGGCATTTTCTTCACCGCCTCGACCGCCCGCGCGTAGACGCCGCGCGGATCCTCGCGGCCCCAACACAACAAGGTGTCGACGGCGACCTTGTCGAGCCGCTCCAAGATCCGGTACGGCCGCGACGCCGGGAGGTCCATCATGCCATCCATCGCTTGTTCGTAGGCCGGGATCATGTGCGGAAAAGCATACGACGTCAGCTGCACGAGAAGAATTTCCTCGGGTATCGACTTCGGATCGTAGACGATATTGCCGGTACGCTTGCGCACCGATTCGAGCGTCGGTGACTTCATCGCCGTCAAGGCGTTCTGCTTGGCGCCTTTGAGCGCCGCAGCCAGCTCCTCCTCGGTGTTAAAGCACGAACCAGAGCCGTTGATGATCAGCTTATCCACCTGCTTCGGGCGCTCGAAATATACCAGAGCTGCAATCAATGCGCCGTATGACGACCCGCACGGACAGAAATTCTTCAGTCCGAGTATGTCGGCAAGCTTGACCAGGTGGCCGACGTGTTTTGGATGCGGCGGCTTGCCCCCGAACGGCGCGGCCCCGGTGAATCCGTGGCCGATCATATCTGGCGCGATGACGTAAAATTCATCCGCCAGCGCATCGATATTGCGAACGAAGTTGTCAGCACAGCCGCCAAACCCATGAATCAACATCAGCGGGTAGTTTCTTGGATCACCCTCATAGAGGACCCGAGTTTGAATTCCGCCGACATCGACAAATTTCATGCGCATGATCTTTATCCTCTTCGATCTCGACTATTCAGCAGCGCTTCGACTTTTGGGCGCTTGAGCTTTAAGGAACTCGCGCAGAGCGCCGTTCCACGCGTCTGGATACTCGAGAAACGGCAAATGCCCGCATTTTTCGAAGGTCACCAGGCGTGCTTTGGGCATCTTGGCGGTCGCCTTGACCGCCGCGGCATACACACCGCGCGGATCTTCGCGGCCCCAGCACACCAACGTATCAACCTGAAGTTTGTCGAGACGCTCGAGAATACGATGCGGGCGCGATGCGACGAGGTCCATCATTCCCTTCATGGCGGCCTCGTAACTCTCGATCATTTTCGGGTTGGTGTAGGAAAGGAGTTGAGAAATGACGAGATCGCCCGGCACGACGTCGGGATGAAACGTGGTGTTTTGCAGCCGCTTCAGGCACGACGCGTAGGTCGGGTCGCGCATCGCCGTCATCGCATTGTTGTAAGCGCCCTTCAGTCCGGCGCTGAGTTCCTCCTCGGAGTTGAAGCAAGACCCCGACCCGTTGATCACGAGTTTGTTGACCTGTTTCGGCCGCTCGAAATAGAGCAGCGCTGCGATCAACGCACCGTACGACGATCCGACTGGGCAAAACTCCTTGAAGCCGAGTTTGTCGGCGAGTTTCAGCAAATACTTGACGCTCGTGGGATACGGCGGCTTGCCGTCGTAAGAAACGTGATCGGAAAAACCGTGACAGACGAGATCGGGCGCAACGACATAGTACTGATCAGCTAGAGCATCGATATTCTTGATCCAGTGTTCGGCGCAGGCGCCAAAACCGTGAATAAGAAGGATCGGATAGTTCTTCGGATCGCCCTCGTAGATCGTGCGAATCTTGACGCCATCGCAGTCGACCATTTTCATACGCATGGTATTCGCTCCCCCGTCAAACGGTAGTCGCACTATATTCAGGCGCCGTCAGCGGCGCTAGGTTCTCGTCTTACTCGGCCGCGCGTATTTGCCTGCGGCTTGAGCCAAATACCATAACTCTTTCCCGCGATGGGTTGTGCGGCACGTTGAACGATAGAGCAAACCCGATCGCCGCTAGTCCAGCACCGGCGTAAAAAACGACCGCCGGCGCGACCACCCATATGAAACCGAAGCCTACTGGTAGCGACACCGCCGCCACGTGATTGAGAGTCTCGGTGAATCCGGTCGTCGCCGCCACGTCGTGCGGGTCGGCGATTTTCTGAAAATACGTCCGCATCGCGATCGAGAGCGCGTAGAACAGGTGGTCCAACAGATACAGAGCGGCGGCGATCCAGACCGCATCGACCAGCGTATAGGCGACGAAAATCAAGACCAAGCCGGCGTATTCGACGTGAAGCGCTTGTCGCTCCCCGAAGCGCACGATGAAGCGCCCGATCCGCGGCGCCAGCAAGATGTTGAACGCTCCGGTCACCAAGAGCAGCGCCGCCATGCCGCCAACCGAAAACCCAAACTTCTCGACCATGAGGAAGGTCGCGAACACCGAGAATATCTGCCGCCGCGCGCCGCCAAGGAATTGAAGCGCGTAGTAAAGCCAATAGCGGCCACGAACGACGATCGCTCTTCGTTGCACCGCCCGGGTCGGGAACGGAGGGAAAAAACGCCACACGGCCAGAGCGGCCAGAAGCGTGAAGGTTCCGCCGGCAACGTAGATTGCGACGTAGCCAAAGCCGAATACGTCGACCGCGATGAGCACAAGTCCGTAGGTCGCAATCGATGCAGCTGACCCCGCGGCCATCGCTCTTCCGAGTATCGGCGCGGTTTTTTCCGGCGCGATCCACTGCAGCACCAACGACTGCTGCGCGATGTAGGCGAAATGAAACCCGATCGACATGGCGAAAGCGATGACGAGCAGGCTCGCAAACTGCGGAAAGTACCCGGTGACGGCAACAGCGCCACCCAATAGAGCGAGCATGAGGCAGAGCCCAGTCTGCTCGCGCATGAAAAACAGGAAAAAAACTGCGCCGACGCCGAGGAGGCCCGGCGCCTCGCCGACCGACTGGAGGAAGCCCATCTCGATCCCGCTGAATCCGGCCTGTTCAACGGCAAAGTTGTTGAGGAGTGCCGTCCATGTCGCCATGGCGACGCCCGATATTGCCGCCGCGAGGAAGACCATGCCCTCTGGACGCCGAAACGTTCCGTCGCGAAACGGTTGGACCAGCGAGAACAGACCGGCGCGCATCCGTCGGGCTCCTTTCAGGTATGCACTCGGGCGTGATCGTCCGAAGGCCTCGCGTCTGTGACCCGCCGGTGATAGACGGTCGCCGCCAAGGTCGTCGCCCCGATGAAAGCAAACGCTGCCCGATAAGCGACTTCCGCCACTTTATCTGCTTCAAGCGGGAAAAGGCCGACAATGATCCCGGTGGCGATTTGGGTGAAAGCCGAGCCCGCGAACGCCGCCAACGCCATCGTCACCATCCCACGTCCGACCAAGTGGTCGGGCAAGATCGCCCGCGCATGCGCAAGGTTGATTACTATCAAGCCGCCGAAAAGGCCGAGCAATGCGAACAGAGTTGTAATCTGCCAAAGAGCGAGCCCGGGCACGAACGCGAGGATGATATGAACCGAGGACGTACAAACCCCGCCAAACGACACGATGTTCTTGCGAGTATTGAGCAAACGATCGAGCGGGCCGGCGCCGAGGTTACCGACAGCCATGCAAATCGTCATGACAAGAAGCACGTTGCCACGCTCGATCGTGTTTAGGCCGTGGACGTCGTAAAGATACGGCGCCGCCCACAGACTGAGTACCGTTATGACGACTGCATACGAAACGAAATTCATTGCGAACAAATATCGCCAGTCCCGAATTGCAACCACCGCAAGCGCACCGCGCAAACCCTCGAGGATCGTTTCCGGCTGACGCTGGAGATAGGGATGTCCTTCGGGTGCGTCGCGGACGACCGCATAGACGAGTCCAGCCACCAAAACGGCGAGAATACCGAACCCACCGATCGCCCAACGCCACCCTAGCCGCTCAACCAGAGCCGCCCAAGGTGAAGTCGCGAACAGATTGCCGATCGCCCCGACGGTGATCAGCGCGCTAACCGCGAGTGCAAAGCGGTCGGTCGGCACCCACCGGGCTAGGGTGACCAACCCTCCCATGAAAATGATCGAACAGCCGGCGCCCATGAGCATCCGGCCGATCGAGAGCCACGGAGCGGTCGGAGCGAGGGCAAAAACGGCGACCCCGCCAGCCGCCAATAAGATGAAGCAGGGCATCGTGCGTCGTGGTCCATAGCGGTCGAAAAGGACGCCGTTAGGAATCTGAACAACAGCGAACGCCAGGAAAAATGCCGATGTAAGCACGCTGAGCCCCTCGGGCGAGATTGAAAGCTCGCGCATAAGGTCAGGTGCGATAACGGCGTGACTGATCCGAAAGAACTCGCTCAAGAAATAAGCTGACACGAGTGCGGCATAGATCCCCGCGACTTTGGCAACTGGAGGACGAACGGTCGTGGTCATGGCCTTTTGCGCGGTAGCTCGGCGCACAAAGGACTGATACTTTCTCGGCCCGATTGGCAGGAAATCATGGTCCCTTCCTTGATGAGACCGCGGTGGCCCTACGCGGCACTTGTCGTCTTCTTTGCTCTATGCGGTTGCGAAAGCGGTTTTAGCTTCGGCGGCGCTTCGGGGCCCACCGACAGCCCGTTCGCTGAACTTGAAGCGGCAAAACTCGAGACTGTCCACCAGTTTTTACGTCTCGAGACCGGTGATCCTAAAATCGCTCGAGGACTTACTGATCAACTCGGTGCCGAGCGCAAATTGGTGCTCGAGAGCGCACGCGTCGCCAAACCCGCGTTGGCGTTGGCGGCAAGCGTCAAAGACGGGCGCGCGGTGGGTAGCGGCGCCTTCTCAGCCGGAGTCACAGCTGGTCGCGTCTATTGGCTTTTCCCGGCAGATTGCTCGATTACCCAATCGATCGTAAGGACGTCTGCGGGTAGCGCCCAGATCGTGGTCGTTGGCCTCGGCGCGCAGGATGTAAAGCGCTTAAGCAGTCTCCTGGACAACAGGATCGACCTTCTTCAGCTCGAACTTCGAGCGGGAGAAACAGCTACGGTCGTCGGAGCTCCGCTCCCCGGTCCGGGGCTCGCCATCATTGCGACCCAGGCGATCCGACTGAGCGGCGACTGCCGCTAGCGGTGCTCGGCCTGCATACGTACGGCTGCCTGGGCTAAAACGGCGGCAAGAATAATGCCGCCGCCGATCAGCGATCCGATCGAAGGCGTTTCACCGAGTGCGAGCCACGCCCATAACGGAGCGAGAACGATTTCAGCCATACCCAGCAAAGTGACTTCGGCCGCGCTGACATAGCGGGCGCCAAAGGCGAGAAGCGCATAGGAAAGAGAAGTCTGAACGCCGCCCATGGCGACCAAGATCATCAAGTCGTGCGCCGTGACGGTAAGCGTCGGCGCCATCGCGGCGGCAAAACTCGCCGCCAACATCGCGCCGAATGCGATAACCGGCAACATGTCATGGCTTCGTCCAGAGCGGAGGACGACGACCAGCGACGAAAAGATCAGAGTAGCTGCCAACGCGAATGCGTCGCCGATAATGGTTCCCTTCGCAAGCCCGTCGGCGGTCATGAAAGCGACGCCGATGAATGCCGCCGCCATTGCTATCATCGTCTGACGCGCGACTCGTTCGCGCAACACCAGCCAGGCGACGAGACTGGCGACGAACGGGGTGGCGCCCCCGATGAACACGACATTTGCGATCGTCGTGTTCCGGAACGCCCAGATCACCACGATCATCGCACCGCCCATCAGGAGGGCTCCAGCGAGCGCTTGTGGCCCGAAGTTGCGAAGATTGACAATGGCTTGCGCGCCCCGGTGACGGATGACGCTGAAGCCAAGCAGCGCCACGGCGAGAGCAACACATCGAAAAAAAATCGTCTGCCACGCATCCGCCGACTCCACCCAGCGAACGAAAAGGCCAGCTAAGCTGAACGATAGTGTGGCGCCGAGAACAAGCGCGATTCCGAGCCATCGGCGCGCTCGATCGCGGTTTCCCGCTTCGGTCTCGACACGCGTCTCGAGTTTAGGTGGGGACAGAGTCATGTTCGTGGGGTGCTCTGAGGAATCGCGGTATCCAGCGGATGCCGAGGGCATCACGCTATCGCGGTCCACCTCAACGAACCAGACCTTGAAAGGAGAGACGGTGCGGGACAAATCCCTGCTGATTCTCTAGATTCGCCGCATGAATCAGATCACTCATCGTTTACGCGCGGGCTTCCGCGCCAGCGCGGCACTTCTTTTCGTCGTCGTTCTTGCCGTATCGGCCGGTGCGCCCGCCGACGCACAGACCGCAAAATGGGAAGCGCTGATCAGGGCGGGGAACACCGCCTATCAGAAAGGCGATTACCGCCTCGCACAACAGCAGTACGACCTGGCCCTCGTCGAAGCTCAGCGCATCGGGAAAGAATCGAAAGAGGTCGCCACTACGCTCAATAATCTGGCCGAAGTCGACCGCAATCTCGGCGAATATAAGCGGGCTGAAAACCGCTTGGCCCAGGCACTGCTGATTCAGGAAAAGAAATTTGGCCGGAGTCACGTCGACGTCGCTGAAACCCTCAACAATATCGGTGCCCTGTTGCTCGAGGAGCGCCGATTTGCCGACGCCATCGGTCCGCTCACTCGGGCTCTTGACGTTCGCGATCGGCTTTTGGGCGGCGCTCACCCGGATGTCGCGATGACCGCCAACAACCTCGGCCGCGCGCATCAAGCCCTCGGCCGTCTATCGCAAGCGCGGTACCTTTATGAGCGTGCGCTGGTTACCGTGCAAAAAACGCTCGGCACCGACCATCCGTACATGGCCGCGACGCTCAACAACCTTTCCGAGATCTTGCTCGTGGAAGGCAATGTCGCGAAGGCCGAGGAAATGGTCCGCGAGGCGCTCAAGATCGACGAGCGCGTTTACGGCAAGGAACATCCGCGCGTTGCCGTCGATCTCAACAATCTGAGCGCCATCATCCGCAAGACCAAACGCTATGAGGAAGCCGAAGCTTTCGCAAAACGGTCATTGGCGATAACCGAAAAATACTTCGGCATGGATCATCTCGAAGTAGCCGAAATTCTCGACAACTATGCCGTTCTGCTGCGCGAAGTCGGGCGCGCTGCCGAGGCCGATCAAATGAGTCTAAGGTCGACGCGAATTAAACGCTCGGCAAAATCGAGCGGCTGACCGCGCCAATTCGCGAGATTTTCGGTGAAAGCTGGCTTTCGGGTTATGGACTCCGACCTGCACGTTATTGAGCAGGGCGCCGTCTTTTCCCAGCACCTCGATCCGCGCTATCGCGCCTCGATGCCGGAGTACCTCGGTTGGAGCAGGGCCAACTTTCCGCATTGGCGGGTTCAAGGCGAAACAATTCCGCCGTGGTCGGAGTGGCCGGAGGTCGTCGGCCCACAAGCAGCGCTCGATGCCCCCGCGGAGCAGCGATTCCTAGACACCAAGCGCCGCGGATACGACGCCGCTTCGACGATCGATGCGATGAACCAAGAAGGCATCGATGTCGGAATCCTCTATCGCACGTTCGCGCACATGATCGTATCGATCGATCGTCTCGACCCGAACGTGGCGACGGCCTATTGCGCTGCGTTCAACGACTGGCTGGCCGACTACTGCGCAGCGAATCCGCGCCGCCTTCGACCTGCCGCGATCGTTTCTCTTCATGACCCAGCGCTCGCCGCGGCCGAAGCGCGCCGCGCGGTGACGCAAAAGGGGCATGTCGCAGTCGTACTGCTGCCGATGCCGGTCGCCGGCCGCCTCCCGCACGCGCCCGAATGCGACATACTGTGGCAGGAATGCGTTCGCTTGAACGTTCCGGTAGCCTTCCACGGCACTAGCGGCGGCGCCGGTCGCGACTACATCAGCAATCGATTTCGCGGCCACCCCAACTTTCGCACGCTCAACCATGCCGCATCATTTTCGCTCGAACTTATGACGGCGCTGGGTGGCATGTTGGTCGGAGGCGTCTGCGAGCGTTTCCCGACACTCAGGATCGCGGTCCTTGAAGGCAACTGTGGCTGGTTGCCGTGGTGGCTCGATCGCCTCGACGATCAATGGCGCAAATACGGCGGCGGCGAAGCCGTGAAACTCTCGGCCAGACCCAGCGACTTTTTTCGCCGCCAATGCTGGATCGGCACCGATGTCGACGAGCGCCTGCTGCCCATCGCGATCGATACGGTGGGTGACGACCGCATCGTTCTCTCGGTCGACTATCCGCATCACGATGGATCCTTTCCGAACGGAATCGCGACCTTCCTTGCCCGGAGTGACCTCGGATCCGATTCGAAACGGAAGATACTCTGGGATAACTGCATCAATTTGTACGGCTTCTCCGATTTTCCGATAGAAGCTACCCCGGCCTAGTCGCCGCTATAGTGAAGAAGAACCCGGCGCCGTTGTGCCGCGTGTCCGTGCTCGAATACGTAAATGTTTTGCCACGTGCCTAGACCGAGTCGTCCGGCCACGAGCGGAATCGACAAATTCACCTGCGTCAATGCGGCTCGTATGTGCGCGGGCATGTCGTCGGGTCCCGCCGCGTCGTGGCGATAATGGTTCCGCTGCTGGGGAACGAGTCGGTCGAAGAACGATTTGAGATCGGCAAGGACCTTGGGGTCAGCGTTTTCTTGAATTAGAAGCGACGCCGACGTATGGCGGATGAATATTGTTACCAGTCCGGTTTTCGCGCGTTCGCGCGCAAGCCATGCCGATACGGCCTCGGAAATCTCGTAGAGGCCAGGTCCTTCGGTCGGCACGATAAGTTCGTGCTGGGTCTGGCGCATAAAGACAACTTTACCTCGCAACGTCTCGCGCGGTAGCCTATGCGATGCCGACCGTTCTGATCACCGGCGCCAACCGTGGCCTAGGACTTGAGTTCGCCCGCCAGTACGCCGCGGCGGGGTGGCGCATCCACGCCGGATGTCGTTCACCCAGCAGGGCGAACGATTTATCGGCTATCGGAAAACAAGCGGCGGGCGGGCTCACGCTCCACAAGCTCGATGTCGGCTCCTTTGCCGAGATCGATGCTCTCGCGCAGACGCTTAAACGCGAGGCGATCGACGTGCTCGTCAACAACGCCGGCATCGGCTGGCCGCCGCGGGCCCCGCACGATGATTTTGGCAAGACCAACTATGACGAGTGGACCGACGTCATGCGCATCAACGTGTTGGCCCCTATGCGCATGTGCGAGGCATTCGTCGAAGCCGTGGCGCGGAGCGATCGTAAAGTCATCGCCATGATCTCGAGCAAACTCGGCTCGATCGAACTCGCGACAGGCGACCTCAAGGACCACGTTTACCGAAGCTCGAAGGCAGGGCTCAACATGGTGACGAAGCTGGTTGGCGAATATCTCAAGGAGCAGCGCGTGATCCCTGTCGCGCTCGGTCCCGGTTGGGTCCGGACCGATATGGGCGGTTCAACCGCCGCACTCTCGCCCGAAGAAAGCGTGACGGGCATGCGGCGTGTCATCGCTGGCCTGAAGCCGTCGGACGCGGGAGCGTTCTATAGCTACCTCGGCGAAAAATTGCCTTGGTGACAGTCAAGCAACCATCAGCAATGGAGATCGGCATGGGCGCACTTGGACGCAGGATATTGCTTGGCACACTCGCGACGTTAGTCGCGGGTTCTTTGGCACCGGCGCCGGTCGCGGCGCAGCAGGCAGTCGTGCTCAAAGGCATCACGCCATGGGTAGCAAGCTACTACTGGAGCGAACCGTTCTTGATCTTCCAGCGACTCGTCAACACGCGGCTCAAGGGAAAGGTTTCGGTCGACTACCTTGGTGCTGCCGAGGTTATTCCCCCGAACAACCAATTCGAGGCGCTGCGCAACGGCACGATCGACGTGCTCCTGGCGGGAGCCAGCTATTACGCCGGCGAAATTCCGGAATCGATGGCCGGGACGTTCACGAAGAAGCCCGGATCGGAACTGCGCAAGACTGGCTTTTTCGACTTAATGAAAAAAGTGCACTTGGAGAAAGGCAACGTCATCTATATCGCGTCGATCGGCGGCGAAGCCGACAAGGCGTTCCGATACTTTCTCAAGAAGAAACCCGTCGGCGCTGATTTTACCGGGCTGAAGCTTCGTGTATCGCCGATTTATGTCGATATGGTCAAAGCGCTCGGCGGGACGCCGGTCAATATCGCCCCTGGCGAGGTGTACACCGCTCTTGAACGCGGTGTTATCGACGGCGTCGCTTGGTCTTACGGGGGCATCACCGATTTCGGCTGGCAAGAACAAATAAAATACGTCGTCGAGCAGGCGTTCTATACCGGCGGCAGCTCGATCCTCATCAACAAAACTGTGTGGGACAAGCTCTCTGCCGATCTTCGTGCTGAACTCGAAAAAATTGGAGTCGAACTCGAAATCGAGAGCGAGAAATACCATGGCGCATCCGCCAAGCGCGAGGACGCCATGCTGAGGGGACTCGGCCTTGAGTTCATAAAGTTCAGTGATGCCGACCGGGGAAAATACCTCGAGGCGGCGTACGGCCACGCGTGGAAGGCGTTCGTCGAAAAGAATCCTAAGTATGGTCCTGATTTGATGAAGACGGCCCAATAGCTGAAGCCGTCGCACGGAGCGCCGCGACGGCGGCGCCCAGTGCTCAACTCCCGCAGCTTGGCAGCGCGGTAAGCAGACGATGCGGGTCGACCGTAACCCCGACCGCTATCGCGTTTCGCCCGACCAGCATCGGCTCGCTGAAGCGTGAGCGATCGACGAGATTGAATTCGGCCTCGACCGAGCGGTCGCCAGCGCAGATTTCCAAGCGGACGACAGGACGTTCGTCAGCATCGCCGCGGTGGCGTTTGATGCGAACGGTTCGTTCGAGTTTCCGTTCCATCTGAAAGACACCTCCATCCGCCCCAGTGATCGTGAACCCGATCCAAGTGCCTCCTGACCGCTCCAGGCGGCGGATGGACAACGCGTGAATCGACGAAGTATCGGCTCCGGTATCGAATTTGGCGCGTGTCGCCACCCCCTCGGGTATGATTCGGACGATTTCGATGTATCCTACTGACGCTGTATCGGCGCGCGTCGAAGGACCAAGAGCTCCGAGCACCAGACACAAGCCCGCGGCGGCCACCATCAGCCGTCGAATAAGGGATCGAACGCGCCGAACGCGTCGATTCGCTGCTATAAGATACGGCTGGACCATGGCAGCCCTGGGCGAGTAGAAGCCACAACCTACAATGACCGCAGCCGAGGCAAGAAGCCTTGTCTTTGCCCTACAGCACTTGCATGGAACGCAAAGCAATGAAGCAACGTGCACCCGGCGGGCCCCACGATGACGTGCGATCGACCGAGGTTCCGGGGCCGCAACAAGGGCGCCAGCGCAAACACGGCAAGAGCGCCAAGCTTCTCGTCGGCTGGCGAGAGTGGGTGGACTTGCCGGATCTCGGAATCTCGGGGGTCAAAGCCAAGCTCGATACTGGCGCTCGAACCTCCGCGCTGCACGTCTCCCACGTGCGTTGGCATGACGTGGACGGCAAGGACTGGGTAGAGTTCGACGCCCATCCGGTTCAATTCGACGACTCGGTCGTTCACCGCTGCTGGGCTCGCGCGATCGACCGCCGCTGGGTGACGAATCCTGGCGGACGGCGCGAAAAGCGTTTTGTCATCCGGACGCGGCTTAAGGTCCGCAACCGCCTATGGCCGATCGAGCTATCGCTCACTAACCGAGACGACATGGACTTCCGCTTATTGCTTGGGCGCGCAGCGTTGCAGCGGCGCGTTGTTCTCGACCCGCACCTCTCCTACCACACCGGCCGAAGCAATGAGATGGTCAAGCGCGAACCCCCGGCGCAGAATCGCGGGCAACAGAAACGTCAGCGCAAGTCAGATGAAGAGGAATAGCCCATGCGCATTTTGATCCTTGCGCGGAAACCGCGGCTCTACTCGCATCGCCGCCTGGTCGAAGCCGCGAAGAAGCGCGGCCACGAAGTTCGCGTTGTCAACACGCTACGTTGTTACATGAACATATCTTCGCATCGCCCTGAAGTTCGATACCAGGGCGAACGCCTCGATGGCTTCGACGCGATCATTCCTCGCATCGGTGCGTCCGTTACATTTTATGGTATGGCGGTCGTCCGTCACTTCGAGATGCAAGGTGTCTATTCGGTCAATGAATCGGTTGCCATCGGCCGCTCCAGAGACAAATTGCGGAGCTTGCAGTTGCTGGCGCGTAAGGGGATCGGATTGCCGGTTACCGGATTCGCTCACTCGCCCGGCGATACCGACGACGTCATTCGCATCGCCGGCGGCGCTCCGCTCGTGATCAAACTGCTCGAAGGAACACACGGACGCGGCGTCATCTTGGCCGATACCTACAACGCCGCAAAAAGCGTGATCGAATCCTTTAGCGCGCTCGATGTCTATTTCATGACCCAAGAGTTCATCAAAGAGGCTGGCGGGGCGGACATTCGCGCTTTTGTAATCGGCGGTAAAGTTGTCGCGTCGATGAAGCGACAAGGAAAGAAAGGCGAATTCCGCTCTAATCTCCACCGGGGTGGATCTGCCTCGCCGATCCGAATCACGCCTGAAGAGCGCTCGACCGCAGTACGCGCCGCTAAGACGCTCGGCCTCAATGTCGCCGGCGTCGACATGCTACGTTCAAATCATGGACCAGTCGTCATGGAGGTCAACTCTTCGCCGGGGCTCGAAGGGATCGAGCGTGCAACCGGCAAGGATATCGCCAGCATGATCATCGAGTTCATCGAGAAGAACGCCCGCCCCAATCGGACCCGCACAAAAGGGACCGGTTGACTCCCGCGCAACGCGCATCCGAAAAGGGCGTCGGGGCGGGGGATTTTGCGTTGGGAAGGAACCGGCAGTTCCGATCCAGCCGCGACGAATCGCCATTGCGGGATCGTTTCAAAATCGTGTGTGGCTAGCGCCACGCGACATCGACCGTAGATC
>SHVV01000016.1 GCA_009694095.1 Alphaproteobacteria bacterium | reverse complement strand
AGGCGGCTGAAATGCTTAAGCTTCGGTTGAGTTCGTTACCCTTCGGCATGCACGCCACTTGGTTTTAGTCCGCCCACAAAGGCCTCCACAAAGCGGAGGGCATAGAACTCGACATCGAGGACGGGCGTGGTTCGGCGCTGACGGTGTCAGCGGTGGGCGGCGGCATCGACCTTGGCAAAGCGGCGGTGTCGACGATAGCACCGGCGACGCCGAAGGGCACCTCGCTACGGGCGATCGCGACTTGCTTACCCGGCAACGACTTGGGCGTGCTCGTCCCGAGCGAAACCGGCGCCAAGACGGTCAAGGTCCTCGAAGCCAAAGGCATAAGCATCATCTATACGCCAGGCTGGCTCGAAGCACCGTTCATGGATGCGTTCTTGAAAGCCGGCGGTTCCCACCGCAACAAAATCAAGCTGATCGGCGTCGACGCGACCGCCAAGATTTCGAGCTACATGTCGGGTGCCGGCGGATCGGTGGTGACATCAACGCCATTCCTCGAGCCGGTACTACGCAAACATAAACCTTCGAACGTGATCAAGTTTTCCGACCACGGACTCTCCTTGCCCTCGCTCGGCCTGATCGTCGGCGAGGAAACGATTGTTGGCAAAGCTGACGCTTTACGCAAAGTCGTCGTCGTTACGGCGAATGCCTGGGAAAAAATATTGGGCGATGCTAATGCGAAAAAAGAAGCGATCGACGCAATAATCGCGATGCGTCCGAATGCGAAGCTCGACCGTGGCTTTTGGATGCTCAAGTCGAAGAGTACCGCCCGCTATTCTACTCGGACGCCACCAAGGGCAAACCGATCGACTGGCAAGCCGAGGCTAACTGGCCGGCCGCGGTCAAGACGATGCGAGAGGCCGATGTCCTACCGAAAACCTCGAAGCCCATTGACTTCTACACCAACCGGTTCTAACCGGGCAGCGCGAGCGGAGCGAATCGAACGAGATGAAGCGGGGCGAAATACTTCGCCCCGCTTCATTCGCAACCGCGCCGCAAGGCGTTTTTTTTCACTGACAAGGGGAGGTTGTTATGACTGCTAAGAATACTCTGCAAGCAATCGCGCTCGCAGCACTCGCAATCGGCGTCGCAGCGGCGCCGGCGGCAGCACAAACCTGCGGTGGAAAGCCTGAAACTCAGAAAATCACTCTAATGGCCGACTGGCTTCCGATCGGCGTCACGCAGGGAGCGTTCTGGTCCGCCAAGCTCAACGGCTACTACAAGGACGAGGGTCTTGACGTCGACATCATCGCGCCGGCAAATCCCGCCGACCCGATCAAGCTCGTGGCACGGCAACGGGTCCAGTTCAGCCTCACGTACGTTCCCGAAGTCATGATTTCGCGTGATACGTCGATCCCGGTGGTGTCGATTGCGACGACGCTGCGGAAGCTTGTCTCGGGCTTCATCTCGCTCAAGGAAAGCAACATCAAGACTCCAGCCGACCTCAAGGGCAAAATCATCGGCACCGGACCGAAGCTCGACGCACAAGCTTTCCTCGACACGATGCTCGCGACCGGCGGCATCACCCGCAAGGAGGTTCAGATCGTTGATCCCGGCTTTGCACACATCCCACTCACGATCGAAAAGAAAGTGGCGGTTGCGCACGCGCTCACTTATTTTGAACTGATCGTCGGCGACATGATGCTCAAGAAGCAGGGCAAAGAAACGCTGAACTTCATGCCGTACACCGACTTCGGCGTGCCGCAATTCTATTACCAACTCATCGTTGCTAACGAGGATTGGCTGCGCAAAAATTCGAATGCCACTTGTGCATTTCTTAAGGCCTCGATGAAGGGCCTCGACAACTGGCGCGCCGGTGGTGCCGACGTGCTCGACTACGTCTCCAAGGCCAACAACGTCTTTACCCGCGAAGAACACGATGCTGGCGAAAAAGCGTCGAAGCCCGATTGGTCGGGCCCCAAAGGCGAGGTCTTCGTCCAAGAGATGGGGCCGTGGAAGACGGCGCAGGATTGGGCGCTCAAGTACAAGGTGATCTCAGTCGGGACCAACCCGTCCGAATATTTCACCAACAAATACTTGCCGAAAAAGTAGTCAACAGACCTTTGCGGCGAAAGGCGGGCCTCGCGGCCCGCCTTTTTCTTTACCTATCGCCGATAGCAACCGAAGGCGCAAATGCCTTGCTTGACCGGCGCTAATCTGCCGAAATAGCGGCCCAATCGTATACGCCTCGGGGTTTGCCCATGCGCCGATCCGAACGTCTGCTCCGAAACGAATTTGCCGCCACCCAGGCGCCGCTTCTGCAAGCGAAGCACGCGCCCGGCTACATCTACACGTCGGACGACGTTTACGAGCGCGAAGTCGAGACGATTTTCCTCAAAGACTGGATGTGCATCGGGCGCGAAGAGGAGTTCGCGAAACCCGGCGACTATCGGTCGTTCCGAATCGCCGGCGAACCGTTGCTCGTGGTCCGCAATCGCGCCGGCCAAATCAACGCGTTCGTCAACGCCTGCCGGCACCGCGGCGTCGAGGTCGCGACCGGCCGGGGCAACGCCAGCAAATTCACCTGCCCCTACCATGCTTGGCTATACGATCTCGACGGCCGACTGATTTCAGCACCGTTCAACGACGGGGTTCGAGGCTTCGATTTCGATCACTGCGCCCTGCCGCCCGTTCGGCTCGAAACCTGGGCTGGTTGGATTTTCGTCAACTTCGATGCCGACGCCCAGGACCTTGGCGCTTACCTCGACGAGGACCGGGTACGCGAACTGACCGCGTTTCTCCGGCAGGACGAACTTCGCCTCGCCGATCGCTGGGATTTCGAACTCGACTGCAACTGGAAGCTCGTGCTCGAAAACTTAATGGATATGTACCACACCGGCGTGATCCACGCCTCGTCGTTCGGCAAAGTATTTCCGCGCGACGATTTTCAATATCGGCTGACGGCCAACGGCTACCACGCCGAGTACCAGAGCTTGACGATGTGCCCGGACGGCAAGTCGCCGTTCGGCGCCATGCCGTGGATGGGACCCGAACAAGCGCCGTGGATGAAGGCGAGCGGGAAAGGCGTCGATCGCAACCATCCGCTGTACGCCTTCACGATTCTGGTTCGGCCGTGCATGAACATCTTCGCGCGCTACGACCTGGTGCAGCCGATCACCTACTTCCCGCTCGGGCCGAACAAGACCGAGGTCAGCGTCTTCACGCTTTTTCCGGCCAGCCTCTTCGAGCGTCCTGATTTCGACGCCGAGGTCCGGCCCTACAAGGACTTCATCCGCGCCGTCATCGAAGAGGATCGCGCCATGCTGCGATCGCTGCAGCAAGGGCTCAAGTCCCGGCGCTTCACCCCGGGACCGACCGTTGCCCTCGAAATGCCCATCCATCACATGCTCAATCGCTACCTCGATCGCCTATTCGGGTCGGAACGCCGGCCCGCGAAACAGTCCGGCGCGCCGCGCCTTACCAAACGCCAAAAACAGCGCTCGGTCGCCAAGCGTCCAGCGCGGAGGTCGTCATGATCATCGACGTCCACTCGCACTTGGCGAGCGAAGAGCTGCTCGATTTTCTCGTTGCCCACCCCGAGTACGGCAACAAACTCGAACGCCGCGGCAAGGTGTTCTTCGCCGAGGGTTACGGTATTCTCGATCCGCCGGTCTACGACCTCGGCATGCGAATCGCGAGCCTCAAGCGGCGCAAGATCGACCTGCAACTTGTTGGGCCACTCAACACGCTCGCCCATTGGCCTGGCGGTGCGCCGGACGCCGCGTACGCACGCCTCATCAACAAGCATACCGCCAAGATGGTCGCGGATGGCGAAGGCCGCCTCGCCGGCCTCGCGGTGGTCGCGTTTGGAGCGCCGAAGGAAGCCGCCTACGAACTCGAGCGAGCCGTCGGCGAGTACGGTTTCGTCGGCGCCCATATCGGCATTTCCGCCGGAACTCGCCCGCTCGATGACCCGCTTCATGAGCCCGTGTGGTCGGTTGCGGAAAAACTCGGGCTCTTCGTCTATATGCATCCGGCCAACGAGATCTATTACGACCGGTTCAAGGACTACACGCTTAACACCGTCATCCTGTGGCCGACCGAAACCTGCGTCGCGGCATCGCGAATGATTTGCGCAGGGGTGCTTGAGCGCCATCCACGCCTCAATCTCGTCCTATCGCATGGCGGCGGCACGTTGCCCTACCTCGCGGTTCGGCTCGATCGCGCGTGGGAAGCGCCGAAATACGAGTACAACCCCGCGCTCCACAAGCATATCTCCAAGCGCCCGTCGGCCTATCTGAAACAGATTTGCGTCGACACCTGCGTGTTCGGCGCAAGCCATCTCGATTTTCTCATGACGACGTTCGGACCCGACCGCGTCATGTTCGGCTCCGACTACCCGTTCGAGATCGGCGATGCCGAAGGCAAGAAGGCATTGCCCTACATCAAGAAACTGCCGGCGGCCGTCCGCGCCAAGGTCCTCGGCGGCAACGCGCAACGAGTCCTAAACCGGATGCGCGGCGCCTAGCGGCTGAGTAACCGATCAACCCACTTGAGGAAGAGTCCGGCTGGTTCAGTCGTTGCCACGGGTAACGCAGCGTTTGAAGCGCAGGATGTGTTTTGGCGGGGACGCGGCGGCAAATACTTATTGACCGGTTTAGTGCCCTGCTCGGGCATCAAGTCGTAGCCGCCCCGCGCGGCGACGAGCTTGGAGACTTCCGATTTCGGGTCGCCGAGGTCGCCGAAGTGTCGCGCCGATGCCGGGCAGGTCGACACGCAGGCCGGCACACGTTCCGCTTCGGCGATGTTCTCGTTGTAGATCCGATCGATGCAAAGCGTACATTTTTTCATCACGCCTTCGTTGGGGTCGTACTCCCGCGCGCCATAGGGGCACGCCCACGAGCAGAGCTTGCAGCCGATACATTTCGACTCATCGACGAGAACGATGCCGTCGCTCGCTCGCTTGTATGACGCACCAGTCGGACAAACGGTCACGCACGGTGCGTCGTCGCAATGCAGGCACGACTTGGGAAAATAGACGGTCCGTCCCTCGGCCCCTTCGCCGGCTTCGAACGCATGCACGCGATTGAACCAAACCCCCGACGGCTCGGCACCATAAGGTTCTGAATCGGTAAGCGGGGCGGCAAACCCGCCCGAGTTCCACTGCTTGCAGTTGACCGCACAGGCATGACATCCGACGCAAATGTCGAGGTCGATGACGAGGCCAAGCTTTTTTGCGTCTGGCGCGATGGCAGGAAGGCTCGTCATGATCGAGTCCGAAACTCGCGCCCATAACTGAGCGTAAGCGGTACCGGTCGCGCGTTTGGCGGCGACTGTAGCGGCCGTTCGTTCGTGTCCGTGACGACGGAAAACGCTCCGATGCGCTCGATCCGTACGCGGAGATCGTACCACGCTGCCTGTCCCGTCACCGGGTCGGCGTTCGCATAGCGGTAACCGCCGTCGCGCGCTGGCAGAAGCTCGGAGATGATGTGATTGAGGAGAAAGCCCCGAGTCACCTCGGGCGCGTTCGGCGCCAGGCGCACGGCACCCGGCGAGCGCCCGATCGCATTCCAGGTCCAGACCGTGTGACGGTTGACCCCGTCCATTAACCGCACCTGCCCCTTGACGCGTGCATGGTGGCTCACGATCCAGACCCAGTCGTCATCGGCGATTCCGAGGGCAGTGCCCGTCGCTCGGTGCATGTAGAGCCGGTTCTCGCTATGGATTTGGCGCTGCCACGCGTTGTGCGAACCCCACGAGTGATACATCGCCATCGGCCGCTGCGTCACTGCGTGGAGCGGAAACTGCTCGGCGTCGACTGCCGCCTCCTCGAACGGCGGGTACCAAATCGGCAAAGGATCGAAATAAGTGCGAATACGCTCACGCTCCGCCGGTGGCGGCTGGACGGTGCCGTGTCCCTCGGCGGCGAGGCGAAAACGCTGTAGCGGTTCAACGTAAAGTTGGAGCGTGATCGGCTTGGGCTCGGAGAGGAATCCCATCGCCTCGGCATGGGCCAGATATCTCATGTTCGCGAAGCGGTAGAATTTGGCTTCATCTGGAATCTCAGCGGTCCAAAAACATTTGTTGGCAATATAGGCGTCGAGTTGGCGGGGGTTGGCAGCGCCGCGGCCGGCCTTATCACCGTGGCTGCCGCGCCAACCCGCCAGGAGTCCGACACCAGGGGCCCGCTCGTGTCTGGTTATGTAGTCAGCGTAGCCGCCCGGATACCGCGGCGCACCGTTCGCATCGATCAGGCCCGGGAGTTTCAGACGAGCGCCAAGTTCGATCAGAACATCTTGAAACGGCCGCACGTCACGATCGAGCGCAATGACAGGTTGGCGGATCGAGTCAGCCGCCGCGTCCGCCGTCCCGATCGGCCGATCGAGCATGGAAATGCAATCATATCGTTCGAGATAAGTCGTATCCGGCAAAATGAGGTCGGCGTAGGCAGCCATTTCCGACCAAAAAGCATCGGAATAGATGATACGCGGGATCTTATATTCACCGGTGCGGTCGTCCTTGTCAGTCAGCATCGACCGAGTCCCGGTCGTGTTCATCGCCGAGTTCCAGCTCATGTTGGCCATAAACATGAACAGCGTATCGATCGGATACGGATCGCCCTTCCAAGCGTTCGTGATGACCAGATGCATAAGGCCGTGGGCGGCAAGCGGCGCTTCCCACGAAAACGCCTTGTCGATCCGGAGCGCCCGCCCTGCGCTGTCGACCAGTAGATCCTCGGGAGCCAACGGATAGCCGAGCGGTGATCCGCCGAGCGTCTTACCTGCAGCAACCGATTTTCCCGACGGTTTCGGTCCGGGCGGCGCTTGGCGTGGGTAGGGCGGCTTGTAGCGCCAGCCGCCCGGCACATCGATGCTGCCGAGCAGCATCTGCAACACGTGGAGTGCGCGGCAGGTGTGAAAGCCGTTGGCGTGGGCGGAAATACCACGCATCGCATGAAAACTGACCGGTCGGCCGACCGTCTTGTCGTGACGCCGGCCGGCCCAATCGGTCCACGGAAGATCTAGAACGATCTCTTCCTCGAACGCGACTCTCGCAAGTTCGGCAGCGATCTGGCGGATTTTCGATGCCTCGACCCCGGTCGTCGCGGCGACACGCTCGGGCGCGTATTCGGGGGCGAGGAAACGCCGCGCCAGTAGCTCGAACGACGGTATGGCCGACGTCCCGTTGGGCAGCGCGAAGCGGCCGACTAGCGCCGGCTTAACCGTAATGTCGTTCGAGCTAGCGAGACGTTGATTTTCACCGTCCCACACCAGCGCACGGCCGTCAGCGCTGCGTACAAAGAGTCCGTGTGCCGCACTACCCGGAGCGTCGATCACGAGCCACGATGCGTTGGTGTAGCGAACGAGGTAAGCGAAGTCGATTTTGTCGGCGGAAAGCAATTCGTGAATGAGCGAAAAAATAAAAAGCCCGTCGGTTCCCGGCCGAATACCAACCCAATCGTCGGCAACCGCGGAATAGCCAGTTCGAATCGGATTGACCGAGACGAACTTGGCGCCGCGTTGGCGAAGCTTGTTGATGCCGATCTTGAGCGGATTCGACGCGTGGTCCTCGGCAACGCCGAACAGCATGAAGTAGCGTGTCCGTTCAAAGTCGGGCTCGCCGAACTCCCAGAACGAGCCACCGATACTGTACATCCCAGCAGCGGCCATATTGACCGAACAGAATCCGCCGTGGGCGGCGTAGTTAGGAGTCCCGAATTCCGCCGCCCACCAGGCGGTCAACGCCTGGCTTTGGTCGCGCCCGGTGAAAAACGCCAACTTCTTTGGGTCGGTGGCTCGGATTCGACCGAGCCACTGCTCGGCTGTCGCTAACGCCTCGCTCCACTCGATTTCCTGGAATTCTCCGGCGCCGCGCGGGCCGACGCGCTTGAGCGGTTTGGTGAGCCGCGCCGGCGACGTCTGGGTCATGATCCCGGCCGAACCCTTAGCGCACAAAACGCCGTGGTTGACCGGGTGATCGCGGTTACCCTCGATGTAGCGAACCTTGCCGTCGCGCAAGTGCACCTTGATGCCGCACCGGCACGCACACATGTAGCAAGTCGTGTACTTGACCTCGTCCGCCACCTTTGGCGAGGTATCGATCTCGGGATCAGACGCCAGCACAGCCAATACGCGTCACGCTATCCTCACCGTCTACGACCGATCTATTTGCAGGACGCCGCACCGGAATACGGCGTCGCGCGCGAGGACCGCGTCTAGTGTTTCGCGCCCGACCACCAGCCGTTCTTCGAGATATCAAAGATTATTCCGTCCGGGTCACGATACTTGCGTTCGAAGTAGAGGGAATCATTGTCGCCCGGCACATCGAAAAAGAACTTGCCGCCGGCTGCAGTCACCTTGTCACCCGACTCTTCGAGGCTCTCGACCTGGAGCCCAAAGTGATGAGTACCGATGAAACCTTCACCGCGGCCGGAGGCCTTGTCATCGAGGTACTTGAGGATTGCCAGCGTGATGTAGCCATCCGTCAGGTAGATGCCGTCGCTGAGCTCCGACTTCGTATCGCCGACCCTCTTTAATCCAAAGGAGATCTCGTAAAACTTAGCCGTTTTTTCCGGATCGGGCGACGTGATCGCGATGTGGCGAATCTTCGCCGATTTCGTCGGTTTAGGCGCTGGCTTCTTATCGGTTTTCACATTGCGCGTCGGCGTTCCAACCCAGCCACCCTTTGAAACGTCGAAGATGACCCCATTTGGATCCCTGAGCTTACGCTCGAAGTTGCCTTCTTTCTCATGCCCGAGATCGAAGTGGAAGGAACCGCCGTTCTTTTCGACGACAGCCTGCGCTTTGTCGACATCTTCGACTTGAATGCCAAAATGGTGCGCGCCGATAAACCGGCCCGAATTCTTGATACCTGCCATCGCATCGGACTTGTAATTAAGAAGAGCTAGATTGATCTCGCCATCGGAGAGATAGAGACCATTCCCGGTCGGCGTGTAGTCGCGGCCCGCCTCGACTAGCCCAAAGACGGATTTGTAGTAGTCAGACGCTTTCTCCATGTCGGTGACGACGATCGCGATGTGCCGAATCCGGTTCATGTCTCTCTCCTCAGGCGGGGCTTTCTATAGACGGTATCATATTAGCATAGTGCGGCCCGGCACCCACAGTCCTACCCTGGCCGAGTTTCTACTACCATCGTTGTTTTCAACCGCCCCGCAAGCTAGTAACGACCCGTACCCATGGAATCAAAATTGACCGGCGCCGCCATTCGCCGCCGCGAGGACTTCAATTTTCTAACCGGACGCGGTCGCTACACCGATGACTCGACGGTGCCCGGTCAGCTGTTCGCCGGATTCGTCCGATCACCCCATCCGCACGCCCGCATCCACCGCATCGATTCAGCAGTCGCCCGCGCGACCGCGGGCGTCATCGCCGTGTTTACCGGCGCCGATCTGGTCGCCACCGGAGTCACCACGCCGCCACGCATCGTCACGCTGATCGACAAAGACGGACGGCCAATGATCGTACCGCCGCGCCGGCCACTTGCCGTGGATGCGGTCAAATACGCAGGCGAGCCCGTCGCTATCGTGATTGGCATCGATCGCGACGCGGCCAAGTCCGGCGTTGATGCTGTCGAAGTCGACTACGACCCGCTTCCAGCCGTGACCGCGACTGAAGCCGCCCCCGATCAGACATCGCCGCCGGTGTGGCCGGAGGCGACGCTCAACAGCTGCGCGATCGTCGCTTTTGGCGATAAGGCGATGACAGACGCCGCGTTTGCGCGAGCGGCGCGGGTCGTCCATTTGTCATTGGTCAACAACCGAGTCGCTTCGAACGCGCTCGAAACCCGTGCCGGTCTCGCCGTTCCCGAGGCCGACGGGAGGATCGTTCTACACACAACGGCGCAGAGCCCCCATATTTTCCAGGATCTCGTAGCCACGGCTCTGGGCTGGCCGACGCGCAAGGTGCGCGTCGTCGCTACTGACGTCGGCGGCGGATTCGGCACCAAAGGCGTGCCCTATGGCGAAGAAATCGCACTGACGTGGGCCGCGGCGCGTCTTGGCATGCCGATTCGTTGGACCTGCGAGCGAAGCGAGGCGTTCGTCTCCGACGCGCACGGACGCGATCAGGTCAACTCGATCGAACTTGCACTCGATAGCACCGGTCATTTCACCGGGTTGCGCATTGCGACTATTGGCACGGTCGGCGCGTACGCCTCCGGTTTCGGTCTGGTGCCATCGGGAGCTCAGAGCACGCTCGCGACCGGTCCCTATCTCATCGCCTCTGTTTACGGCGAGTTCAACGTTACATTCTCGAACACCGTTCCGCTCGAGGCGTACCGCGGTGCCGGGCGCCCCGAGACGACCTACATGCTCGAGCGGGTGATCGATCGAGCGGCACTCGAGACCGGCGTTGACCCTGCCGCTCTGCGCCGCCGCAATCTAATTCCGCCCGATCGCATGCCGTACAGGACTCCCCTCAATCGGACCTACGATAGCGGCGATTTTCCTGCCGTTCTCGATCAAGCGCTGACGGGCGTCGACTACGCCGGATTCCCGATCCGCCGCGCCGAGGCTCGGGCGCGCGGCAAACGACGCGGCATCGGCATCGCCTATTACATCGAGCAGGGCGCTTGGGGGCCATCACGCATGGCGCTCGCTGCCGGTCGCCGTTACGGCTCCTACGAAAGCGCAGCGATCAAGGTTGATGCCGAAGGCGCGGTTACGGCGACCACCGGGACCCATTCGCACGGACAGGGCCTCGATACCGTCTTCGCTCAACTGATCGGCGACTGGCTCGGGGTACCGATGGAAAAGATTGAGGTGAAGCACGGCGACACCGACATGATCGGGTTCGGAATGGGGTCGATCGGTTCACGCTCGCTCGTATCGGGTGGCGCGGCGCTCAAGGTCGCGATCGATAAAGTGATCGCCAAGACTAAAAAAATCGCCGCGCACCTTCTCGAAGTCGCGGTCGCAGATATCCAATTCAAAGAGGGCGCTTTTACCGTCGCCGGCACGGACCGGCGCGTCACTTTTGCTGAGATCGCGCGCGCCGCCTATTTACCGCTCCGCTACCCGATCGAGGAAATCGAACCCGGACTCGAGGAAACCGGATACTGGGATCCGACCTCGCAAGCGTTCCCAAACGGCTGCCACGTGTGCGAAGTCGAGGTCGACGAACAAACCGGCGCGGTCACGTTGGTGCGTCTGGTCGCGGTCGATGATTTCGGTAACGTCATCAACCCACTCATCGTCGATGGGCAGGTGCATGGCGGAATGGCTCAGGGCGCTGGTCAGGCGCTCATGGAGCAGATCGTCTATGACCGCGACAGCGGCCAGCTCGTTACCGGCTCGTTCATGGACTACGCCATCCCCAGGGCGGAAGACTTGCCGACATTCGAGCTCGCTTCATCGCCACACCCCTGCCAAACCAATCCGCTGGGGGTCAAAGGCTGCGGCGAGGCCGGCGCCATCGGCGCGCCGCCGGCCATCATGAACGCCATTATCGATGCACTCGCCGACCTCGGCGTTCGCCATATCGACATGCCGGCAACGCCCGCTCGCGTGTGGCAAGCGATCGAAGATGCCAAGCGACGGTCCTAGATGGCCGCTCGCATTAGTACCGGTAAGGTCCTGGCGATCGTGGCGGTGCTGGGTGGCGTAACCCTACCCTTCGTTCTCGTTGCCTCGGGGTTCGAACGGGCCGCTGCGACGGCTGCCGGTCTGGGCGTCTTCGCTATCGGACTTTGGGCGACCAATCAGGCGCCGCTTTATCTCGCTACGTTGGTGATCCTGCTGGTTGGAGTCGTCGCCGATCTCGCGCCGCTGCGGGTGATTTTCGCCGGCTTTTATACCACGACGTTCTGGCTCGTGTTTTCAGGCCTCGTCATCGCCACCGCGTTTCGCGACACCGGACTTTCTGACCGCGTCGCCGCGTTCGTCACCGCGCGTTCGGGAGCCACGTACCGCCGGACAGTGCTCGTGCTTGCGCTCGCCGGAATAGGGCTGGTCCCGATCGTGCCGGCATCCTCCGTCCGGATCGTGATGCTGGTGCCGATCGCGACCAGCCTTGCCGGTCAGATGGGATTTGCAGTCGGAAGCCGCGGTTATTGCGGACTCGTTTTTGCCGCCGCGTTCAGCACCATCACCGCCGGATTCGCGGTGCTGCCAGCCAACGTGATGAACATGCTGATTGTCGGCATGAACGAGGCGCTCTACCACCGGACGATCTCGTTCATCGATTGGGCGGTCATGGCCGGACCGACATTAGGCGTGCTCTATACGGCCGGCATGCTTGGCACGGTCTTTTGGCTCTACCCCGCCGTCGGAACTGCACTGCCGCCCAAGCCAGCGGTATCGAAACCATGGTCGGCGCCCGAGCGTCGTTTGTTGGCAATCCTCGCGGTCGCGCTGGCGTTCTGGACCACCGATCGCTGGCACGGCGTGGGTCCGGCATGGATCGGCCTCGCCGCTGCCATCCTCTGCCTGACTCCGCGCATCGGCTTTGTCGGTCCCGAGGCATTTAACGCAAAAATATCCTGGGGTTTTCTGGTGTTCACGGCCGGCGTTCTTTCCTACGCGGCGATCGCCGAAGCGACCGGACTGGCCCGTACGCTCGGCGAGTGGTTCGTTACGGTGGCGGCGTTCGCCCCCGACCAGTCGGTACGGACATTCGCCGTTTTGGCGGCTACCTCATCGATCATCGGCCTCGTCGTAACTCCGTTCGGGACAATGGTGACTCTGCCGCCGCTCGCGGGCGCCATCGCCGAAGCAACGCAGTGGCCGGTGACCACGGTCTTGATGACAATCTTCGGCGGCGCGCTGGCGATGGCGTTCCCCTATCAAGCGCCGCCCGTTCTGCTTAGCCTGCAACTCGGCGCCATCAGCCATCGCGAGGGTATCCGCTTCTACGCCGCACTCGGCGCACTGATGCTCATCGTGCTATTGCCGTTGACCTATCTTTGGTGGCAGGTTCTTGGCCTCTTCTAACCAAGTAGTGGTGTCATGGCGGACAAAACGATCAAACTCAAATGCGACGAAATTCCCGACGGCGGCGCGAAGGTCGTCGTCGTCAACGACCGGCTCAAGATCGCGGTGTTCCGGGTCGGGGATAAGTGCGCCGCGATCAACAATCGCTGCCCGCATGCCGGCGGATCGCTCGGCGAGGGTGCGTTCGACGGCACGATGGTGCAATGCCCGTTGCACGGCTTCAAAGTCGATGTCTGGAAAGGCGTCGGCAACGCCGGCAAACCGGTGCAGAAATTTCCAGTCGAAATCAAGGGCAACGAACTCAAGATCACGATTCCAGCCGGCTGATTCGCGCCGTCGTCACGGCCGAGCCATGCTCGGCCAGACGCAACCGTGATCGGCCGCGGACGGAACTAAACCAGTTTGCGTTGGTCGTCGATTAGCTTGCCATCGTTCGCAAGGCCGCCGAGCGGCGCAAGAATGACCTCGCCGCGCATCTTGCAGAGCGCTTGAAGCGACGCGGCGACCGCATCGGTCGACACCGCGCCCACCGCTTCGGTTTCACAGTGCAGAGTCATCTGGTCGCGGCCGTTGCTCTGCGTCACGATCAGCCGACCTTTCTTGATTTCGGGGTGGCGACCGATCACCGCCATGATCTGGCTCGGATGAACGAACATCCCTCGCACTTTGGTCGATTGATCGGCGCGTCCAAGCCAGCCGCGGAGCCGCATGTTGGTACGGCCGCACGGACTCGGGCCGGCCAATACGGCGGAGAGATCGCCGGTTGCAAAGCGAATCAGCGGATACTCCCGCGCGAACACCGTCACCACGACCTCGCCGATCTCGCCGCTGAGGACCGGCTTGGAGCCGCCGGGCTCGACAAGTTCGACAATCGCTCCTTCATCGACCACGAGGCCGTCCTCTGCCGCCGTTTCGTAGGCGATCAAGCCGAGTTCAGCGGTCGCATAGCACTGCACGGTCGAGATCCCGAACGCCTTCAGTTGGGCGCGAAGCGCCGGCGGCAGAGCTTCGCCGCTCACCAAGCTTTTCTTGATACTGGCGCTGGACAGCCCGAGCTCGCGCGCCTTGTCGATCAGGATCTTGAGGAACGATGGCGTGCCGACATAGGCATTGGGTTTTAGGTCGGCGATGATTTGCGCCTGCAAGTCGGTATTACCGATGCCGGCCGGAATCACCGCGCAGCCGATTGCGTGCGCGCCGCTTTCGACCATGTGCCCCGCCGGGGTCAGGTGGTATGAGAATGTATTGTGAACGATATCTCCGCGCCGCAAGCCGGCTGCGAACATCGCCCGGGCGAAGCGCCAATAGTCGACCGCCGCCCCTTTGGGTTCGTAAATCGGACCGGGCGACTGGAATAGATTGACCATCCGGTGCGCCGGTACCGCCGCGAGACCGCCGAACGGAGGATTGTCGCGTTGCAGCCGGATGAGGCCGGATTTTCTCGTAACCGGCAGATCGGCCAATTTGTCGCGCGACGTGATCGCGCGCGGATTGACGTCGCGCAATATTCGCCGGAAGTACGGCGCCTCGACTTTCGCGTGCTCGATTTGCTCGCGCAAGGCGACGAACAGCGCCGCTTCGCGCGCTTCAGGCGTCCGTGTCTCCAGGGCGTCGTAGTGTTCGGTCACGATTTGGCCGTCAACTGAGCCAGCGTTTGCGCCGCCGGTAATGTTTGACGTCGCGGTAGCTTTTTCGGCCAGCCGATGAAAGTCCCAAGTAGAATTCCTTGACGTCCTCGTTTTGGCGCAGCGCCGACGCTTGGCCGTCGAGCACGATGCGCCCGTTCTCCATGATGTAGCCGTAGTTCGAGTAACGCAGCGCGATGTTGGCGTTTTGCTCGGCCAGGAGGAAGCTCACGCCTTCGTTCTGGTTCAGGCGTTTGACGATCTCGAAAATCTCCTCGACCAGCTGCGGCGCGAGCCCCATCGAAGGTTCGTCGAGCAGGATGAGGTTCGGCTTGGCCATCAATGCGCGGCCGATCGCGGTCATCTGCTGCTCGCCGCCCGAGACATAACCGGCCTGCGCGAGGCGTCGCTCCTTGAGCCGCGGAAAATAGCTATAGACGAGATCGATGTCGGCAGCGACCGCGCGCCGTCCGTCGGTTCGGGTATGGCCGCCGGTCATGAGATTTTCTTCGACCGTCAGGTGCGCAAAGCAGTGGCGGCCCTCCATCACCTGAATGACGCCGCGCTTGACCAGCTCGGTGGCCGAGAGCGCGTTGGTGCGCTCGCCGCGATATTCGATCGTCCCTTTGGTGACGTCGCCGCGTTCCGATTGCAGCAACTTGGAGATCGCCTTGAGCGTCGTCGTCTTACCGGCCCCGTTGGCCCCGAGCAGCGTCACGATGCCGCCCTCCGGTACGGTCAATGACACGCCCTTGAGCACCAGGATGATGTGATCGTAGATCACTTCGATATTGTTGACGGCGAGCAGCGGGGCGGTCGCGTCAGCCATGAATACGGCACGGCCAAAAAGAAGGCCTCAACCCGAGCGCGTCGAAGGATGAGGCCGGCGGCGGGAAGGTACCCTCAAGGTTCGACAAGCTCACCATGAGGGTACCCAGTGGTCGGCGGCGACTAGCCTTCTTTTGAACAATCGCGCGGCGTGATGTTGTTCTCTTTTGCGAATTTGGCCGCCTCTGCTTCGATCAGCGGCCGGATGACGTCGCGCATCGGTTCGATCCAGTCGGACGCGAACTTCCACGCCTTACCGTCCCACTGTTGAATGATGATAGGACCATTGCCTTCGTGATCTTCACAGGTGACCTTGATCGGCTTGGTAAAGCCTTCGAGGCCGATCTCCTTCAACCGTTCGGCGGTCAGGTTAAGGTTTTCGAGACCCCAACGAACTTGCTCGCCGTTCATCGGCTTGTTGCCGAATTTTTTCATCGCGACGCGGATCGCCTCGACGTTGTAGACGGCATTGATGAGGCCACGATTGTAGAGCGCCTCGCCATAGTTGTTCTTCTTAGCCGCCGCGACGTCGCCGTTGTAGACGTGCTTCAGAAGCTCTTTGTGCGCGGGGAATCCGTCGCCCGAAGCATGGAACGTCGCCGAGAGGTACCCCTTGGCGGCGTCGCCGGCCGGCACGACATCGGTCTCGGTGCCGGACCACCAATTGCCGATGAAACGATCCATCGGGAAATTGATCGACGCCGCTTCCTTGACCGCGACCTGGTTCATGACGCCCCAGCCCCACAGGAACACCCAATCGGGTTGGATGCGCCGGACCTGGAGCCACACCGCTTTTTGCTCCTGGCCGGGGTGATCGACCGGAAGGAGTGTCAGCTGATAACCGTATTTTTGCGCCAGGATTTCGAGGGTCGGGATCGGCTCCTTACCGTAGGGGCTGTTGTGGTAGACGTAGACGAGCTTCTTGTCCTTGAGCTTGTCCATGCCGCCTTCGCGCTGGCCGATGTATTTGATCTTGGCCGACGCTTGGCTCCAGTAGGTGGTCGGGAAGTTGAAGGTCCACGGAAACACGCGGCCGTCGGCGGCCGCGGTGTTGCCGTAACCCATCGAGTGTAGCGGCACCTTGTCGACCCCGGCTTTGGGGATGAGCGCATAGGTGATGCCGGTTGAATATGGATTGACCAGCGAGGCCCCGGTTTCGGTCTTTTTCTTCAAGCGCTCGTAGCATTCGACACCGAGCTTGGTGTCGTACTGCATCTCGCATTCTTCCCAGGCGATGGTGACGCCGTTGACGCCCTTGTCGCGCGCGTTCAGCAGCTTGAAATAATCGACGAACCCATTGGCCGAGGGAATGCCGCTCGGCGCGTAGGGCCCGGTGCGATAAACCAGCAGCGGGATGTATTGATCGGCGGCGCGGGCTTCGAGCGCGACCATGCCGGTGACGGCGAGGGCCGCGCCGAGGGCCGCGAAACTGAGACGATTGAGAGCCATGAAAACCTCCCTTTCAGCCTGTGCGGTGTGATAAGCGTATAATAGGCCTCGATAATTCGAGCTTGCCCGAACTCTAACACGCCCGCCCGAGGCGCCCCAAAGCAAAAGGTTGCGAGGGCGCGCGCGGACGAGCGCCACGCCGCGCTTCGGCGCGAAGTCGGCGGCCGGTTCTCTTGACAAAAACCGCCAACCCCGCATAATCAGGTAATATTTTATCTATCGTGCCGAAGCGCGCCCGCGGGGCCAAACTCGCGGGCGTTTTTGTTTTTGAACCTCCCGGCGAAGCCGCCGTTCGGCCGCCGCCCTCCACTAACCCCAACGCAAGGATGACCGCCATGCCCCGCCGCGAACAGCTCGCGCCCCGCTTCCCCCAAGCCATGCTCGATGAATTCGACCGCCACCACGGCCGGACTTAGGCTGCCACAACTTCGCTCCGGCAAGACTAACGAGACCTCACCGATCGGCGCCAAAGGACCTTTGCTTAGGTCGAGAAGGTGGCCGAATCGAGGGCGGTTAGAGCCTCACCGCCTACCGCCAATGTGCGGGCGATTCGCACGTCCGCTTCTCCCGCTCAATGCGGAAACGGCCAAAGCCGGAGCTTTTCCTTGGCGATCTGCCACAACCTCGTCAGTCCGAGCGGCTCGACGATCAAAAAGAAAATGATCAAGCCGCCGAAAATCATCTGCTCACCGTGCTTGGCGAGCTCGACCGGAATCTGAACGCTCAGCAATCGCGGCACGTTGGTCAGGAGAATCGGCATCAGGACGATGAACGCCGCGCCAATGATCGAGCCCATGATGCTGCCCAGGCCGCCGATAATGATCATGAACAGGACGAGGAATGACACGTTGACGTCGAAGGCGAGCGTTTCGACGCTCTGCAAATACATGAACATGTAAAGAGCGCCGGCGACTCCGCAATAGTAGGACGAAATCGCGAAGGCCAAGAGCTTGGTGCGGAGCGGCCGAATACCAATGATCTCGGCCGCGACATCCATGTCACGGATCGCCATCCAGCTGCGGCCGGTGGCGCTGCGAACCAGATTCTTCGCCAGGTACGCAAACACGATGAGGAACGCCAGGCAGACGAGATAACGCACCTCGGCCGAGGCGTGCGGTCCGGTCAGAGCGACGCCGAACAGCGTGCGCGGCGGCGCCGTGATCATGCCGTTAGAGGTGTAGTTGTAGAACCACGGCACTCGATTGAAGATCCACACCAGAAAAAACTGCGCCGCCAGGGTCGCGACCGCGAGATAGAAGCCTTTAATGCGGAGCGACGGAATACCGAACAAAATTCCAACCGCGGCGGCGAAAAAGCCTGAGACCAAGATCATGACCAGGATGTTGATCTCGGGAAGAAAGGTCGTGAGCTTATAGGTCGCGTAGGCGCCGACCGCCATGAAGCCGCCGGTGCCGAGCGAAAGCTGTCCGGCATAGCCGGTCAGAATGTTGAGCCCGATCGCCGCCAACGCGAAAATCACCGTCGGAATCAGAATCGCCTGCAGCCAATACTCATTGGCTATCCACGGCACCGCGACGACCGCGACCACGGCGATCGCGGCGACCGACCAGCGATCCTGCACGATCGGAAAGATCGCCTGGTCGGCGCGGTAGGTGGTCCGGAAATGACCTGACTCGCGGTAGAACATCGGCTAAACCCGTTCGATAATGCGCTCGCCGAACAAACCTTGCGGCCGGAACAGCAGGAACGCGACGGCGATCATGTAGGCGAACCAGTTCTCAATCGCACCACCGATGTATGGCCCCCAATACACTTCGGCGATTTTTTCGCCGACGCCGATGACGAGCCCGCCGACGATCGCTCCCGGCACCGACGTCAGGCCGCCCAGGATCAACACCGGCAACGACTTGAGCGCGATCAGCGATAGCGAGAACTGTACGCCGCTCTTGCCGCCCCACATGACGCCGGCGACAAGCGCGACGATCCCTGCCACAGCCCAGACGATCACCCAAATCGACGTCAACGAAATGCCGACCGAGAGCGCTGCCTGATGATCGTCGGCGACGGCGCGCAGCGCGCGGCCGATCTTGGTGCGCTGGAACAGCACGGCGAGAACCGCCACGAGAAGCGCGGCGATGCCGGCGGCGAACAGTTCGAACTCGTTGACCAGAATCCCGCCAACGTCGAACGAGCGATCCGGAATGCCGATGTCGAGCTTCTTGACGTTCGCGCCCCATAGCAACTCGCCGAAGCCTTCAAGGAAAAACGTCAGGCCGATCGTCGCCATGAAGAGCGTGATTTCGGCTTGGTTCACCAGCGGGCGCAGCACCAACCGCTCGATTGCAAACGCGAGCGCAATCATGACGAGAATCGTGGCGATCAACGCGAGCCAGATCGGAACGCCCAACTCCATCAATCCGACGAGCGTCAGAGCCGAAAAAAGCACCATGACTCCCTGGGCGAAGTTGAAAACGCCCGACGCCTTGAAAATCAACACGAACCCAAGCGCGACCAGGGAATACATCACGCCCGTCAACACGCCGCCAATGACGACTTCGAGGAAAAACAACGGCGAGCCGCCGATGTCGGCGAACGGTTTCAGCAGAAGAGCGCCGAGAATGTCCATCCGATCACTCCAGCGCGCAGGTATGATCGTCGTCATCCGCGCCGGATCGGGCGCGCCGGGGTGCATCGCCGAAATTTGCCAATGAGCGATGCATCAAGATCATGCGTCGGCGTGCGCGACGCCGAGGTAGGCGGCGATGACGGCAGGATCGGCGCGCACACGATCAGGCGGCCCATCGGCGATCTTTCGCCCGTAGTCGAGCACGACGACTCGATCGGAGATATCCATGACAACGCCCATGTCGTGCTCGATCAGCGCCATCGTCGTGCCGAACTCGTCGTTCACGTCGAGGATATAGCGGCACATGTCCTCTTTCTCTTCGCTATTCATGCCGGCCATCGGCTCGTCGAGCAGCAATAGCGTCGGCTCGGCCGCGAGCGCCCGCGCCAACTCGACGCGTTTTTGCAGTCCATAGGGCAGCCGTCCGACCGGAACTTTGCGGATGGCTTCGATCTCGAGGAAATCAATGATGCGTTCCACCGTCTCACGATGAGCAATCTCCTCGCGCTCTGCCCGCCCCCAATACAGAGCGTGGTCGAGAAAATTAGTCCGCATCTTGAGGTGACGGCCTGTCATGATGTTGTCGAGCGTCGTCATACGCTTGAAGAGGGCGACGTTCTGAAACGTTCGCGCGATGCCGAGTGTGGCAGCCTCGTGCGGCCGCAAACGCCGTCGACGAACGCCCTTGAAGACGATGCCCCCTTGGTCGGGACCGTACCAACCTGACAAAACGTTGAGCATGGTTGTCTTGCCGGCGCCGTTCGGACCAATGATCGCGAGAATTTCGCGGTCGCGAACTTCGAACCCCACCTCGCTCAACGCGTGGACGGCGCCGAACGAGAGTGAAACGTCCTCGATCTTAAGGAGAACCTCGCCGATCGATTTCGTCGACGCTGAGGCGGGAGCGACTTGGGTCATGTCCGATCGACGGACGCCAACATCTCAACTCGCCTTCCACAGCGGCACCGGCACATCCGCCAGCTCGATCTTGCGTATGGCGACGTCGGCTTTAAGTAGGCCGGCGCGCCCATCCTCGTAGGTGACCTTTGCCTCGACGGCGATGTGCGACTTGTCGGAGTAAAGCGCCGAAATGAGCATGCCGTAACTATCGGCGATGATGCGACGGCGCACCTTGCGTGTCCGCGTCAATTCACCATCGTCGGCGTCGAGCTCCTTGTGCAGAATGAGGAAGCGCCTGATTTGCGAACCCGCGAGGTTTGGGTCGCGCTCCAGATCGCGATTGACCCGTTCTATGTTGGCCTGGATCAGATCGTAGACCTCGGGGCGGCCGGCCAAGTCAGTATAGCTGGTGTAGGTGATCCCCTGGCGTTCGGCCCAGTTACCCACCGCGTCGAGGTCGATGTTGATCAGCGCGCTCACGTAGGGTTTACCGTCGCCGAGGCAAACCGCCTCCTTGATATTGGGGAAGAACTTGAGTTTGTTTTCGATGTACTTCGGCGCGAACAAGGTGCCGTCGGTGAGCCGGCCAACATCCTTGGCGCGATCGATGATCTTGAGGTGCCCATCGGGCGCGAGAAACCCGGCGTCGCCAGTACGAAACCAACCATCGGCCGTCAACGCCTCGACTGTCGCCTCTTGGTTCTTGTAGTAGCCCTTGAATACGCCGGGGCTCCGGAACATCACTTCGCCTGTTTCCGAGATTTTGATCTCGACATCGCGCATCGGCAGCCCGACGGTGTCGGGCTTCGCGTCGTCATCGGGCTGCATTGTGATGTACACGCTGGCCTCGGTCATGCCGAAGAGTTGCTTCACGTTGACTCCGATCGAACGATAGAAGTCGAAAATATCGGGCCCGATCGCTTCGCCTGCGGTGTAAGCGCGGCGAATGCGGCGAAAGCCGAGAACGTTCCGCAGCGGGGCGTAGACCAGCACCTGACCCATCGCATAGAGCAGCCTATCCACCAGAGCGACCGGCTTTCGTTCGAGGATTTTCGCACCGCAACGCCGCGCGACTGCCATGAAGTACTTGAAGGCCTGCCGCTTGAGCCAGCCGGCGTCTTCCATGCGAATCATGACCTGCGTCAGAATGTTCTCGAAAATGCGCGGCGGGGCGAAGAAAAACGTCGGGCCGATTTCGCGCAGATCATTCATCACCGTTGCCGGGCTTTCTGGACAGTTGACGGTGAATCCAGCGGCGATCGCCTGAACATACGAGAAGATGTGATCGCCAGCCCAAGCCATCGGTAGATATGCGAGAACGTCCTCATCGGCGTGGATATGCTCGCTCTGGTTAGCATTGCGCGCTGTGACAATCAGGTTGTCGTGCGTAAGTAGTGCTCCTTTCGAGCGCCCCGTCGTGCCGGACGTGTAAAGGATGATCGCCAGATCGCTGCCCTTGCCGGTAGCGATTTCAGCGTCGAGCACCGCGGGATTCGTGACGTCCAACTTGCGCCCCGATTCGACGAGTGCGGCGTAGGTGCGCAGGAATGGCTGCTCGTAATGGCGAAGGCCGCGCGCATCGCGGTAAACGACGAACTCAACACGCGGGACTCGATCCTTGACCGACAAGACCTTGTCGACCTGCTCCTGGTCCTCGACGACGATCATGCGCGCCTCGGCATGATCGAGAACGTAAAGTGTCTCGTCGGCGATCGAGTCCTGATAAATCGGAACCGGCACCGCGCCGAGCGACTGTGCTGCGGCCATCACCCAATAGAGGTGTGGTCTATTATCGCCAATGATCGAAATCTTGTCGCCGCGCTTGAGTCCGACGGCGCGCAGGCCGCACGCCAATGCGCGGACCTCTTCGTAGACCTGCCGCCAGGTCCATGATTGCCAAATCCCCAAGTCTTTTTCGCGGAAAGCCGGCCGATCGGCGTACTCCAGCGCATTGTGCGCCAACATTTTCGGGATCGTGTCCGCCAGGGCAACCCGGTTGGTCTCGCTCATCAGGTCTTATCCATTGCAGCGACAGCCCTCCATGGTGCCATTTTCTACCTGTTTTTCAACTCCTTAGTAGCCTTCCTTGTCTTGTCCTCGTCCGCGATCCGCTTGTTGGATATGGCCCTTTGGTCTGACGCACGCGCTCGCCGAGCTCCAGTTCCTCGGCGTGTTTAAGTCCAAACCCGCCTAAGCCTCCGCTACTGAAGTGCGATCCCAAGACAACTCCCTCGAGGTCAGGTTCGAGTGGGACCAATCAACGTGCAGTTCTGCGTTGGGCGGCAAGGCTTACTAGACATAGACCCCAATCAATCGGCGTCCGGAACCCACGCCGGCGTCTTGCGGGCAGCGCCGAGAACCCATGCACCGCCCGCATGGGAAGGTCGTTGTTCGCCGCTTCGCGATTCGTATAATAGTTCCAGGAACTGGAGGCGGTAAGAGTAGCCTCCTACTCCCGGGCCCACACAATAGCGAAGTGTGAGCGGCGCCCTGCGGTGACTAAGCACCAACGGCGTCGCATGCCCTCAAAGTGTCGCCGGGATTTGGAGGTACGGTGCGATTCCGGCGCCGGGGCTTGCGTCGCTAGTCCCGGCGAGTTGTGCGATAGTTGTTTTGTGTCGTGCGAAGAGCGTAAGAGCGCACGCGTTCGACGAGAAGAGGTTTGCGTATGGCGTTGCCGCCGCCACAAGGCCTGTACGACCCACGCTACGAGCATGATTCATGCGGCGTCGGCTTTGTCGCCGACATCAAGGGTCGCAAGAGCCATGACATCGTCCGAAACGGCCTCCAAATCATGCTCAATCTGGAGCATCGGGGAGCCATCGGCTCCGATCCGCTCATGGGCGACGGAGCTGGGGTTCTGGTCCAGATTCCACACGACTTCCTGAGCGCTGAGGTCAAGCGGCTCGGCTTCGTTCTGCCGCCGCCGGAAAACTATGGTGTTGGCCAAGTATTCCTGCCGCGGGACGCGGCGGCGCGTGCACACTTCGAGCGCGTGATCGAGTCGGCGATCGCGGCCGAGAACCAGACCCTGCTTGGCTGGCGCGATGTCCCCATCGACAACTCAATGCTTTCAGCGAACGTCAAAAAGACTGAACCGGTCATCCGGCAAGTATTCGTCGGCCGCGACAAATCGATCAAGGACACCGACTCGTTCGAACGTCGCCTCTACATCATCCGCAAAGTCATTCGCAACTCCCGAGACGATGTCGAAGCGGGCGCCAAGGATTTCTACGTCTGTTCGCTATCGGCCCGAACGGTCGTTTACAAGGGCATGCTGATGGGCTCGCAGCTCGTCCGCTACTATCGTGATCTGGCCGATCCGCGCTTCATTTCGGCACTTGCGCTTGTCCACCAGCGCTTCTCCACCAACACTTTTCCGTCTTGGCGGTTGGCCCACCCCTACCGAATGGTCTGCCACAACGGCGAGATCAACACGGTGCGCGGCAACGTCAACTGGATGGCAGCTCGACATCACTCGATGAAGTCGGATCTGTTCGGTAGCGAGCTCGAAAAGCTCTGGCCGCTCATCCATGAAGGGCAATCCGACACCGCCAGCCTGGACAACGCGCTCGAACTCCTTGTGCGCGGCGGCTACTCCCTCGCCCACGCGATGATGATGTTGATTCCGGAAGCGTGGGAAAATCACCCGCTTATGGACGAGAAACGTCGTGCGTTTTACGAATACCACGCCGCGCTAATAGAGCCCTGGGACGGTCCGGCCGCGATCGCGTTTTCGGACGGCCGCCAGATCGGCGCAACGCTCGACCGCAACGGCCTGCGGCCGGCACGCTATCTCGTGACCGACGACGGCATGGTCGTGATGGCCTCCGAGATGGGGGTCCTGGACATTCCCGAGGAAAAAATCGTCAAAAAGTGGCGACTGCAGCCGGGACGAATGTTCCTGCTCGACCTCGAAAAGGGCCGGATCATCGATGATGCGGAGCTCAAGAACGAGCTCGCGAACGCTCGACCCTACAAGGAGTGGCTCGGCCGCACTCAGATCAAAGTCGAAGAGATCCCGGGCAAGATCAAGCCCCAGCGTCCGCCGCCGGCGACTTTACTCGATCGCCAGCAAGCGTTCGGCTATACCCAAGAAGACATCAATCTTTTCCTCAGGCCGATGGTCGAGGAAAGCGACGACCCGATCGGCTCGATGGGCACCGACACGCCGCCAGCCGCGCTGTCGCTGCGTTCCAAGCTTTTGTTTACCTACTTCAAACAGAATTTTGCTCAAGTCACCAACCCGGCGATCGACTCGACGCGCGAATATGCGGTGATGTCGCTCGTGTCGATGATTGGTCCGCGCCCCAATCTCTTGGGCTTCAAGGAGGACGGCGGCCATTGGCGACTCGAAGTCGAGCAGCCGATTCTCACCAACGCGATGCTTGGTAAGATTCGCCGAATCCAGGAGCACGGCAAAGGAACGTTTCGCACCAAAACACTCGACATTACCTATCCCGCTGTCGGCGCCGTGAGCGGAATGGAGCCGGCACTGCGAAAACTTTGCGATGCGGCGCACCACGCCGTTCGCGAGGGCTACAATATATTGATCCTCTCCGACCGAGCAGTCGGGCCGGATCGAATCCCGATCCCCTCGCTTCTTGCGACGTCGGCCGTCCATCACCATCTGATCCGGCTCGGCGAACGGACCGCAACCGGCCTCGTGGTCGAAACCGGCGAAGCGCGCGAAGTACATCATTTTTGCTGCCTCGCCGGCTACGGCGCGGAAGCGATCAATCCCTACCTCGCGCTTGAGACGTTGTGGTCGCTCCGATCAGGATTTCCGACCGACTTGAGTTGGGCCGATATACGCAAGCACTACATCAAAGCGATCGGCAAAGGGATGCTCAAGGTCATCGCCAAGATGGGCATCTCCACCTATCGTTCCTATTGCGGCGCGCAGATTTTTGACGCGATCGGGCTTTCGAGCGAATTCATCGATGAGTACTTCACCGGCACCGCCACCCGGGTTGAAGGTCTTGGCATCAAGGAAGTCGCCGCCGAAACCGTGATGCGCCACCGCGCCGCCTACGGCGATGCTCCGATCTATCGAACACTCCTCGATGTCGGTGGCGATTACGCCTACCGCATCCGCGGCGAAGACCACGTGTGGAACCCGCAAACCATCGCGAAGCTTCAGCACGCGGTTCGAGCGAACGCAGCTAGCACCTACAAGGACTATGCCCAGTTGATCAACGACCAGAGCGAGCGGCTGCTGACGCTCCGCGGGCTGTTCGACTTCAATTGGGCCGACAAGCCTGTTCCGATTGAAGAGGTCGAGCCGGCCAAGGAGATCGTCAAGCGCTTCGCGACGGGCGCGATGTCGTTCGGTTCGATCTCGCGCGAGGCCCATACGACGCTGGCGATCGCCATGAATCGAATCGGCGGAAAATCCAACACCGGCGAAGGCGGTGAAGAAGCCGACCGCTTCAAGACTTTACCCAACGGCGATTCGATGCGTTCGGCGATCAAGCAGGTCGCCTCGGGTCGCTTTGGCGTTACCGCCGAATATCTCGTCAACGCCGACCAACTGCAGATCAAGATCGCGCAAGGCGCCAAACCTGGCGAAGGTGGGCAGCTGCCGGGCCGAAAGGTGAGCGGCCTGATCGCCAAGGTACGCTACTCGACTCCAGGCGTCGGGCTGATCTCGCCCCCACCGCACCACGATATCTACTCGATCGAAGACCTGGCACAACTCATCTTCGATCTTAAGAACGCCAATCCGCAGGCCTCCATCAGTGTGAAGCTGGTGTCCGAGATCGGCGTCGGTACCGTTGCCGCCGGTGTCGTAAAAGCGCGTGCCGACCACATCACAATCTCTGGCTACGAGGGAGGGACCGGCGCGAGTCCGCTCACCTCGCTCACTCACGCCGGCAGCCCGTGGGAAATTGGCCTCGCCGAAACCCACCAGACGTTAGTCCTCAATGGACTGCGTGGCCGCTCGGCGGTGCAAGTCGATGGCGGTCTTCGCACCGGCCGCGACGTCGCCATCGGCGCCCTGCTTGGCGCCGACGAATTCGGTTTTGCCACCGCGCCCTTGATTGCGACCGGCTGTATCATGATGCGTAAGTGTCACCTCAACACTTGCCCCGTCGGCATCGCGACTCAGGACCCGGAGCTACGCAAACGGTTCACGGGCAAGCCTGAGCATGTCGTAAATTACTTTTTTCTGGTCGCCGAGGAGCTACGCGAAATCATGGCCAAGCTCGGCGTCCGCACAGTCACCGAGATGATCGGCCACACCGAGAAACTCAACATGCACCGTGCTACTCATCACTGGAAAGCGCACGGCATCAATCTCGCGCGGCTTATCTATCGCCCGACGGTCACGCCCGGAACGGCGACGCACAAGTGCGAGGAACAGCACCACCCGATCGAGCACCAACTCGATCACAAACTGATCGAACTCGCGCGGCCGGCGCTCGAAGAGGGTCGCGCGGTCGAGATCGCCATGCCGATCACCAACCGTGATCGAACGTTCGGCGCGATGTTGTCGGGCGTCGTGGCGCGCAAGTTCGGCCACGGTGGGCTCGCCGAGGACATGATCTCGATCAAGGTCAATGGGTCGGCCGGGCAGAGTTTCGGGGCGTGGGGCGCGCGCGGCCTTACGTTTGAACTTGAGGGCGACGCCAACGACTACATCGGCAAGGGACTCTCCGGGGCTCGCATCGCCGTCTTTCCGCCGCGTTCATCGAAGCGCATCGCCAACGAAAACATCATCGTCGGGAACACGGTTCTTTACGGTGCGATCGCGGGCGAGTTCTATGCATCGGGCGTCGCTGGCGAACGTTTCGCCGTGCGCAACTCGGGAGCGATCGCCGTGGTCGAAGGCGTCGGTGACCACGGCTGCGAATACATGACCGGAGGGATCGCCGTCGTGCTTGGTCCGACCGGTCAGAATTTCGCCGCTGGCATGAGTGGCGGCATTGCCTACGTGTACGACCCGAACGACGATTTCGAGCGTCGTTGCAACCTTGCCATGGTCGAGATCGAGCCTCTCTCGCGTGGCCAGGACGCGGGCGCAGTGTCGGACGGCGCGCTCCTCAGCGACATTACAACCTACGAACGATCAGAC